>CAYOVM010000001.1:0-33479 GCA_964407355.1 uncultured Enterobacteriaceae bacterium
ATTGTCGCGCTGCTCGACCGAGGCGTAGAAGGCGTCCATGTCCAGATGGACAATCCTTCGCATATACTGTATATAATGCCACGTGAACGGTTGAGCAGTACGGAAAATTCATACGACTGGAGAGAGCGTGGAAGAGCTCACTGACCGGCAGGAAGAGATTCTGCGGCTCATCAAGGACCTGACCGAGGTCTCGGGCTATCCGCCGACGCGGGCCGAGATCGCCGAGCGCATGGGCTTTCGCTCCGTGAACGCCGCCGAGCAGCACCTGCGCGCGCTCGAGAAGAAAGGCGCGATCGACATCGCCGAAGGCGCCTCGCGCGGCATCCGCGTGCGCGATGGGCGCGCGTCCGCCCGCGGCGGACGGCTGCTCGAGCTTCCGGTCATCGGCCGGGTGGCCGCGGGCAGCCCGATGCTCGCCGAAGAGCATCTTACGGGCCGCTACCAGGTCGATCCGACCCTGTTCACGCCGCGCGCCGACTATCTGCTGCGCGTGCGCGGCATGTCGATGCGCGATGCCGGGATCCTGGAAGACGATCTCCTCGCGGTGCATCGCACCGAGGAGGCGCGCTCCGGACAGATCATCGTCGCGCGCCTCGCCGACGAAGTGACGGTCAAGCGCCTGCGCAGACGCGGCCACGCCGTGCAGCTCCTGCCGGAAAATCCCGACTTCGAGCCGATCGAGGTCGATCTGCGCCGCGACCCGATGACGATCGAAGGAATCGCGGTAGGGGTCATCCGTAACAAGAGCTTGTAGCCCGTAACCCCCCGCTCGCCAAGGCTCGCGTCCCCCCTTGTCAGGGGGGCGATCCCGTAGAATGCCCTGGGATCAAAATGACTGCGCGAATGGATCAAGCCGTAGCTCCGGATTCGGTCGCGCGCGTGTCGGATCGCGGCCTGTCCGCGGCGATCCGCGACCGCGCGGATCCCCGGCTGGTGCTCGCCGATCGCGTCGATCAGCTCTACGGCCAGATGTGGCTCGGCATCCTCGCCACCTTCGCCATCGGCGCGATCGCCACCTTCGAGTTCTGGTCGGTGCGCCTCAGGGAGCTGGTGCTTTTCTGGTGGGGGCTCGTCCTCGTCGTGACCGCCGCCACCGCCGGCTTGCTGTACGCCTATCGCCGCAGCGCCGACCATGCGGCGCACGCCGACCAGTGGCTGCGCTGGCTCGGCATCGCCGCGCTCGCCAACGGCGCCAACTGGGGCTTTGCCGGCGCGGTGTTTTTTCCTTCGCATACCGACGAGCAGCAGGTGTTCATCGCCTTCCTGCTCGCGGGCATGATGTCCGGCGGCATCCCCCTGTACGCGGCGTCGTGGCCGATGTTCGCGCTGTACGCCGCGGGCATCGTCGTGCCCTTCACCTACGTCCTGGGCACGTTCGGCAACCGCCTTTTCACCGAGATCGCGCTGCTCGTGCCGATCTTCTACGCGGTGAACGTGGCGGTCGCCTACCGCCTCACCCAGGTCTTCCATTCCGGCTACCGGCTGCGCCATGCCTACGGCAAATTGACCGAGGACTACAGCGTGCTCAACCAGCGCCTGGAGCGCCAGCTCGGCGAGCTGGAGGTAGCGCGGCGCCAGGTCGAGGCGAGCGGGCGCAAGCTCTCGCTCTTCGCGGAGCGCGCGCCGATCGCGGTGCTCGAGCTCGACGCAAAAGGGATCGTCACGCAGGTGAACCCGGGCGCGGAGCTGCTCTTCGGCTACGCCGCCGCCGAGTTGATCGGCCGGCAGATCCGGGATCGGCTGGTGCTGCCCGAGCTGCGGGCGGAGTTCGACCGGCAGTGGGCGCACCTCATCGAATCGCGCGAGCCGATGTCCGCCCTCAAGGTACGCAGCCAGCGTCGCGACGGGCTGCAGGTGGTGTGCGAATGGACCGTGACCCCGCTCGTCAACCCGGAGGGTACGGTCATCGCGGTGATCGCCCAGGGCCAGGACGTCACGCGCCAGCTCGAGGCCGAGCGCATGAAGAAGGAGTTCACCTCCACGCTCAGCCATGAGCTGCGCACGCCTCTTACCTCCATCATCGGTTCGCTGCAGCTCATCAATTCCGGCGTCCTGGGCGAGCTCGCGCACGACATCGGCGAGCTCACCGGGGTCGCCGAGCGCAACGGCTCGCGGCTGCTCGACCTGATCAACGACCTTCTCGACATCGAGAAGATCGAGTCGGGCAAGCTCACGCTCGCGCCGGAGGTGTTCTCGCTGAACGACCTCGTGCGCGAGGCGCTGGTGCTGAACAAGGCGTTCGCCGAGCGCTTCAAGGTGCGCTTCGAGGTCTCGAACCCGATCCCGGGCCCGCTGCCCGAGCACAAGGTCCACGCCGACCGCAAGCGGCTGCTGCAGGTCATGACCAACCTGCTTTCGAACGCGGCCAAGTTCTCGCCCGACGGCGGCACGGTGGAGATCACGGTGCAGGAACGGGGGCGGTACGTGCACGTCGGCGTGCACGACCGCGGCCCCGGCATTCCCGAGGCCTTCCGCGGCCGCATCTTCGGCCGCTTCGCGCAGGCCGACTCCACCACCTCCCGGCAGAAGAGCGGCACCGGCCTCGGGCTCGCGATCTCGAAGCGCCTCGTCGAGATGATGCAGGGGCACATCGGCTTCGAGAGCCGCGAAGGCGGCGGCACGACCTTCTGGTTCGACCTGCCCCGCCATACCTCGTAGACTGCGTCTCGTAAATCGAGCCTCCCAGGAGACCCTTTGCCCGCCCGCCCTCTAACCAGAGTCTGCTATGTGGAGGACGACGAGGATATCCAGCGCATCGCGCGCGTGTCGCTCGAGCGCGTGGGCAAGATGACGGTCGAGATCATCGGCGATCCGACCACGGCGATCGCCGCCATGGCCGCTTTCCGCCCGGACCTGGTGCTGCTCGACTGGATGATGCCGGGCATGGACGGCCCGGCGCTGTTTCGCGCGATGAAGCAGCGTCCCGAAACCAGCGCCCTGCCCGTGGTGTTCATCACCGCCAAGGCCTCGCAGGTCGAGCTCGACGAGCTGAACGCGCTCGGCGCCGTCGGCGCGATCTCCAAGCCTTTCTCGCCGACCGAGCTGCCCAACCAGCTCAGGGAAATCTGGGCGAAGCTGCCCTAGCCGGGTAAAGCCTGGTCCTGGTAGTACTTCCGCGAAAGAAAGCCGATCACCTCGTCCGCGTTGCGGAAACGCGCGTCGCGATCCTTCTCCACCAGCTTGTCCATCAGGCGCTGGTACCGCGCGAGGTGCTCCGGCAGCGCCGGCGGGTCCCGGTTGAGGTGGCTCATCGCCACCTCGAGCGCGGTCTCGCCCTGGAACATGTGCTCGCCGACCAGCATCTGGTAGAGGAGCACGCCGGCGCTGTAGATGTCGGTGCGCAGGTCGAGCGCCTTGCCCTGCACCTGCTCGGGGCTCATGTAGCGCGGCGTGCCGACGACCTCGCCGTGGCTGGTCCGGTCGATGGCGTCGACGTGCTTCGCGATGCCGAAGTCGACGATCGCCATGCTGCCGTCGGCGCGGAACACCAGGTTCTGCGGCTTCAGGTCGCGGTGCAGGATGCCCTTCTCGTGGATGTCGCCGAGCGCATACATCAGCTCGCGGAACACCTTCAGCGCTTCGTCGGCCTTCAGCGCCTTGCCGTCGAGCCGCTTGTTCAGGTCGCCGCCCTCGAAGAACTCCATGACGAGATAAGCGTGCTCTTCCGATGTGCCGTGGCCGTGGATGCGCGCGACGTGGCGGCTCTGGATGCTCTCCACCATCGCGTACTCCTCCATGAAGCGCGCGAGCGCCTTCTTGTCGGCGATGATCTCGGAGCGCAGGATCTTCACCACCAGAGGCTCGTCGTCGGAGTCGCGCGACGCAAGATAGACGCGCGACATGCCGCCCTCGCCGATCAGCCGCAGCACCTTGAAGCCGGGAATCCGTATCTTGTGCCCCAGCGACTCGCCGGCGAGCCGCGAGGCGAGGTCGGGCGGCAGGGTTTTCTGGTGGCCGTCGCGGATCATCGCGCGCAGCGACGCGATCAGCCGCTCGCGCGTGAGCTCCTGCTTGCGCTGATAGTCGTCCGCGCCGGCCTTCATGGCGCGCACCGCGATGATCTCGTTGCCGGCGCCGGTGAGGAAGAGAACCGGCGGGCAGTCGCTGCGGCGCTTGAACGCCTGCAGCCACTGCAGGCCGTCGCCCCCCTGCCCGAGCATGTAGTCGAGGATGATCGCGTCGTAGGAGCCGAGCGCGAAGGCCGCGTCCGGCATGGCGCGCCGGCTCGGATCGAGCTGCTCTACGAAGGCGTCCGGCCACTGCTGCTTGATGAAATGCTCGAGCAGCGTGCGCAAGTCCTCGTCATCGTCGATGAGGAGGACCCGCATCGGTTAGCGTTTCGCGAGCTCGATCGAATACACCGGGGTCGCTTCGGTTTTGCCGCGCAGGGGAAACTTGCCGCGCGAGGTCACGGCGGCGGCGGGGACGAGATCGCGGATGGAATCGTAGACCGCGCCGGAGACGAGCAGCTCTCCGCCGCGCGCCATCTGCATCAGGCGCGCGGCGGTGTTCACCGCGTCGCCGATGATCGTATAGCTCATGTGGTGCGGCGAGCCGATGTTGCCGATGATCGCCTCGCCCGAGGCGACGCCGATGCCCACCCCGGTGGGAAGGCCGCCGCCCTGCGTCCAGCCGGCGAGCACCGGCGCGAAGCCCGCGACCATGTCCTGCGCCGTGTGCCAGGCGCGCTGCGGGGCGTCGGCCTGCGGAAACGGGACGTTGAATCCCACCAGCAGGCAGTCGCCCGCGATGCCGAAGATGGTGCCGTCGTAGCGGTACGCCGCTTCCGTGATGACCGCGAAGTACTCGTTCAGCATGCCGACGACCTTGTCGACCTCCATGGTCTCGGTGAGCCGGGTGAAGCCGCGCAGGTCCGCGAACATCGCCACCACGCTGATCCGCTTCGCGCGGCTCTGGAACGGCAGGCCGTCGTTGCTGCCGGCGTCGGAGATGATGCGCTCGGCGAGGCGCGGCGAGATATAGCGCGAGAAGGCCTTGCGGATCGCTTCCTTGCGGTTGACCTCGGCGCTGAGCCGCCGCGCTTCCAGCTCGCGGCGCGTCTCGTGCAGGCGGCGCAGCGTTTTCGCGCGCGCCACCAGCTCCTCCAGCCTGATCGGCTTGGAGAGGAAATCGTCGGCGCCCGCCTCGATGCCGCGCACGCGGCTGCCCGAGTCCTCGAGCGTGGTCACGAGAATGATGGGGATGAGAGCCGTGGCGTCGTCCGCCTTGAGGCGCTCGCAGATGTCGAAGCCGCTGATGCCCGGCAGCACCACGTCGAGCAGGATCAGGTCGGGCGTCGAGGACATGGCGTGCACGAGCGCCGAATCGCCGTCGAACACCGTGTCGACGGACATGCCTTCCCGCGTCAGGGTGCGCGCGAGAAGCGCCGCCATGTCGCGGTCGTCGTCGACCACCAGGACGCGGAAAACCCCCTGCCCGGAAGCGGCCTTCCGCGCGGGAAACGCGAGCTCACTCATAGGAGATCTGAACGCGGTCCAGGTAGTCGCGATATTCGGAGATGCAGCTCTCGATGACGGCGTGGTCGTTGCCGCGCGCGCTTTGCTCGATGCGCTCGCCCAGCAGCGACACGCGCTCGAAGCCGTACGAATTGCCCACGCCCCTCATTCGGTGGCCGAGCTGGCGCAACTGCTCGAAATCGGCCGCGGCGAGCGCCTCGCGCAGCGACTCGATCTCCTTGCGGCGGTTGCCCAGGAACTGCGGGATGAGATCCGCGATCTCTTTCTGTACGACGACTTTGTGGGTGTGGGTCTCGCCGGTCATCCGTTTATTATAGGCAGTGCCATCTTTTTCATGGCCCGCTTTTCGCCCCCGGCGGTGTCAGCCTTTGTCAGTCAGGACTTGTCAGGGACATTCGCGTACAGCTCGCGGGCGCGCGGCAGATGCGGATGGAGCGAAAGCGCGGCAAAGCAGGCGAAGCGCACGTCGGCCGCGCCTCCTCGCAGCGTGAGCAGGATCTCGGCGAAGTGCAGCATCGCCGCGAAATGCCTCGGCTCGAGCTCGAGCGTGCGGCGGATGTCGTGCAGGCATTCCTCGTCGCGGCCGAGCAGATAGTAGAGCGTGGCGCGCTTGTGCCACGCCTCGGCGAAGCCCGGCGCGCTGCGCAGGAGCGCGGTAAGCCGGGTTTCGGCGATGTCGTAACGGCGCGCGGCGATGTCGTGCGTGGCGCGCTGCAGCACCTCGGCGGCGGCGCGATGCGGATGGTGCATCCAGGCGTCCCAGATGCGGTCCTCGGTGCGCAGCGCCTCGTCGGCGCCCCGGCAGGCCGCGAGCCGGCCGAAAAGCGCGTCGAGCGCGGGTGAAGCGAAAGCGGGCCGCCGGCCGCGCCGGGCGGCGATCAGGTTGAGGATGTCGACGCGGGCCGCCATCTGTATTTGCATCCTAGTGGAAATCCCGGGAGGCTGCTGCGAGCGGCCCCAGGAGCGCGCTATGGTCGAACAGGCGCCGCGCGATGATGTGCACTACGTCACCCTCGCGCTCGATCACGCCCTGGACCCCGAGCAGGCGGGCCCCCAGCATTTCCCGGCGCTGGCGCTCCACCAGGTCGCGCCAGAGCACCACGTTGATGCAGCCGGTCTCGTCCTCCAGCGTCACGAAAACCACCCCGCTCGCGGTATCCGGGCGCTGCCGGCAGGTCACGAGGCCCGCCGTGCGCACCAGCTTTCCGCGGGGCCGCAGGCGAAGCTCGCCGGCGCTGAGGAAGCTGGAGCTTCTCAGGCGCTCGCGCAGCAACGCGAGCGGATGGCGCCCGAGCGTGAGGCCCAGGCTCGCATAGTCGGCGACGATGTCCTGACCTTCGGTGGGCGGCGCCAGCGCCGGCAGCTTTTTTTCTTCCGCGAAAACATTCAGGGGCGGTAGCCGCTCCGCGCCCGCGGCGGCCCAGCTCGCGAGCCGCCGGTGACCCGCGAGCGGCTCCAGGGCGCCGGCCGCGGCGAGGCGGCGCAGGTCCTTGCGGTCGAGCTGCGCGCGCTGGGCGAGCTCGGCCACCGAGCGACAACCCGGGCTCGCAACCACGCGGCGTCCTGCCGCCTCCGAGAGTCCCGCGACCATGCGCAGGCCCAATCGCACCGCACCCTGCTCCAGCGTGCAATCCCATGCGCTCGCGCCGACATGGACTGGACGGACCTCCACCCCGTGGCGGCGCGCGTCCTGCACGAGCTGCGCGGGCGCATAGAAGCCCATCGGCTGGCTGTTGAGGAGCGCCGCGCAGAACACCGCGGGGTGATGGCACTTGATCCAGGAGGAAAAATACGCGAGCAGCGCGAAGCTCGCCGAATGCGACTCCGGAAAGCCGTATTCGCCGAAGCCCTGGATCTGGCGGCAGATCGCGTCGGCGAACTCCGGGGTGTAGCCGCGCTCGTGCATCCCCTGCTTCAGCTTCCGCTCGAAGCGCTCGAGCCCGCCCTTGCGGTTCCAGGCGCCCATGGCGCGGCGCAGCTGGTCCGCCTCTCCCGGGGTGAAGCCTGCGGCGACCATCGCGAGCTGCATCACCTGCTCCTGGAAGATCGGCACTCCCAGTGTGCGCGCGAGGACCGCCCGGATCGCGTCGTTCGCGTATGAAATTTTGTCCGGGTCCATGCCGCGGCGCTGCAGGTAGGGATGCACCATCCCGCCCTGGATCGGCCCCGGCCGCACGATGGCCACCTGCACTACCAGGTCGTAATACTTCTGCGGCCTGAGGCGCGGCAGCATGCTCATCTGCGCGCGCGACTCGATCTGGAACACGCCGACGGTGTCCGCCTTGCGGATCATCGCGTAGACCGCGGGATCTTCCGCGGGAATGTCCTGCAGCTTCCCGATCCCCAGCATGTCCAGGGCTTTTTTCAGGGCGGTGAGCATGCCCAGCGCGAGCACGTCCACTTTCAGCAGCCCGAGCGCCTCGAGGTCGTTCTTGTCCCACTGGATGACGGTGCGATCGGCCATCGCCGCGTTCTCGATCGGCACCAGCTCGAGAAGCGGGCCGCGCGAGATGACGAAGCCGCCCACGTGCTGCGACAGGTGGCGGGGGAACCCGATCAGCTCGGCAGTAAGCGCCATCAGCTGCTGCATCTGCGGGCGCGCCGGATCGAAGCCCGCCTCGGCGAGCCGCTCCGGGATGACGCGCCGGCCGTCCCACCAGGCAATCGAGCTCGCGAGGCGGTCGACCTCCGGGAGCGGAAGGCCCAGGGCCTTGCCGATGTCGCGCAGCGCGCTTTTGGGCCGGTAGCAGATCACCGTCGCCGCGAGCGCGGCGCGCTCGCGCCCGTATTTTCCGTAGACGTGCTGGATGACCTCCTCGCGACGCTCGTGCTCGAAGTCGACGTCGATGTCGGGCGGCTCGTCGCGCTCGCGCGAGATGAAGCGCTCGAAGAGCATCTCGAGCTTGTCGGGCCCGACCTCGGTGATGCCGAGCGCGTAGCACACCATGGAATTTGCCGCCGAGCCGCGGCCCTGGCAGAGGATTCCCTTGTCGCGGGCGAACCGCACCACGTCGTGCACGGTGAGGAAGAAGGCCTCGTAGCGAAGCTCGGCGATGAGCTTCAGCTCCTTCTCCACGAGCTCGCGCGCTTTCGGCGGGATCCCGTCCGGGAAGCGGCGCTCGAGCCCTTCTTCCGTGAGCTTGCGCAGCCAGCTCGCCGGCGTTTCTTCCGCCGGGACCAGCTCTTCGGGATATTCATAGCGAAGCTCATCCAGCGAGAAGCGGCAGCGCGCGGCGATCTCCAGCGTTCGCTCCAGCAGCTCGGGCGGATAGACCTGCGCGAGCCTGACGCGCTGGCGCAGGCAGCGCTCGCCGTTCGGGAAGAGAGCGTGCCCGCATTGCGCCACCGGCCGCCCCAGGCGCACGGCGGTGAGCGCGTCCTGCAGCCGCCGGCGCGAGCGCCGGTGCATGTGCGCGTCCGCGGCGGCGACCAGGGGCAGGCCGGACTCGCTCGACAGCTTTCTCAAGCCCTCCAGCTTCGCGCGATCGTTGGATCCCAGATGCAGCTCCGCCGCGATCCAGGCATTGCCGTCGAAGCGCGCTTTGAGCCGCAGGCCTTCTTCCTTTTCAGAATCCGGATTCGGGATCCAGAGAACCAAAACGCCGGTTCCGCTCAGCGGCTCCAGATCCTCCCAGGAAAGCGAATACGAGCCTTTTTTGCTGCGCCGGCGGCCGGTGGTGATGAGCGCGGAAATCCTGCCGTAGGAATGCCGGTCGGTCGCGAGCAGGACGAGCTTCATGCCGTCTTCGAGCTTTATTTCCGTGCCGACGATCAGCTGCAGGACTTTCTCTTTCGCCGCGGCATGCGCCCTCACCACGCCGGCTAAAGAACATTCGTCCGTCAGCGCCAGAGCCGAATAACCCAGCGCGGCGGCCTGCTCCACCAGCTCCTCCGGATGCGAGGCGCCGCGCAGGAAGCTGAAATTCGACAGGCAGTGCAGCTCGGCGTAGTCAGGCAAAAATGCCATGCACGTACCAGCCGTCGTCTTCCCGGTAGATCCAGATCACCGACGCGTCGTCCGAGCGGGCGACGAAATAGTCGCGCTGCGCCTCGTCGCCGTCCCACCATCCCGACTCGACGCGCTCGGGACCGGCGAGCAGCTCGAACGCCTTTTCGCCGATGCGCCGCGGCGGCTCGAGCAGCCAGAGCGGCCGCGGCCCCGGCTGGGTGAATTCGCGCGGATCCCATTCCCCGAGCTCGACGCGGCGCCAGGCGTACTCGGGACGGTGGTCGGGCTGCGTCGTCAGCCCGTGGATCGCCTCGCGCCCCAGCCGCAGCCGCAGCCGCTCGACGAGCCGCGCCCAGTCTTCGTCGTCGGCTTGCGCATCGCCGAACATTCCGCCGGTGCGCTCGTGCAGCGGCGTAAAGTCGGCGGCCTCCAGCCGGATTGCTTCCACCGATTCCTTGAGGGCCAGCTTCGCCAGCTGCTCCCGCAGCAGGCGCGCGAACCGCTCCGTGCTGCGCGCCGGCGATGCCAGATCGATTTCGATTTCGGTAAATTCCTTTTCGATGAATCCTTTTTTGTAATTTCCTTTGGGATGAAGCAGGATCACCGTGAAGCGTCGCACGCCGGCCTGGCGTGCGGTAAGCAGACCTTCGAGCTGGGTCAATAATCGCCGGGCCGCGAACAGCACTCCCTCCGCCTGCGTCACCTCGCCCGGCAGCTCCAGCGTCGCGGCGAAGCGCGCCGGCGGCGCGAAAAACGCGCGCGGCTCGGGCAGCGTACCGAGCGCCTGGTCGAGCTTTTCGAGCAGCTCCCTGCCGCAGCGCTTCGCCAGCCCTTCGCGGGGCAGCCGCATCAGCTCGCCGAGGCTGGAGATTCCGATGCTTTTGAAAAACGCGCCCTCCGATCCCATGACGGACAGGGGCAGATCTTCGAAAGCCTTCCCCTTGCCGCGCGCACGCCACAAAGCGGCCCGCGGCGTGGCCGCCACCGCGAGCGAGGCTTCGAGGCCGAGCTCCGCCAGGCCGGCGCGCAGCTTTTCCAGCAGGCCGTCCAGCCCGCCGAAATAGCGCAGGCTGCCTTGCAGCTCGGCCAGCAGCGCCTGCGGCGGCTCGAGGGAGACCCTAGGCGTGAACCGGCAAAGCCACGCCGCGAGCGGCTCGAGCGTCTCGGAGGGGGGAACGTGGAAATGCAGGGCGACCCAGAGCATGGACGGGCCTTTTCACCGGCAAGGGGATGGGCGCCGCGGCCGGCACGCCGCGGCGCTTCACGATATGTACTTTCAATCCATCCTCTCCGGTTTGGAGAGCGATGCGCAGACAGGCTGGCGAGGGCTCGCCTGCGGCCGTCGAAGGCCTGAACAGGACGACGAAGGCGCGGCTGGATTCGGCCGCGACGGCGAGCCGGCGCAGCTCCTCGTAGCGGGCATGGCGGAACCAGCCGACCAGGCCATGGCAGGGACCGGCGCGCAGCACCTGCTCCGCCGCCCAGAGGGCGTCGCGCCGGCCGGGGGCGCGCACCACGGCAAGATGCGTCAGATCGACCCCCGCGGCGGCCAGGGCGGGCGCGTACGGCAGATGCGGCGGCGCCAGCCAGACGATGCGCTTCCCGGCGGTAGTCAGTCTCGCCAGCGCCGGCAGCACAAGCTGCAGCTCGCCGATGCCCTCCTGCAGGCCCATGACCTCGGTCAGCGCCCCCGTCGGCCAGCCGCTTCCCGGCAATTCCCGGTCAAGGTCGATGTAACCCGTGGAAACGGTTGGGGAAATCGATGTGAGCGCTTGGCCGCGCCAGATGGGGTGCTGCTGCAAGAGAGTTTCCAGGGTCGACATGGGCGTGAAATCGGCGTGAACTTTGATAACTGTGTTTTTATACAGTATCACGAATGCGGGTAAACGGGCGCAAGGAGGCTATGATGATTTCCAAAGAGGAGGAGTCCCATGGCTGCTTTCACCCTGAAGGTCAACGGCGTCGCTCACAAGGTGTCCGCCGAGGGCGACACCCCGCTGCTTTATGTGCTGAGAAACGATGTCGGCCTCAACGGGCCGAAGTTCGGCTGCGGGCTCGCGCAGTGCGGCGCCTGCACCGTTCTGGTCGGCGGTAGGCCGACGCGCTCCTGCGTGAGGAAGCTTTCGGAGGTCAAGGGCGACATCACCACGATCGAAGGTGTCGGCACCGCCGACAACCTCCATCCGCTGCAGAAGGCCTTCATCGAGGAGCAGGCCTGCCAGTGCGGCTACTGCGGCAACGGCATGCTGATGTCGGCCAAGGCGCTGCTCGAGCGCAATCCGCGGCCGACCAACGACGAGATCCGCCAGGCGCTGAACGGCCACCTGTGCCGCTGCGCGTCGCACAACCGCATCGTGCGCGCCGTGCAGCGCGCCGCGAAGGAGATGCAGTCATGAGCCTCTCCCGCAGGGAGTTTCTCAAGGCCGGCGCCGGGCTGGTGGTCGCTTTCTCTCTTTCTCCGAACGACCTGTTTTCGCAGCCGGCGGCGGCACGCCTGCCCGGCAGCCTCAACAACAACCGCATGCTCGACTCGTGGCTGCGCATCGGTCCCGACGGCTCCGTGACGATCTTCAGCGGCAAGATCGAGCTCGGCCAGGGCATCGGCACCGCGATCACCCAGATCGCCGCCGACGAGCTCGACGTCGACTTCAAGCGCATCAACATCGTGCAGGGCGACACCGCCCTGACGCCGAACGAAGGCCAGACCGCCGGCAGCCTGTCGATGCAGGACAGCGGCACCGCGGTGCGCTTCGCGTGCGCGGAAGCGCGCGAGATCCTGCTCTCCGCCGCGGCGGCGAAGCTCGGCGTGTCCGCCTCCGACCTGAAAGTCGCCGACGGCACGATTTCCGGCCCTTCGGAAAAGAAAATTTCCTATTGGGAGCTGGCGGGGGAGGCGAACTTCAGGAAAGAGGCGAGCGGACAGGCGAAGCCGAAGCCGGTGAGCGAGCACAAATGGATCGGCAAGAGCATTCCGCGGCGCGACATCCCGAAGAAATTCACCGGCGGCGCCGCCTATGTGCAGGATGTGCGCCTGCCCGGCATGGTATTCGGCCGCGTGGTGCGGCCGCCCTCCCCCGACGCCACGCTCAAATCGGTCGACCTGGATGCGGTGCGCCGCATGCCCGGCGTGGTGGCCGTGGTGCGCGACGGCAATTTTCTCGGCGTGGCCGCCGAGCGCGAGGAGCAGGCGGTGAAAGCGCGCGAGGCGCTGAAGAAAAGCGCGAAGTGGAACGAAAGCCCGACGCTGCCGCCGACCGGCGCGCTGCTCTACGACTACATGGTGGGCCTGGGCACGCCCGGCCAGACGGTGCACGACAAGACCTCCGCCACCGCCCCCGCGGCGGCCAAGACCCTTCAGGCGCGCTACACGCGCCCGTTCCAGGCCCATGGCTCCATCGGCCCGTCCTGCGCGGTGGCCCAATGGGAAGACGGCGCGGGCGGCCGCAAGCTCCACGTGTGGACGCATAGCCAGGGCGTCTACCCTCTGCGCAACGACCTCGCTAATGTATTCGGGATCGAGCCCTCGGCGATCCGCTGCACGCACGCCGAAGGCTCGGGCTGCTACGGCCACAACGGCGCGGACGACGTGGCGCTCGATGCCGCGTTGCTGGCGCGCGCGACCTCCGGCCGGCCGGTCAAGCTGCAATGGATGCGCGACGACGAGTTCCTGTGGGAGCCCTACGGCTCGGCCATGGTGATGAAGCTCGGCGGCGGGCTCGACGCGCAGGGCAACCTCGCGAGCTGGTCGCACGAGCTCTGGAGCCATCCCCACAGCCGGCGCCCGGGCCAGTCGAAGGGCGCGCACACGCTCGCCGCGCGCTTCCTCGAGAAGCCGGTCGGCTTCGAGCCGGTGAACGACATTCCGCTTCCCTCCGGCGGCGCCGACCGCAACGCGATTCCCGGGTACGACATTCCCAACGTCAAGGTGGTGAAGCACTTCATCCGCGAGACGCCGATCCGCACTTCCGCGCTGCGTACGCTGGGCGGCTACGCCAACGTGTTCGCCGCCGAGTGCTTCATGGACGAGATGGCCGCCGCCGCGGGCGTCGACCCGGTCGAGTTCCGCCTGCGCCACCAGAAGGATCCGCGGGCGCGGGCCGTGATCGAAGCCACCGCGCAGCGCGCCGGCTGGAAGCCCGGGACGCGGGGCAACGGCTCGAGCGGCTGGGGCTTCGCCTACTCGCGGTACAAGAATCTCGCCTGCTATTGCGCGGTCGCCGCGGAGATCGCCATCGACCGCAAGACCGGCCAGGTGCGCGTGCTGCGCGCCGTCTCCGGGGTCGATGTCGGCCAGGTCGTGAACCCCGACGGCGTCGTGAACCAGATCGAAGGCGGGCTCATCCAGTCGGCGAGCTGGACGCTCAAGGAAGCGGTGAGCTTCGACCGCACCCGCGTCAAGACGGCGAGCTGGGCGGACTACGACATCCTGCGCTTCGAGGAAGTGCCGCAGGTCGACGTGGTGATCCTGAACCAGCCCGGCCAGCCCTTCCTCGGCGTCGGCGAAGGCTCGCAGGGCCCGGCCGCGGCCGCGATCGGCAATGCCATCGCGAACGCGACCGGCAAGCGAATGCGCGACCTGCCGTTCACGCCGGATCGGGTGAAGAAGGCTCTGGCTTAGAAATCAGCCCAGCAGAGCGAGCGTAGGCGGAATCTGGCGGCGCAGCAGCGCATCGCGCACAGGCCATTCCGCCTCGGGGGCGATGCTCTCCAGGAAGCGCACCTCGCCGCCCACGAGCAGTGCAATCGGAATCCCGTCGCGATAGAGAAGCCGGTTGCCGGTGAGCGCGGGCAGGCGCGGACCCGGGGTGAGGATGCCGACGAGATTCAGAGGATCGGCGCCGCTCACGGCGACCAGGGCGCCGGTGCGCTCGGCGCGGCGCGCGTCGCGCAGGAGGCCGATGGCTTCGGGGGCGGCGAACTGTTCGCCGGAGACGCCGGCGACGAAGCGCCCGCCGCGGATCTCGCCGCGAGCCTCGAGGCGGCGATAGCAGCGCAATAGATCACGCCAGGGCGGGAGCCAGTCGGCTTCGCGCGCGGTCAGGCGCCAAAAGACAACGCCGTATCTCCGAAGAAGGGCTCTCGCGGCGTGCTCTACCAGTTGAGTCTGTTCGACAGCATCTTTTTTTCGTCGCACCAGCGACCAGCGTCCCGCATCCTCGAGCCCGAAGAGGGACCCGCGCCGCTTTCTGCCGTGCAGAGGGGTGCGGCGGCGCTCGGAGGGAACGAGGAGCGCGCGCAGGCCGGCGAAGCTGTCGGCGCTGACCAGTCCCTGCGCCACGAGCTCGCCCAACGCCTCCTCCGCCTGCACCTTCAGGAGCCCGGTGCTTTCGACGAGCTCCTCGAAGAAGGACGCGCCGTGCTGCGCGAGATGCTCCTTCATCTGCGCGGCCTTCGGGGAAAGGACGATTTCATCCTGCCCCGAAGAAAGCCCGGTCCAGAACGGAAGATTGCGCCGTGCGGTGAGCACGATCGGCGTGGTGCGCACCGGGCTCGGCGTGCGCTCGCCGGCGGATTTCGGCGGCACGAGCCGCGACCAGGCCACGCGGCCGGCGAGGCTGAGCTCGTCGAGCCACGCCGGATCGTACTCGTTGACCCGCGCCGGCAGGATCTCGGTCTCCCACGCCGCCGCGGGCGCCTCGAAGCCCTCGAGCTGCGAGACCACGCCGGCCACCGCGTCCGGCCCTTCGACGCGCGCGTCGTGCGCGACGCGCTGCCAGTGGAAAAGAAAGCGCGTGAAGTCGCGCAGCTCCACCGGCTCGATTTCCCTGCGCAGCCGGTTGACGGTGTAGCGGTGGATGCGCGCGAGCACCCGGCGCTCGCACCATTCCTCCTCGGTCGCGCCGGGCGTGAAGCGGCCGCGCATTGCGCTGCCTTCTGCTTCAAGGGTTAGTAGAACCTGTTCAACATCCGAAACAACTAAATTCAAAGGCAGGCCCAGCTTGTGAGCCGTGACCGGACCGCTTCCCTGCAGCCGGTCGCGCAAGATTTCTTTCAATGCTTCATCACGACTCCACGCTTTTTGCCGCAGATCGGCCGGGATGACGACCGGCGGCTTCATTTCCGTGTTCGGAAAAACCGCCTGGAACTCGGAAAGTCGCTCGGCGGCGCAAATCACGGCCTGGATGCGAGTGGCCCGTTTCTCCGCGTGAAGAACGTCCAGATACGAGGCGAAAGGCGCGACTTCGCCGGCGGTCAGGAAGCCGAAGCTCATCAGCGCGTCGTGGAGCTCGTCGGCGCTGCGCGGCTCGGGCCGGAGCTCCTCGATGGCGCGGCGGATGGCGTCGGCATCGAGCTTGCCCAGGTCCGCGGCGGTCTCGGGATCGAGCCAGCGCCGGGCCATCACGGCCTGCGTGCGCCGCTCTTCCAGCGGCGCGTCGTCGAGATAGGCATAGGGCCGCGCGCCCAGGATCTCCAGCGCGAGCGGCGACGGCTCGGTCAGGTCGCGGGCGAGCGTCTCGATCTCTCCCGCCTCTAATTTTTTTAAAATATCCTCAAAACCTTCTATGTCCATCGCTTCGTGCAGGCAGTCGGCGATGGTCTGGTTCACCAGCGGATGGTCGGGCACCTCCCGCTCGCCGACGATGTTCTCGCCGCACGCCACCTGGTCCGGAAACACGGACGCGAGCAGGTCCTCCGCCTCCATGCGCTGCAGCTGCGGCGCGAGCTTGCGGCCGCCGCGAAAGCGCGGCAGCGCGAGCGCCACCGCGGCGTCCCAGCGCCAGCGCGTGGCGAACATCGGGGCATCCAGCAGCGCCTGGACGAGGAGCGGGCGCACCGTCTTCGAGTGCAAATAGCGGGCGATGTCCTCGAGCGGGAAGCTGTGGCTGGTCGAAAGCGAGAGGACGATGGAGTTCTCGGTGGCCGCCGCCTGCAGCTCGAAGTTGAACTTGCGGCACATGCGCTTGCGCAGCGCGAGCCCCCAGGCGCGGTTGATGCGGCTGCCGAACGGCGCGTGGATCACGAGCTGCTGCCCGCCCGACTCGTCGAAGAAGCGCTCGAAAATCACGCGCTCCGCCGTCGGCAGCGCGCCGAGCGCGCCCTTCGCGGACATCAGGTAATCGACGATCTGCTGTGCCGCCGGCTCCGATAGCGCGATTTCTTTCATCAACTTCCTGACGGACGGTTCCCTCCCGGCGCTTTCAAGCTCATGGGAGATATTTGCGTGCAAGCGCGAAAGCGATTGCGAAAGCTCGGTGGAGCGGCCGGGCGCCTCGCCCAGCCAGAAGGGAATGCCGGGCGGAGAACCCTTGGCGTCTTCAACGCGCACGATGCCGCGCTCGACGCGAAGAATGCGGTACGAGGCGTTGCCGAGCTGGAACACATCGCCGGCCAGGCTCTCGACGGCGAAGTCCTCGTTCACGGTGCCGATCGGGTGCGATTGGGGCTCGAGCACCACCTGGTAGTCCGCCGTGTCCGGGATCGTGCCGCCGGAAGTCATCGCGGTGAGCCCCGCGCCGCGGCGTCCGCGCAGCACGCCGTTCACCGCATCGCGGTGAAGGTGCGCGCTGCGGCGCCCGCGGCGCGTGTCGAAGCCCGCCGCGAGCATCTGCAGCACTTCGACGTACTGTTCCTTCTTCAGGTTTCTGAACGGGAAAGCTTTCCTGAAAAGGCCGAACAGCGCTTCTTCGCCCCACTCCT
The DNA here is from genome assembly GCA_964407355.1 of uncultured Enterobacteriaceae bacterium. Classification (GTDB taxonomy): domain Bacteria; phylum Pseudomonadota; class Gammaproteobacteria; order Burkholderiales; family SG8-39; genus SCGC-AG-212-J23. The sequence continues at coordinate 17,065 of CAYOVM010000001.1, forward strand.
GCGCCGACACCTCGGCGACGACCTGCTGGGCGAGCACGTCGAGGGGATTCTCGGGAATCTGGATGCGGTCGAGCTCCTCGCGGCGCACCGCGTCGAGCAGCGCCGCGCATTCGACCAGCTCGTCGCGCGACAGAGGAAAGATGCGGCCCTTCGGCATGCCGCCGACCGCGTGCCCCGAGCGCCCGACGCGCTGCAGGAAGGCGGCGATGCTGCGCGTGGAGCCGATCTGGCAGACGAGATCCACGTCGCCGATGTCGATGCCCAGCTCGAGCGAAGCCGTCGCCACCAGCGCCTTCAGCTCGCCGCGCTTGAGGCGCTGCTCGGCGGCGAGGCGATGCTCGCGCGACATGCTGCCGTGGTGCGCCGTGACGTTGCCCTCGCCCAGGCGCTCGGTCAGGTGCCGGGCGGCGCGCTCCGCGAGGCGGCGCGTGTTCACGAAGACAAGCGTGGTGCGGTGCTCGTTGATCAGCTCGGCGAGACGGTCGTAGACCTGGGTCCAGACCTCGCCCGACATCACCGCCTCGAGCGGCGCGCCCGGCAGCTCGATCGCGAGATCGCGCTTCCTGACGTGGCCGGTGTCGACGATCGCGCACTGCTCGTTTGCGCCGGTCAGGAAGCGCGCGATGTCCTCGATCGGCTTCTGCGTCGCCGACAGCCCGATCCGGACGAGGCCCGGTCGCGCGAGCGCGGCGAGCCGCTCGAGCGAAAGCGCGAGGTGCGCGCCGCGCTTGTTCGGCGCCACGGCGTGGATCTCGTCGACGATCACGCTGCGCGTGCCGGCGAGCATCTTCCTTCCCGAAGCGCTGGTGAGAAGGATGTAGAGCGACTCGGGCGTGGTGACGACGATGTGCGGCGCGCGCTTTCGCATGCGCGCGCGGTCGGCCTGCGGCGTGTCGCCGGTGCGCACCAGGGTGCGGATCTCCACGTCGGGATAGCCCAGCGCCTCGAGCTGCGCCCGGATCCCCGCCAGCGGCGCCTGCAGGTTGCGCTCGATGTCGTTGGCGAGCGCCTTCAGCGGCGAGACGTACACGACATAGGTCTCGTCGGCGAGCGGGCCGTTCACCCCTTCGCGCACGAGGTCGTCGATGGCCGCAAGGAACGCGGCGAGCGTCTTGCCGGAGCCCGTGGGTGCCGCGACGAGGGTGTGGCGTCCGGCGCGGATCGCGGGCCAAGCCTCGAGCTGCGCCGCGGTGGGCTCGGCGAACGCCGAGCGGAACCAGGCCGCTACGGCCGGGTGAAAGCCGCCGAGGACGTCCCGGCCGCTCGATTCAACTTCGCTTGCCATTCCACGGCGATTATAACGCCCGCACAAAGCAAAAAGCCCGGCCGCGAGGCCGGGCTTCGGTGCAATCCGGATTGCTTAGAACGAGGCGGAGCGGATTCCGTCGCAGCCGAACTTCGCGCGCACCTCTTTCATGCCGTCGCTGTTGTCGACGCCGTCGGAGGCCATCTCGCCGCTCAGCGAAGCATCGTCCTTCACGAGCGCCTTGCGGTAATACGCAAGGGACTGCGACAGCGCCCCGCAGGCGGCGCCGCTCTCGCTCAGGCGGTTGTGGGCGACCGCAAGTTGCATGTAGACCTTGCTCGCGGACCTGAAATCCTGCGACGCGATCAGCACCGGTAGCGTGGTTTTTTCCAGGTGGGCGATTTTCTCCGAAAGCCTGGCGGCGTAATCGTCGGCCGCCGAAGCGGCCGGCGCGCAACCGAGGAAGAGAACGATGCCCAGGACCTTGAGTCTTTTCAGTGCAACCATGTGGATCTCCTCTTTGTGTTGCGCGAAAGAAATAACCTGATTGCAGGCTACCTCCCGCATGGGACAGACGAAACACCCCGGGAGCAAAGCACTGTCCTGAAACTGCAAACGACTATCGGCGCGGCCGCCGGAATGCCAATTAGTTGGCCCGTCGGGCGGAAGACTGTCAGCCTTTGTGAGGCGGCGACCGGAAAAAGCCGTTCTTCCCGGGGACGAAGGCGATCAGGCCGAACGCGAGGATGAGGACTCCAGCATGGATCCCCGCGCGGGCACGGCGAGCAGGCGCTCGAGCGCGGAAGGATCCACCGGCTTCACGAGATGATGATCGAAGCCCGCGCTGCGCGAGCGCTGCTTGTCCTCGGGCTGGCCCCACCCGGTGAGCGCGACCAGCACCATGTCGCGCCCAAAGGGCTTTTCGCGGATGCTGCGCGCCGCGTCGTAGCCGTTCAGCCGCGGCATGCCGATGTCGAGCAGCGCGAGCGCGGGCCGGAACGCCTCGGCCATGTCGACCGCCTGCTGGCCGTCGTAGGTGGCGCGCACCTCGTGGCCGCCGGCCCGCAGCAGCATCGCGAGGCTGTCGGCGGCGTCGCGGTTGTCGTCGGCGATGAGAATGCGATGCTTGCCGGCGCCCGGCTTCGCCGGCTCGGTCTCGCGCGGCCTCGGCGGCACGGCGCTCGCCGGCTGCTCGGGCAGGCGCACGATGAACTCGCTGCCCTCGCCGATGCCGCGGCTGCGGGCATGGACGCTTCCGCCATGCAGCTCGACCAGGCGCTTGACCAGCGTCAGGCCGATGCCGAGCCCGCCCTGCGCGCGCTCGAGCGAGCGCTCGACCTGCGTGAACATGTCGAACACCTTGCGCAGCATGTCGGCCGGGATGCCGATGCCGTTGTCGCGCACCGCGATCTCGATCCCGGCGTGCGTATCCCTCGCCGCGAGCTCGATGCAGCCGCCCGCCGGGGTGTACTTCGCCGCGTTGCTGAGGAGGTTGCACAGCACTTGCGTCATCCGCGTCGGATCGACGCGCACGGTCAGCGGCTCCGGCGGCAGGGCGAGCGACAGGGTGTGGCCGGCGCTCTCGATCGCCGGCCCGCAGATCTCGAGCGCGCCCTGGACGATCGACGCGAGATCGACCTCCTCGTACTTCAGCTCGATGCGCCCGCGGCTGACGCGCGACACATCGAGCAGGTCGTCGATCAGGCGCACCATCTGCCCGAGCTGGCGCTCCATCACGCTGCGCGCCCACGATACGGCGTCGCGGTCCTGCGGCGAGCGCCGCATCGACTCGAGCGCGTTGCGCAGCGGCGCGAGCGGGTTGCGCAGCTCGTGCGCGAGGATGGCGAGGAACTCGTTCTTCAGCCGGTCGGCCTCGCGCAGCGATTCGGCGGTGCGGTTCGCCTCCACCAGGTAATCGCGGATCTGGTATTGCCGCCGGCGCGCGCGCAGCGCCGCCCGCACCGCGCTCACCAGCGCGGGCACGCGCACCGGGCGCTCGAGGAGCGTCACGTTGCCGAGCGTCTCGAGAGTGCGCAGGACCAGCTCCGAATCGGCGCCCTGCTCGGTCAGCACGAGAATCGGGAAGTCCGACCACGCCGGCTGGCGGCGAATGACCAGGCGCAGCAGCTCCAGGCTCTCGGCGGTGAGGGCTTCCTCGCTGAGCACCGCGACGCCCGCCGCGGCGTCGATTCCGCCGCACAGCTCGCCCATGTCGCGGCACGCGGCCCCCTCCACCCCCGCCTCGGCGAGGATGTCGCGGCAGAGGGTCGCGTCCTTGGTGGTGGGCGCGAGGAGCAGTACGGACTCTTCGCGAAAGCGGCTGTCAGCGCTCCTGTTGCCTGTCGCCATGCGAGCTTTCGGACGCGCCGTGCCGGTATAACGGGATGCCGCTCAGTACGCCGTGGTACTGCGTGAGAGGCACGCCGACCGACGGGCCGCCGCGCCTCAGGCTGAGCTCGCGCAGGCTGTCCTCGTGCGCGCCGCTGCGCTTCTTGATCACCGAGAGCGCGCGGCGGATCTTGCCGGCCGCCTCGAAATAGCGCAGCGCGATCACCGTGTCGGCGAGGTAGCTCGCGTCGATCGGCGTCTGCATGCCGCTGCCGAGCAGGCCCTGCTGCGCGACCACCATCATCGTCACCACGCCCTGCTGGCCGAGGTAGGTGAGCAGCTCGTGGAGCTGGATCGTGAGGAAGCGCTCCTCCGGCATCGCGTTCAGGTAGCCGTTCAGGCTGTCGATCACCACCACGCGCACGGCGTCCTTCTCCACCGCCTCGCGGATCTTGTAGATGAACTCGCCCGGCGAGAGCTCGCCGGGATCGACCTGCTGGGCTCTGATCAGGCCGGCGTCGATCTGCCCCTTGAGGTCCATGCCCAGCCCTTCGGCGCGCGTGAGCAGCGTGCCGATGCTCTCGTCGAAAGTGAAGATCGCCGAGCGCTCGCCGCGCCGGGCGGCCGCCAGCATGAACTGGCCGGCGATCGTCGACTTGCCCGAGCCCGCCGGCCCCATGAGGAGCGTGCTCGTGCCGCGGTCGAGGCCGCCGCCGAGCAGGCTGTCGAGCTCCGCGACGCCGCTCTCGAGCGGGTCGTGCGGAAACTGGCGGTGGTGCTCGGCCGCGACCAGCCGCGGAAAGACGTCGAGGCCGCCGGTGCGGATCGCGAAATCGTGATAGCCGCCGCGAAACGCGTGGCCGCGCATCTTCAGCACCCGCAGCCGGCGCCGCTCGGCGCCGTATTCCTGCGCGAGATGCTGCAAGGTGATGACGCCGTGCGCCAGGCTGTGCAGCTGCAGGTCGTTGTCCGCGGCCGTGCGGTCGTCGAGCAGCAGCACGGTGCACTTGCGGCCGATGAAGAACTGCTTGAGAGCGAGCACCTGGCGGCGGTAGCGCAGCGGGTGCTGCGCGAGCAGGCGCATCTCCGAGAGCGAATCGAAGACGACGCGGGTCGGCTTGTGCCGGTCGACCTCGGCCAGGATCGAGCGCGTGGTGTCGGAGAGCTCGACGTCCGAAGGATGGAACAGGCGCGACTGCGCGTCCGGATGCATGCTGTCGTCGGAAGGAAGCAGCTCGTAGACCTGGACGCCGTCCAGGTCCCAGCCGTGCGAGCGCGCCACGCCGTCGAGCTCCTCCTTGGTCTCGGAGAGCGAGACGTACAGCCCGCGCTCGCCGAGGCGCTTTCCTTCCAGCAGGAACTTCAGCGCGAGCGTGGTCTTGCCCGAGCCGGGATCGCCTTCGATGAGATAGATGCGGTCCGGGGTGAAGCCGCCGCCGAGAATGTGATCGAGGCCGGAAACTCCGGTTGCGACGGGCGCTGGCTTTGCGGTCTGTAGCATTCGGTGCTTGAAAATCTAATTTTTGTGGCGCGATTCTAGCAACGCGCGGCGCACGCGCAGGAGCCGTGCGTCCTATGAATATCGCGTAGAAAAGCAACTACAGCGCGGCGTGCCGCATCGACAGACTGCGCCCTACGGCAGGCGGCGGATCAGGTGGCCGCAGACGGCAGCAGCGCCGGCGCGGGACCGGCATCGACCGCCTCCTCCGGGCGGAAGATGCCGCAGCCCACCGTGAATTCGCCGCAGCGCTCGACGTAGGTCGATTTCGGCTCGATCGCCCCGTTTTGGGCATTGCGCCAGCGATAGTCGACCCAGCCGAGCCCGCTGGCCTTCGCGAGCCGGATCATCTCCCGGGACATGTACTTGCCGTCCGCGTCCGCCTGGTTCCAGACGTTCATGCCGCGGCGCGACGGATCCCTGCCGTGCGCGCGAATGACGTTGGCCTCGTCGAAGACGAGGAGGTAGAGATCGCCGTCGCGGAACTCCGAGCCCGGATCGCCCGACTGGAAATCCTCCAGCGCGCGCTCGGCGCCGACGCGGGCGATGTGCGCCACCGCCTTTTTCACCAGCCGGACCGCCCGCGCCCGGTCTTCGCCGCGGTCGAGCTTGAACCGGCCGACCACCTCGACCTGCCCGCGCGCCTGATCGAGCAGCGCCTGCGTGGCGGCGTGGGTCTGCTCGACCAGCGCGGCGTTGCGCTGCGTGCTTTGCTCCATGTCCGCGATCGCGCCGCTGATCTGCTCGATGCCGGCGCGCTGCTCCTGCGAGGCGCGGGAGATGTCGGCGACGAACCGCGAGACCTCCTTCGCCGCGTCGATGACCTTGGTGATGGCGGCGCCCGCCTCGTCGGCGAGCTTCGCGCCGGAGGCCACCTGCGCGACGTTGCCGCCGATCAGCGCCTTGATCTCCTTCGCCGCCGCCGCGCTGCGCTGCGCGAGCGCGCGCACTTCCGAGGCGACCACCGCGAAGCCGCGGCCCTGCTCGCCCGCGCGCGCCGCCTCCACCGCCGCGTTGAGCGCGAGCAGATTGGTCTGGAAGGCGATGCCGTCGATCACGCCGACGATGTCGGCCATCTCCTTCGACGAGGTCTCGATGCCGTCCATCGTGCTGACGACGCGGCCGACGATGCCGCCGCTCGCCACCGCCTGCTCGGCGGCGCTGCTCGCGAGCGCGCTCGCCGACTTCGCGTTGTCGGCGTTCTGCTTCACCGTGCCGGTGAGCTCCTCCACGCTCGCCGCGATCTCCTCCAGCGACGAAGCCTGCGCCTCGGTGCGGCTCGACAGGTCGCTGTTGCCCCTCGCGATCTCCCCCGACGCCTGGCTGACGACGCGCGCGCCGTCCCGGATGCTGACCGCCACCTCGTGCAGGTTGCGCTGCATGCTCGCGAGCGCCGAGAGCAGCCGCCCGGTCTCGTCGGCGGAGCCCGACTCGATCGCGCCGGTGAGATCCCCCGCCGCCACCCGCTCCGTGACGGCGAGCGCGCTGGTGAGCGGCCGCGTGATTCCGCGTGCGAGCCACAGGGTGCCGAGCACGCACAGGGCAAGAGCGGCCACGACCATCGCTCCGATCTCCTTCAACGCCTGCGTGGCGCGATCCTCGGCGATCTCGGAGCGCGTCAACGCGAGCGCGCTCGTCACGTTCGTCAGCGTGGCGAGCTTGCTCATGATCGCCTGGCGCATGGGAACGAGCTCCTTCGAGACTATGGACCTCGCCTCGTCGTACCTCGCGCGCTCGACGAGCGCGATCACCTCCCGGGTCTTCTTCGACATCGGCTCCTGCGCCTCCGTCGCTTTCGCCGCAAGGTCGGTGAGATAGGCGTCGCCGCGAGCCTTGACCTGCAGCTCGAGCACGCCCGCGGCGCCTCGGTAGGCCTGCTCGGTGTCCTCGAGCGCCGTGCGCGCGGCCTTCTCCACGTCGGCGCCTTCGCGCGCGATCAGGTCGCGGATGGCGAGCGCCTGCTCGAGCTGCGCCACCTGCATCGCGTTTGCCGCGCCGACCAGCGCCAGGTCCTTCGCCGCGAGATCGGACGCCTCGCTTCCCAGCTTGCGCAGCGCCACGAACGCGACCGCCACGACCACCAGCATGAGAACCAGCAGGGCGCCGAAGCCCATCGCCAGCCTGGTACGAACCTTGATGTCCCCGATCACGATCGTCCCCCTTCGTCCGTCCCGATCAGCGGGCCGACGAGCCCCCCGGCTCGCGCACGCGCTGCATGATGCGCTCGGCGAGCCCCGAGAGCGGCACCACCCGGTCGACGCCGCCCGCCTCGATGGCGGTCTTCGGCATGCCGAAGACCACGCAGCTCGCCTCGTCCTGCGCCAGCGTGTGCCCGCCGGCGGTCTTGATCTTGCGCATGCCGGCCGCGCCGTCGTTGCCCATGCCGGTGAGGATCACCGCGGTGACGCCCTGCCCCGCCGCGGCGGCGACCGAATCGAACAGCACGTCCACCGAGGGGCGGTGCCGGTTCACCTGGGGGCTTTGCTCGACGCGCGCCTCGAAGCCCTTGCCGAGCCGGCGCACCGAAAGGTGCCAGTTGCCCGGCGCGATGTAGGCGTGGCCGGGCTGCAGCTTCTCCCGGTCGAGCGCCTCGCTCACGGCGATGCGGCATTGCTCGTCCAGGCGCTTCGCGAACATGCGGGTGAACATTTCGGGCATGTGCTGCACCACCACGATGGGCGGCGTGTTGAGAGGCAGGCGGCCGAAGATTTCCCGGATCGCCTCGGTGCCGCCGGTGGAGGCGCCGATCGCGATCAGCTGCCCCTCCAGCAGCTTGGGGTCGGCCGGGCCGTCGAGCTCTCGCGCGTTGACGCGCGCCTTGCCCGTGCCGCGGGCGCCGACGTCGACCCGCGCGGCGGCGCGCAGGCTTTCCGCGATCACGGTCGAGAACTCGGCGAGGCCCTGCGCATCGGAGGCGCGCGGCTTCGCGATCACGTCCACGGCGCCGAGCTCGAGCGCGCGCAGCGAGGCCTCGGCGTCGCGCTCGGTCTGCGACGACACCATCACCACCGGCATCGGATGCAGCCGCATCAGCTTCTCGAGGAAGGTGAGGCCGTCCATCCGCGGCATTTCCACATCGAGGGTCATCACGTCGGGCTTCAGCGTCTTGACGAGCTCGCGCGCCTCGTAGGGATCCGAGGCGAAGCCCACGACCTCGAGGTCCGGCCCGCGCCCGATCAGCTCGGCGAGCAGGCGCTGCATCGTCTGCGAGTCTTCGACGATCAGGACGCGGGTCGCGCGGTTCGCCATGGCGCCGGGCTACTTGAACAGATCGGCCGAGCCGGCGCCGCCGGAGAGCTTGTCGAGCTTCTCGGCGTAGTCGCGCTCGCGCTTGACGATCGTGTCGTTGCGCAGGGACTTCAGGCGCTTCAGCAGCACGCGGCCGGTCTGGGTGAAGTAGTAGATCTTGCAGGGCTCCTCGCTGCCCAGGTCCTCGGCGACGACGCGGATCGACTCGCGCTTGAGATAGTCGATGGCGAACGCGGCGTTGCGCTTGCCGATGTCGGACATGCCCGGCAGCACGCGCGCCGCGCCGAACACCTTTACCTCGAGCCGCTCGCGGCGCGCGCCGAGCGCGAACAGCTGGTTGATCAGCACTTCCATGGCGTAGGCGCCGTAGCGCGCCGAGGCCGAGAGCGGACCGTCGACGTCGCGGTCGGGAAGCATGAAATGGTTCATGCCGCCCACCTTGGCGACCGGGTCGCGCATGCACGCCGAGACGCAGGAGCCGAGCACCGTGACGATCACCATGTCGCGCTGGGTGATGTAGTACTCGCCGGGGCCGATCTTCGCCGCGTCGATGTCGAAATGCCGGTCGCGGTAGATCGCCGGCTTCGCCACCGTGGTGCCGTCTTGCTCGCGCATGGCTAGCGCCCGCCCGGGTGCGCCGCGCGGCGGTAGACGGTCTTGCCCACGGGCTTGAACAGCTCCGCGGCGTGCAGGAAGCTTTCCGAGTGGCCGGCGAACAGCAGCCCGTCGGGGGCGAGCACCTCGGCGATCCGCGCGAGCACCTGGTACTGCGTCGGCTTGTCGAAGTAGATCATCACGTTGCGGCAGAAGACGGCGTCGAAGGGCGCGCGCCGAGGGTCGCCGAGCCTTTCGCCGTGCGTTTCTCCGAAACTCCAGCGCGAGTCGCTCAGGTTCAGCTTGCGGAACTCGACCAGCCGCGCCACCTCGGGACGCACGCGCGCGAAGCCCGCGTTCGCGCCGCTGCCGCGCAGGAAGTAGCGCTTCAGGCGCTCGGCGCTCATCTGCTCCACGCGCTCGAGCGCGTAGACGCCCTTCTGCGCGCCTTCCAGGACCGCGGTGTCGATGTCGGTGGCGAGGATGCTGACCGGCGGCTGCAGGCTGCCGAAGGCCTCGCACATCGAGATCGCCATGGAATAGGGCTCCTCGCCGGTCGAGGCGGCGGCGCTCCAGAGGCGCACCGGCGTGCGGCCGAGCCCCTTGACGTGCTCGACCAGGATCGGAAAGTGATATTCCTCGCGGAAGAAATGGCTCAGGTTGGTGGTGAGGGCGTTGACGAAATGCTGCCACTCGGGGCTCTGCGCGTCGTCGAGCAGCGCGAGGTAGGCGGACACGCCGTCCAGGCGCAGGGCGCGCAGCCGCTTCACCAGGCGGTTGTAGACCATGTTCTGCTTGGAGTCGTTCAGCGCGATGCCGACGCGCCCGTGGATCAGGCGGCGCACGCGCTCGAAGTCCTGCTGCGTGTAGTCGAACTCGCGCGCCGGCAGGCCGCCGGCGGGCGCGGGCCCGGCGCTGCGCGCACGCGCGATGCTCATTCCTGCGCCGACGCTTCTTCCACGATCGCCATGTCGCGGCTGCTCATCAGGCGCTCGATGTCGATGAGGATCAGCATCTGCCCGCCGACCGTGGCGAGGCCCTGCAGATAGCGCGTGTCGAGCGCGCCGCCGAACTCCGGCGGCGGCTTGATGTCGGCGGCCGGCACCGCGACGACGTCGGAGACGCCGTCGACGACGACGCCCACGGTGCGCTTCGCGACGTTCAGCACGATGACCACCGTCTGGGTATCGTAGCGCTGCTCCGGCAGGCCGAACTTCACCCGCAGGTCGATGATCGGCACGATGTTGCCGCGCAGGTTCATCACGCCCTTGATGAACTCGGGGGTGTTGGCGATGCGCGTCGGCGCCTCGTAGGTGCGGATCTCCTGCACCTTGAGGATGTCGATGCAGTACTGCGATTCGCCCAGCGCGAAGCTCAGATATTCGCGGCCTGCCTGCGCGTTGTCGCTGCGGGTCTGGATGGTTTGCATGGTCGTCCCTCTTAGAATTCTTTCCACTCGTCGTCCGCGCCGACGGTCTCGCGCACCGGCGATTTTTTCGGCAGCGGCCGCGGCCGCGCGCCGGCCTGCGCTTTGCGCTCGCGCGCCACGCCGGCGGGCGCGGCGGCCGGCGGCTGCGACGCAGCCGGGCGCGGCGGTGCCGCGACCGGCGCCTCCCCGGCCAGCTTGAAGCGCCCCACCACGTCGCGCAAGCGATCGGCCTGCTCGTGCAAGGTCAGCGAGCCCGCCGACGCCTCCTCGACCAGCGCGGCGTTCTGCTGAGTGACGCTCTCGAGCTGCAGGAGCGCCTTGTTGATCTCGTTGACGCCGGCGCTTTGCTCTACCGAGGCCACCGCGATCTCGCCGATGAGCTGGTTCACCTGCTGCACGCTCACCACGATCTCGTCGATCACCTTGCCGGCGCCTTCGGCTTTCTTGCTGCCCTCGGAGATCTGCTCCACGGACTGCTGGATCAGCGACTTGATCTCCTTCGCCGCGTCGGCGCTGCGCTGCGCGAGCGCGCGCACCTCGCTCGCCACGACCGCGAAGCCGCGTCCCTGCTCGCCCGCGCGCGCCGCTTCGACGGCGGCGTTGAGCGCGAGGATGTTGGTCTGGAAGGCGATGCCTTCGATCACGCCGATGATGTCGGCCATGCGCTTGGAGCTCTGATCGATCTTGACCATGTCCTCGACGACCCCGTGGACGGCGCCCGCGCCCTGCCGGGCCACGGTTTCGGCGTTCTGCGCGAGCCCCGAGGCGAGCTTGCAGTTGTCGGCGTTCTGGTTCACCGTGCCCGAGAGCTCCTCCATGCCGGAGGCGGTCTCCTCGAGCGTCGAGGCCTGCTGCTCGGTGCGCTGCGACAGGTTGGAGTTGCCCGCCGCGATCTCGGCGGCGAGCGTCGCCACGGACTGGGCGCTCGAGCGCACCTGGGAGACGATGGCGCCGAGGTTGGCGTTCACCTGGTCCAAGGCGCGCACCACCGCGGTGGATTTCCCGTTCTTCGACGCCACCGTCAGATCGCCTTCGGCGATGCGCTCGATGGTGCGCACGAGCTTCGCGCGCCGCTCCTCCGCCTCGATGTAGACCCCGGCAAGGTAGTACAGCCCGACGAGATACGCCGCCGCCACCCCCGAGGCGAGCAGCGGCGAGACGCTCGCGTGCGTCTCGTAATAGAGGACGCCGAGCGGCACCGACAACAGCACGCCGATCAGCGGCAGCCTCTGCCCGTGGGACAAGCTCTGTATCAGCGCGATGGCAGGCGCGAAAATGGCTTTCATGGCGTCTCCTGGAACTCCTGCTGCGCTTCGTTCGCCGAGCGCACCAGCGCCGCCGCGTCGAGGATCAGCACAACGCGCCCTTCGCCCAGGATCGTCGCCCCGGCCACGCAAGGCACCTTCCGATAGTTCGCCTCCAGCGTCTTGATCACCACCTGCTCCTGGCCGAGCAGCGAGTCGACGAGCAGCGCGATGCGCGTGCCGTCGGCCTCCAGCACCACCGCGATGCCCTTGTCGGCCTCCACCGCCTCGACGCCGAAGATGCCGCCCAGCGGCACGAGCGGCAGGTATTCCCCGCGGATCTCCATCACGTGGCCGTGCCCGGAAATCGGCCGCACCGCCGCGGCGCCCGGACGGATGCATTCCACGATCGAGGCGAGCGGCAGGATGTACGTCTCGGCGCCGACCCCGACGCGCATGCCGTCGACGATCGCGAGCGTGAGCGGCAGGCGGATGATGAAGCGCGTTCCCTGGCCCGGCTCCGACTCGACCTTGATGGTGCCGTTCAGCTCGCCGACGTTCCTGCGCACCACGTCGAGGCCGACGCCGCGCCCGGAAAGCTCGTTCGGCTGCTCCGCGGTCGAGAACCCCGGCGCGAAGATCAGCTCCTGCACGCGCTCGTCGGACAGGCTCTCCTCCTGCCCGGCGCCGATCAGTCCGAGCTCCAGGGCCTTGGCGCGCACGCGCGGCCGGTTGATGCCGCGGCCGTCGTCGCCCACCACGATCTCGATGTTGCCGCCGCGGTGCTCGGCATGCAGCGAGAGCGTCGCGGTCTCCAGCTTGCCGGCGGCGACGCGCTCGGCGGGCGCCTCGACGCCGTGGTCGAGGGCGTTGCGCACGAGGTGGGTCAGCGGGTCGACCAGCTTCTCGATCACGGTGCTGTCGAGCTCGCTCGCCTCGCCCGAGACGCGCAGCTGCACCAGCTTGCCGCTCGCCTGGCACAGGTCGCGCACCAGGCGCGGAAAGCGCCCGAAGGCGAAGCTCATCGGCTGCATGCGGATCGCCATGACGCTCTCCTGCAGGTCGCGCGCATGGTGGTCGAGCTCCTGGATCGCCTCCTCGAGGCGGCCGGCGCCGTCGTGCACCAGCTCCGAGATGATCTGCTTGAGGATGGTCTTGGTGATCACCAGCTCGCCCACCGCGTTCATCAGGGCGTCGAGCTTGGCGCGGCCCACGTGCAGGATGTCGCCGCGCGTCTGCAGCGGCGAATCGAGGTCCTCGGCGCGGCGCCGCTCGACGCGCCGCTCGGTCCTGCGCCGCTCCTCGGCGCGCGGCTGCGGCGCCTCGGACTTGGCCTTCTCCGCGGGAGCCGGCGCGCTCTCGGGCTGTTTCTCCTGTTTCTCCTCTTCGGGAGCGCCGTCGACCACCACCTCGCAGTCGTCCTCGACCCAGCCGAACACGTCGGCGACCTCCTGGCGCGGGCGCTCGGTGCGCAGCTCCAGGTCCCAGGCGAGGTAGCACTTCTCGGGATCGAACCTGCCGGGCGCCGGCACGGCCGAGACATCGGCGCGCACGGTCAGGCTGCCCATGCCGTCGAGCACGCGGAAAAGCTTCAGCGCATCGTTGCCGCTCGCGAAGAATCCCGGCCCGGGACGGAAACGGATGCGGCACAGCGCCGCGTCCTGCGCCTCGCCGGCGGATTTCTTCGGTTGCGCGCCGGCGGGCTTCTTCGAGCCGCCGTGCCCGCTCGCGCTGCGCAGCTCGGCGAGGCGCTCGAGGAGCGCGGTGTCGCGCGCGGGGTCGAGCGGCCTCTCCGCCTGGGCCGACTGGATCATGTAGCGGACATGGTCGACGCAGGCGAGCATCGTGTCGGCGGCCGCCGCGTCGGGCTCGAACTCGCCCCGGCGCAGGTCGTCCAGCACGTACTCGAATTCGTGGGTGAAGCGGCCGATCTCGGGGAAGCCGAGGCTGCCGGCGGCGCCCTTGATCGAATGGATCGCGCGGAAGATCGCGTTCAGCAGCTCCGGCGAGCGCTCGCCGCTTTCCAGGCGCAGCAGGTTCGCTTCGGCGGAGTCCAGGCCTTCCAGGCTCTCGGAGAAGAAGCTGGCGTGGAACTGGCGAAGATCAATTGACATACGCGTCGACGAGCACCTGGTTCACCACCGAGAGCAGCCGCTCCGGCGTGAACGGCTTCTCGATGAACCCGGAGGCCCCGAGCGTCTCGGCTTTCTTGATGTTCACGTCGCTCGCGTCGCGCGCGAGGATCAATATCGGCGTCGTCTGGTAGCTCTTGAGCTGGCGCAGCTCCTTGATCAGCTCGAGGCCGTTCATGCCGGGCATCTCGACGTCGGTGATCACGAGGTGCACGCGCTTCAGCTTGGCGAGGTCGAGCGCCTCGTCGCCGCGCGCCGCCTCGGTGACCTGGTAGCCCACGTCCTGGAAGACCTTGGTCACGATCTGCCTGATCGAGGCGACGTCGTCGACGATCATGATTCGCGGCATGGCGGTTCCTCAGTCCAGGACTTTTTTGAGCGTGTCGAGCAGGACCTCGGGATTGAACGGCTTCACGATCCAGCCCGTGGCGCCGGCGCTCTTGCCCTTCGCCTTCAGCTCGGCGCCCGCCTCGGTGGTGAGCACGAGGATCGGGATGAACTTGCAGTCGGGCAGCTCGCGCAGCCCCTGCACGAGGTCGATACCGTTCATTCCCGGCATGTTCACGTCGGTGATCACCAGGTCGAACTTGCGCTGCTTGGCGATGCCGAGGGCCTTGTTGCCGTCGGGAGCCTCGACGACCTCGTGACCCGCGCTGGTGAGCGTGAAGGCCACCATCTGGCGCATGGTCGTCGAGTCGTCTACTACCAGTATCGCTGCCATTTCGCTCCCCTCAGAAAAGCTCGACCTTGCTGCCGTCGTCGCGCGGGCGCTCCGCGTCCAGCTTCGGAACGGCCGTGCCCGTCGTCGCAGGCGTCCTGTCGGCCTCCGGCGCGCGCTTCTCCGCCTCGGGCGATTTCTTGAGGCTCACCCGGAACGGCGTGGCCGGCGCTTCCGCGGCCTCGCCGGCGGTGGCGCTCAGCTTGCGGTTGAAGGCCCGCGTCTCCTCGAACATCGACAGCCACGAGGAGGCCAGCTCGGAAATCATCGGCTGCTTCAGGCGCTGCAGCTTCTGCTGGGTGATGTCCTGGAACTGCAGCTCGATCACGATCTTGTTGATGTCGTCCTGGATGCGCTCGCCCAGCGCGCCGATCTCGCCGAGCGCGGCGTGCACTTCCTGCGTCTTGCGCAGGGTGGCGCCGGTGAGCTCGGTCACCTCCTGCGAGGAGGTGCGCGCGGCGTCTCTCGCCTGCTTGGCGAGCGCGCGGATCGCGGTGTCGGTGGTGCCCGCCTGCGCCTTGATGTCCTCGAGCGTCTTGCGGATGGCGCGGCTCGACTCGTCGGCCGTGAGGCTCAGCGCGCGCACCCGGTCGGTCATCTCGACGAACGCGCGGTTGTCGGTGCCGCCGCGGCGCGAGCTGTCGAGCGCCAGCACGCGGATCTCGCTCGCGAGGGCGGCGAGCTGGTCGAGCGCGCCGTCGATGCGCTTCGAATCCTCGCGCACCGCTTCCTGGCGCGCCGCGAGGTTGGCGAGCTGCTCGCCCAGGCCGAGCAGCTGCTCGCCGAGGTTCTTCAGGAGCGCGTCGCTCGCGTTGATGTAGTCGGTGAGGGAGTTCAGGGCCCTGCCCGTGGCGCGGGCCTCATCGCCGCCGGCGCGGCTCAGCAGGCCGACCGCGAGCTCCACCTGCTTGCGCGTCTTGCGCGTCACTTCCACGAAGCGCCGGCCGATCTCGACCACCGCGGATTCGGCGTGGTTCATGACCTCGCTCACGTGCTGGTCGACTTCCTCGAGCTGGATCTTCGAGTCGCGGGTCATCATCGCCCAGCGCGCGAGGAGCTGCTGGGCGTTCTGGTCCGGGTTCTTGCGCATGCGCAGGACCTCGGCCTCGGTGAGCGAGCCGGCGTCGGTCGTGCGCGGGGTCATCGACGGCGTGGGCAGCACGTGCACGAAAAGCAGCGAGGCGCAGACGAAAAGCAGCGGCATGGCGATCGAGATCGCCCACCAGGGCGCCCAGGGGGCGACGGCGAGCCAAGGGATCATCACCAGCACGAACATCGGCACCAGCCGGTTGCGGTACGCGTACAGCTTGAAGCGCAGGACGTTCATCGGGGCAGCCCCAGGAGCTCGGCCATCCCGAGAAGCCCGGCCGCGGCGGTGAGCTGGGGCGAGCAGCCGGCCCAGCTGGTCGCCTTGCCCGAGCCGTCCAGCGCCTGGCGCCCGGCCAGCAGCGCCTGGAGCCCGGCGGCATCGACCTTCTCGACCTGCCGGGCGTCCAGCGCGATGCGGCGTTCCGGACCTTCGGCGGCGGCGCGCAGCGCGCCGAATGCGGCCGCGGCGCCGGCGATCCGCAGGTCGCGCGCGAGCTTGATCGTCTTCGTTTCGGCCGCTTTGCTGTTCTTCGCCACTTTTACCTTCGGCTGGTTCTGCGAGGCTCGATTCCCCGCTGCTATATCAATGGGATAGCAACGTTTTGTCAAGCATTTTATATGGTTCCCAAACCGCGTGCTTCCCCGTTCCGCCTCAATATATCCGGGACCGGCCGCAGAGAAGGTAAGCCCGTGTCACGCGGATGTTAAGAATGTGCAGATCGGATCGACAGCGCGGCTCGGCAGCGCGGACGTGCACGCGAGCCGGGCCCGCCCCGCTCCTCTCCTAGAAGAGCGTGGCCTCCCCGCCGGCAGTCGGCACGGCGGGCTCGAGGGCGCCTTCCGCGACCAGGGCCTCGTACTCGCATACGCGGTTGCGGCCGTTGCGCT
>CAYOVM010000001.1:33579-53558 GCA_964407355.1 uncultured Enterobacteriaceae bacterium
GCGCCTTCCGCGACCAGGGCCTCGTACTCGCATACGCGGTTGCGGCCGTTGCGCTTGGCGTAATAGACGGCGTTGTCGGCCCGGTCGATGAGCGTCGTCGCCGGCACCGGCCCGCCCTCGATCGCGGTGAAGCCGATGCTCGTCGTGACGCGGCCCACGCTCGGGAACTCGTGGCGCTCGACCGCCGTGCGGAAGCGCTCGAGGCCGATGCGCCGGTCCTCGTGGCGCGGCACCCCGAAGACGATGACGAATTCCTCGCCACCGAAGCGGTAGAGCTGGTCGCCGGCGCGGAAAGTCTCGCGCATCAGGCGCGCGAAATGGATCAGGATCTCGTCGCCGTAGAGGTGCCCGAAGCGATCGTTGACCTGCTTGAAGTGGTCGATGTCGGCCACCGCGATGAAGCGCCGGTGCGACACCGAGGGCCCGTGCGACAGCAGGGCGCCGACCTGCGAATAGAAAATCCGCCGGTTCGCGAGCCGCGTAAGGGTGTCGGTCTCCGCGTCGACCAGGAGGTCGTAGTACGCGCCGAGCACGTCGATCAGCGGGTGCGCGAGCGCGCCGCCGGCCGCGCAGCCGGCGAGCTCCACCACGTAGCGCACCTCGCCCGCGGCGGCGAGCGGAATCAGCGCCCGGTGGCGTCCGCCCGCGGCTTTCTCGCTCACGATCCGCTGCCCGACGATGGCGGCGCGCAGCATCGCGTCGGCGCCGACCGGCTCGGGCACCACGTTCAGATCCAGCGCGTCCACGGCGACCGCGTGGCCGCCATCCTGCGCGCCGGGCTGGCGCGCCGCGGCGATCGGAAATACGCGCAGCACACGCACTCCGGTCGCCCCCCACAGGCGCCCGAGCCGCGCCGCCAGCCACTGCGGCACCGCCGTGCTCGAGCGCAGCTCGAGCATCCCCATCACTTCCTGGGCGAGCTCGGCCGCGGTGGGGTTGTGGGGCTGTGGCATGGACCGCTTCCGCCGTGGATTCCGAATGATACCCGCAGCACCTGCGCCGACTCCCGCGATTCAGCGGCGCTGGCGAGCCTTATGTGCGCTCCTTACAACGGTTTACACCTCGGAGTAGAGTCCGGTCGTGCGATTGCGGCTGCCAAGGCTGGCGTTTGCGCTGGCCGTGGCCGGGCTGGCCGGCGTTTGCGCGCCGCGCGCGCACGCGGATTCGGCTGCGTCGGCCTGGATGGCGCTTCCCGGCGCGAGCGCGGAGCTCGTGCCCGAGCCGCAGCTCGGCGGCCGGGTCATGCTCTATCGCGCGGGCCGGCGCGACGGTCCGCCCGTGGTCCTCGTCCACGGGCTGGGCCAGAACGGCGCGCGCGACTGGAGCAGGCTGCTCCCGGCGCTCGCGGACCGGTACGCCATCTATGCGCTCGACTTGCCCGGCTTCGGAGAGTCGGACAAAGGCAATCGCCTGTACTCGCCCGCCAGCTTCGCCGGCGCGATCGAAAACGCCGTCGGCCGCCGGCTGGGCGGGCGCTTCGTGCTGATCGGCCATTCGATGGGCGCCGCGGTGTCGCTCGCCTACGCGGCCGCTTATCCGGAGCGCATCGAGCGTCTGATCCTGGTCGACATGGCGGGCGTGCTACAGCGCACCGTCTACGTCGAGTTTCTGAGCCGCGCGGGGATGCGGGCCACCACCGGCGGATACTTCGAGGACGCGCCCTGGTTTACGGCGTCGCTGCATACCCTCCTCACGCGCGCGGACAGCGCCCCCTTCACCACCGATCCGGTCGTGACCAGCGCGGCGGTGCGCAAGCAGCTGTTTCGCGGCGATCCGAACGCGATCGCCGCCTACACTCTGGTCGGACACGATTTCAGCCGTGCGCTGCGCAGCGTCGCCGCGCCGACGCTGCTGATCTGGGGCAGCGAAGACAAGGTGGCGCCGCTGCGCACCGGACAGTTGGCGGCCGCGACGATCCGTAACGCCCGGCTGGCGATCATCCCCGGCGCCGGGCACGCGCCGATGCTGCAGGCGCCCGAGCGGTTCAATTCCATCGTGCTCGACGAGCTCCAGGGCCGGCACGACGAGGGTCCCTATGCGCTGCCGAAGCTGCCGGTCGAAACCGACAGGATGGGGGTGTGCGACGGCGAGCGCGGGCGCCATTTCACCGGCGAGTACCGGGAGCTGCGCCTCGACAAGTGCCCGGATGCGCAGATCACGCGGGCGAGGATCGGGTTCCTTCTCGTGCGCGATTCGGCCGTCAGGATCGTCAACTCGCACATCGACGGCGGCATCGATGCCAGGAATTCGCGCCTCGAGCTCACCGCGGGAAGCGTGGGCGGAAGCCCGGCGCTCGGGCTCGACGCGAGCGACGTGGACGCCGCCGGAACGCGCTTCGAATCGCAGGGCAAGATCGCCGTCAACCGCGGCAGCGCGCGGATCGCCCTCAGCTTCTCGGTGGTGGAGCTGGCGCCCCCCGGCGCGGAGCCGCGTTACGTCCACCGCGTCATCGCGCTCGCGCCGCGGGCGAGCTGGTAGGTTTATTTCTATCGGACAGCCGGCGGCCTCGGCGCCCGCGCTGTTTCGAGAAAGAAGCGCTCGAATTCACTTACTACCCGCGGGTCCTCGAAGAGGACGTCGTTGCGCCGCAGGATTTCGCTCCGGACGTAGCGCCGGTAGTCCTCCTGCGTGCCGAGCCTGACGGCGATGCGCACATAGTCGTCCGGGTCGGCGGCCACGCACTCGGCGAAGCCCATTTTCCGGTACATGCCGGCGGTGTGCCGGCCGCGCTGCAGCGCCGTGGGCAGCGTGACGATGGGCGCGCCGACGGAAAAGCCCTCCAGGCTCGAATTCATGCCGTTGAAATGCAGCGTGTCGAGCACGACGTCGGCCACGGCGAGCAGGTTCAGGAAGCCGCCCAGGTCCTGCGCGGGAACGAAGACGATCCGCTCCGCCACGTCGGGCATCGCGCGGCGAAAGCGCGCCGCGAGCAGCTCGACCCAGTTCGAGACCTTCGAGCGGATCAGCACCACGCGGCCCCGGGGATCGGCCCGCAGGATCCCCGCCAGCATGGCGTCGAACTCCGGATGGACCTTGAACAGCGTCTGCGGGCACAGATACAGGTTCGCGCCGGCAGGCAGGCCGAAATCCTCACGCCGCTTCATGACCTGCGGGGGGCGAGGACGGTAGTAGTAGGCGAGGGTTCCGAGCTCGCGCAGCAGGATCAGCCGCTCGCTGTAGTGCTCGGCCGCGTCCGCCGTCTCGAACAGATCGTTGGAGATGAAATAGTCCATGGCGCCGATGCCGGTGGTGTCCGGGTGCCCGAACGAGACGCATTGGACGGGCGCCAGGCGCGAGAAGGCGAGGAAGTAGGTGAACGGCTCCATGCCGATATCCTGGTAGAAAAGGATGTCGAGCTCGAGCTGCGCGACGGCGCGCCGCGCGGCCTCCAGGTCGCGGGGGAGCGCCACGGCGCGATCGCTGCTCGCGCGGATGAGCTTCGCGACCGCGTCTTCTCGCACCGGCGGCGCGAACAGCGAGTAAACCTCGAACTGCTCGCGCGAGAGCCGCGCGAGGAGGCCGCGCGTGGTCTTGCCGATGCTGTGGTCGTACAGGTGGCGGGAAATGAAGCCGACCCGGATCTTCCCCTGCCGGGGCTTCGGATCCGCGCAATGCGGCGCCGTCCAGCGCAAGGCCGGGCACGCGCGTTCGTACAGCGCCGCGACCTTCTCATGCAGGGCGCGATTGTTCAAGCCGTGGTAGCTGAGGTAGAAGTTCGTCGCGCCGATTTCCGCCGGCGGATTCGCGAGGCTCAGCGGCACCTCGCCAAGGCGGTCGATCTCGTTCGCGAAGCGCTCGCGCGAGCGCCGCAGATCCTCGAGCGAGGCCGGGATCGCCGGCAGCAGCATCGCGAGGCGCAGCCTCAGCGCGTCGTGAGGGGCGAGCGAAAGCGCGCGCCGGTACAACGCCGCCGCCTCCTCCGGCCTGCCCTGCTCCGCCCGGATCGCGGCGAGGGAGCGGCAGGCGAGCGCCGAGCCGGGCTGCGCCGCGAGCGCGTTTTCATACTGCGCCGCCGCGCCGTCGAGGTCGCCGCTCTCGTCGAGGGCGATGCCGAGATTGATGCCCGCGTTCACGTAACTCGGATCGAGCGCGAGGGCCTGCCGGTAAGCGGCGATGGCTTTCTCGCGCTCGCCGCTATCGAAAAAGGCGTTGCCGAGGTTGAAGCAGATGCCCGGCGAGGCAATGCCCTGCTCCAGGAACCGCCGGTAGCACTCGATGGCTTCGCCGGAGCGCTTCAAATCCTGGAGCGTCGCGCCCAGGTTGCGGGTCGCGGCCTCATGGCGCGGGCTCACCTGCAGCACCTTGCGGTAGCAGCGGATCGCTCCCTCGCGATCCAGGTTCTTCAGACGCAGATTGCCGAGCCAGAAGAGGGCTTCGGGATGATTCGGAGCCAGGCGCAGCGCCCTCTCGTAGCAGCGCCCCGCCTCCTCGAGCTCGCCGAGGTGGTGATTGACGATGCCGAGCGTGTACCAGGTGTCCACGTTGCGGCGGTCCGACTGCGCCATTTGCTCCAGCAGAACCTTCGCCTGCGCCCATTCGCCGCCCTGGATCAGCGAGGCGACCTGTTCCCGGGAGCCCACGCCTAGTCCGATTTCGTCCCGACCAGCCTGCGGTACTGCGCCATGTGCCGGATCGCTTCCTTCGGCTTCTTCAGCTTCTCGCAAAGCAGCGCGAGGTTGTAATGGCAGTCGGCCAGCCGCGGATCGCCGCGCAGGGCCGCCTCGTAGGCTTGCATCGCGTCGGCGCCGCGGCCCATGTCTTCCAGCAGCACGCCAAGGTTGTAGAGCAGCGCGGGCGCGTCGCCGCAGGCCCTGGCGGCGTCGAGATACGCGCGCTCCGCCTTTTCGAACTCCCTCGCCTCGTGCAGCAGCAATGCCCGATTGATGTGGGCATCGAGCAGCGACGGGTCCGCGGCGAGCGCCTGCTCGTAGGCTTGCTGGGCGGCTTGCGGGTCCGCATCCTCGAGGGCGACGCCCCGGTCGAACCAGTCGAGCGCGCTCGCGGACGCCGGCGCGGCCGGACGCTCCCGGGCGGGCTCCATGATTCTCAGGGCGCCGGCCGCCGGGTCGCCTTCGAACGCGAGCAGGTACTGGCCTGATTCGGCCTGCCAGCGGTTGCCGCCTTCGCGCACGACCACGCGGTCGGCGACCGCGCAGATGCTCAGCCCCGAAAGCGGCATGGAATCCGGGAGGTGGCGGCGCAGCTCCTTCACGGATCGGGTGATGCGCCGGCGCGGCACTTTCGCCGCGGCGAGCGCCTGCGCGGTGCGCAGCACGATCAGGTCCTGGAACGAGAACAGCCACGCGTTGCGCGGCCCGCGCGCCGGGGAAACGAAGCCGGCCTGGATCAGCGAGCGGAGGGTGCTGCGCGGAAGCTGCAGCAGCTTCTCGACTTCCCGCACGCCATATCGATGCACGTGCTCGACGGCGTCAGTTCTGTTTCTTGGCGCTCTTGCGCACCGCCGGCTTGGCGGGTTGTGCCTTCTTCGCCGGCTTCTTCTCGAGGCTAGCGCGCAGCGCTTGCATGAGGTCGATGACCTGCGCGCCGCCCTCCGGCGCCTCGGCCATGGTGATTTCCTGGCCTTCCACCTTCTTCTGCACCGCCGCCTCGATGCGCGCGCGCACCTCGTCGGTGTACGCGCTCGGGTCGAACTTGTCGGACGCCTGCTGCTCGATCAGCTGCTGCGCGAGCTTCAGCTCCGCATCCTTCACCTCGGTCTTCGGGATGTCGATCTCCTTGATCGAGCGCACCTCGCCGGCGTAAAGGAGCTGCTGCATGACGAGCCCGTCCGCATCTTCACCCGTGGCGGGGCGGATCATCACGATGTACTGCTTGCCGCGCGCCGCCCAGCGCCCGAGCGCGCAGCGCCCCGATTCCAGGAGCGCCTTGGCGAGCAGCGCGTAAGGCTTGGCGCCGCCCTTGTCCGGCGCGAGGTAATAGGCCTTGTCGAAATACACCGGGTCGATCGACTCGATCGGCACGAACTCGGTGATGTCGGCGCTGTGCGTGCCCGCCTCTTCGAGCGCCTTCAGCTCCTCCGGCGTGAACATCACGTACTGGTCCTTGGCGAACTCGTAGCCCTTCACCATGTCCTCGCGCGCCACCGGAATCTCTTCCTTCAGGCAGAGATACTGCTGCTTCAGGCGCGAGCCGCAGGCCTTGTGCAGGAGGTTGAACGAGATCGCCCGGCTCGCCTCGGTGGCCGAATAGAGCTTCACCGGAATGGACACCATTCCGAACGAAAGGGTCAGCGACGCAATCGATCTTGCAGCCATTTCGACCTCCTCTGCGAGAACCGATTGTAATCCTGGAGGAATTTGCTGTCTTGGCGGCCCTGCATGGTCCTACCGGCCGGCCGTGCGGAGGACGTTCTCGAGGCTTTGCTTGCGCTTCAGCGCCTCGCGCCAGCGGTCGCCGGTTTGCGCGAGGCGCTCGGCCACGTTGGTGATGCGGAAATCCAGCGGATGCGCCTTCGCCAGCTCTTCCCAGGTGAGCGGCATCGATACCGGCGCGCCGGCCACCCCCCTCGGCGAATAGGCGACGTTGAGCGTCTTGCCGCGCACGTTCATGTTGTAGTCCATGAAGATCTTGCCCGTGCGCTTGGGCACGCTCCATTCCAGCGTGATGTCCTTCGGGTGCCGGAGCATCAGATGGCGGCCCACGAGCTCGCTCACCTGCCGCGCCGCGTCGAAGTCCAGCGTGCGGCGGATCGGGACGAATACATGCAGACCGGTCTTGCCGGAGGTCTTGACGATCGCCTCGAGCGACATGCTTTCAAGCAGCTCGCGCAGCCGGAACGCCACCTCCTTGCCCTTCTCGAATGCCGCCGTGTTCAGCTCCGGCTCGGCGCCGGGCGCCTCCTTGCCGGAATAGATGTACGGATCGATGTCGAAGACGACATAGTCGGGATAGTTCAGCACCGAGCTCTCCAGCGCGGCGAGGGAGCTCGCGTAATCGGTTTTTTTTACCAAGGAGTCTTCTCCGACCTTTGCCCGCGAATGCCAGACATGCAGCTCGAGCGACCCGGACTGCGCGAGCCAAAGGAGCGTCGGCAAGTTGTTGCAGAGCAGGTAGTCGTGCTGCTCGTCCTTGTGCCCCGAGTACACGCTGATCGTCTCGACGAACCCCGGCCGCTCCTGCTCCCAGTGCTTCTGGAAGAAGCGCTGCCCGCCGATCCCGTCCGGCATGCGGATCATGGTCAACGGACGATCCGCGAGATGCGGCAGGATAAGGCTCGACACCTGCGCGAAGTAGCGCAAGAGGTCGCGCTTGGTGAGCGGCGGCTGCTTGAGCGCCGGGTCCGCCGGCCAGTACACGCGGTCGAGGTGAGTCAGGCGGATCTGGTGCGGCCCCACCGCCAGCGTGAAGCCGGTCCTCCTGCTCTCGAGCTGGCGCAGGACGTCGTCCACTTCGCCGCCGGCGCCGGACGAAGCCGCGCTCTGTTTTTTCGCCGGCGCGGAGCGGCGCACTTTCTTCGGATCGACGTCGTCCCGCAGCCGCAGAAACACCGGCGCCCGCAGGGAGCCCTCGTCGGTCCAGCTCTGGAATTTCACCTCGGCGACGACTTGCGGCTCGACCCAGGTGGTCGGACTGGGAAGCTCGGGCTTCTCGACGAACGGGCAGGTGCCGCGCTTCAAGGGGAGAAGCCTTTGCCGTACCCGGGGAAGGCTCTCGTCGTCGAAGCCGGAGCCGACGTGCGACGCGTAGCGAAGCCTGCCTTTGTCCCAGTAGCCCACGAGCAGCGAACCGAGCGGCTCGCGCGAGCCTTTTCCCTTCGTGTAGCCGCCGACCACGAAGTCCGCGCTCTGCGTCGGCTTCACCTTCAGCCAGGCGGCCGAGCGCCGGCCGGCCTCGTACTTGCTGTCTTTACGCTTGCCGATCACGCCCTCGAAGCCGCTCGCGAGCGCCGCCTCGTGCAGCGCGATCCCGTCCTCCGACGCGTGCACGAGCTGCACGAGAGGCGAAGGCAGCACGCATTGCATCAGGTAGCGGTGCCGGTCGCGATACGGCGCGCCGCGCAGGCCGATGCCCGCGAAGTGCAGCAGGTCGAAGCAGAAGAAAACCACGGGCGTCTGCCTGTCCGCCGCGGCGATCTCGCGCGCGCTCTTCAGCTGCACGCGGTTCTGCAGCGCGTTGAACGACGGCTTGCCGCTCGCGTCGAACGCGACGATCTCGCCATCCAGGATCAGGCTGCTCGCGGCCTGCTTGCCGAGGTCCGCGACCAGGGCCGGAAAGGCCTCCGCCAGATCCAGGCCGCGCCGGGAGCGCAGCTTCACGCCGTCCTCGCCGACGAAGGCGAGCACGCGGTAGCCGTCGAGCTTCGGCTCCCACATCCAGTCCGGCTTGTTGAAGGGCGCCTCGCCCAGCTCCGCGTGCATCGGCTCGAGCTTCGCGGGCAGCGCCTCGGGCGCGCCCGCCGGGACGAGCCGCGATGCCGGGATCCGGTGCGCCGGCATTGTCTTCAGGTCGGCGACGGTCATGCCGGAAAGCACCGAGCGGTCCTGCGCGGTGACATCTGCAGTGGAGACGAAGCGATCCTTGTGCTTGATGAGCAGCCAGTTCTTCCGGTCGGCGGTGCGCACCAGCGCGAAGGAGCCTTTCACCTTCTCGCCGCGCAGCAGGAAGCTGAGCTTGCCCCTCTCCAGCCCTTCCCTCACCCGCTTTTCGGCTTCCTCGCGATCATGGAACCAGTACTCCTGGCCTTCGTCGGGCGAGTAAACGCCGCAGTCCCAGACGATCACTTCGCCGGCGCCGTATTGTCCCGCCGGGATGACGCCCTCGAAAGAGCCGTAGTCGTACGGATGATCCTCGGTCATCACCGCGAGGCGCTTCTCCGCGGGGTCGAGCGACGGCCCTTTCGGCACCGCCCACGATTTCAGGACGCCGTCGCACTCGAGACGAAAGTCGTAGTGCAGGCGGCGCGCCGAATGCTGCTGGACGACGAACAGCAGCGGGCCGGCGCGCGCCTCGGGCAGCGCGGGCGCCGGCTCGGGCGTGGCGGCGAAGCTCCGCTTGGCGGAATATTCGCTAAGCTTCTCTTTCGGCACGCGCGAATTCTAGGAGCAAAGGCGGGACCGCACACGTGGAAGCTTCGAGACTCCTGGCAGGCGCGAGCGGCTATTCCTTCAAGGAATGGAAGGGCGACTTCTATCCGGCCGACATGAAGCCCGACGCCATGCTCGCCTGGTACGCCGAGCGCCTGCCCACGGTCGAGATCAACAACACGTTCTATCAGATGCCGAAGGCGGGCGTGCTGGAGAACTGGGCGAAGCGCACGCCGCCGGCGTTCCGCTTCGCGATCAAGGCGCCGCGGCGCATCACGCACATGGCGAGGCTTAAGGCCGAGAGCGCCGCCGACTCGGTCGCTTTCCTCTACAAGACGCTCGCGACGCTCGGCGCGAAGCGCGGCCCGGTGCTTTTCCAGCTGCCGCCGTTCCTGAAGAAGGACCTGCCGCGCCTGAGCGAGTTTCTCGGGCTGCTGCCGCAGGGGCACGGCGCGGCGTTCGAGTTTCGCAACGACAGCTGGTTCGCCGACGACGTCTACGACGCGCTGAAGAGCGCCGGCGCGGCGCTCTGCCTCTCCGAGCGCGAGGACAACGCGCCGCCGCCGCTCGTGGAAACCGCGCCCTGGGGCTATGTCCGCCTCAGGCTCGAGAACTACTCGGACGCCGACCTGAAGCAGTGGGCCGCCCGCCTGGCTGCCACGGCGTGGCGCGAGATCTACGTGTACTTCATGCACGAGCCCACGGCGCCCGCATACGCGCGCACGTTGATGCAATTCGCGGCGTCCGCGTAGCGGTTCTCACCGAGCGTCGCGCCTTGGTCGCGCCTTGGTATTTGTGAGCGCCGAGGCCGTGCGTTTTCACTTCTTATGCGAATGCGCGCGCGCTACAGTCCCGCCGCCTGCGATTCGCGCAGGCACGAAGCTTACTCGGCAACCTACTCGAAAAGGGACACCATGCGTTTCGCAAAGATGCTGACCATCCTGCTTTTAAGCGCTTTTGCCGGCCTTGCGACGGCGGGCATGAAGACCAACTATGCAACTTATGTCACACCCGGCTACGCCTTCGGCTCGCTCAGCAGCGCCCGCTACAGCAGCAACACCTCGGAATACATTTCGTGCGATCTGTACTCGAGCGGCTATATCTCCTGCTCGGTGCGCGACGCGGCCGGCAATACCGGCTACTGCTCGACCAACAGCACCGCCAATCCGACCTTCGTGCCTATGATCCTGGCACTGAACAGCGCGTCGGCCCTCGCGTTCTGGTGGGACACCAGCACGGGCGCGTGCACCAACCTGTTCGTGCGCAGCGGATCGAACCTGCTGCCTTAAGAAGGGAAGGTCCTGCAGGCAGAAGGCCCTGCAGGCTCGCTCAACAGCCCGGTCCTCGGTCGAGGCCGGGCTTTTTCGTTTCCGGGCCGTTCGCGCCGAACCCTCGTAAGATAGCGCCGGGGAGGAAAAAGAATGCAGCGCCTGCTCTCGATCGTCGGCCCTCTGCCGTTCATGGCGCTCGCCATCCTGGTCGCGGGGCTCGCGCTCGGGGTCGGCGTGTTCGTCTTCGAGCAGTGCTTCAGCGGCCCGCTCGCCGCCGTGACCTCGTGGTGGAAATATCCGCTCACCGGCCTCGCCCTCGCCGCGAGCTACTTCGCCTACGGCCTGTCGCTGCTGGTGATCGCGCCGGTGCTGAATTTCCTGCTCGGCGGAAAGCTCGATCCGTACCGCGGCTCGGCCGTCTCGTTCGCCGCGCTGCGCTGGTACGTGCACTGCACGATGACGCTGGTGGTGCGCTATTCCTTTCTCGAGTTCGTCACGCCCTCCGCGTTCGCGCAGCTCTTCTACCGCCTCATGGGCATGAAGATCGGCGCCAACGTCACGATCAACTCGACCGCGATCGCCGATCCCTCGCTGATCGAGATGGAAGACGGCGCCACCATCGGCGGCTCGGCGAGCGTGCTGGCCCACTATGCGCAGGGCGGCTACCTCGTGATCGCGCCCGTCAAGATCGGCGCCGGGGCCACGATCGGGATGCGCGCGGTGATCATGGGCGGCGTGGAGGTGGGCGCGAAGGCGAAGGTGCTCGCGAGCTCCTTCGTCCTTCCCAATACCAAAATCCCGGCCGGGGAGACCTGGGCCGGCATTCCGGCGCGGCGCATCGAGCTCGATCGCGAAAAGGCGCCGCGCGAAGAGGCGCCCGTCCTGTAGAGCGCGATGCCCGAGCTCCCCGACCTGCAGACGATCCTGTGGCGGCTGCTCGCCATCGGCGGCGGCCTCGTCGCCTGGTTCGCGACCCAGCGATTGATCGGAGCGCGCAGCGTCGGCGAAGGCGTGCTCTACGACCATATGCACGTCGTCACGGCGCGCTGGAACGCATGGCTCCACAGCCATCCGAAGGCCGCCGACGCGATCCTCGTGGCGAGCTCCCTTTGCGTCGACGCGGTGACGCTGTTCGTCCTCGCGCTCGCGGTGTTCGGTCCGTCGTTCGCGCCGTTCTGGGGCCTGCTCGCGCTGTTCGTGCTGCGGCAGGTCGCGCAGGCGGCGGCCGCGCTGCCGGCCCCGCCGGGAATCATCTGGCGCCACCCCGGCTGCCCGTCGTTGTTCGTCACCTACAACGTCGGAAACGACTTCTTCTTCTCCGGCCACACGGCGCTCGCGGTCTACGGCGCGATGCAGCTCGCCACGCTCCATATTCCCGCGCTGACCGTGCTCGGAGTCGTCGTCGCGCTGCTGCAGGTCGTCGCCGTGGTGGTGCTGCGAGCGCACTGGACCATGGACGTGCTGGCGGGACTCTTCGCCGCGGTCGGCGTCGGCGTGCTGGTGTTGCCGGCCTAGCGCCGGCGTCCTGGCCGGTGGCAGGCCCGAGCCCCCGTCAGAACGAGCGCCCGAGCCTTAGGTAGAGCTGCGTCGTACCGGTCGTATCGATGCCCCGCGCGAGGCCGAGCCGCATGCTCCATGCGCGCAGATAGCCCAGGCGCGGTTCCGACATCAGCTCGGCGCCGATGCCGCGGTGGTAGTCGGCGGAGCTGCCGCGATCCCAGGCGGCGCCCACGTCGAGGAAGAAATTGACCGACACGCGGTTCAGCCCGACCGGCGGGACCATGAAATGCCGATCGACGTCGGCGAGCGGCACGCGCCATTCCGTGGTCACGATGCGCGCGCGATGCCCGTTGAGCTCGGGGTCGCCGCTCGGATAGCCGCGCAGGGCGAACTCGCGCTGGTTGAGCACCGGCAGGAACGCGTATTCGTCCGACCTGCTGCCGCCCAGCTGGAACGCCTCGGCTCGCGGCTGGCCGTAAGCCTCGTTCCAGCGCAGCGACAGCACGGTCTTTCCGAGGGCGAGGTGGCCCCGCCAGTCCGCGCGGTAGACGTTTCCGGAATACGCGGCGTGCAGGCCGTTCGAGGTCTCGGCGAAAAGCCGCAGCCACTGTCCCTCGCTCGGCCCCTCGGAAAGCCGTTGCGCGCGCCGCGTGTCGACGCCGGCGACCAGGCCCACCACGCGCTCGTTCTGCGGGGAAGACGTGCCGCCGTCCACCACGTGCAGCCTCTCCTGCTCGATCGCGGCGCCCAGACCCCAATAGAAGCGCCGGTTCAGCGCGAGATGGCGCCAGGTGGAGACCCACTGCGCGTCGTCCTTGACGGTGTAGGAGGTCACCTTCCGGTCCAGCACGGTGCGCTCCCGCGGCTCGCTCGACTCGACCGTGAGAGAGCGATTGATGAGCAGCCCGTGACGGTCGTCGTAGACGTACTGCGCGCTGCCCAGGAGCTCGCGCTGGGTGAACTCGTACATCGGAGCGACCAGGTACTGGTGCAGCCCCAGCGCGTCCTGGCCGTACGTCGCCGCGCCCAGCGCCAACGTGCCGTCGGCGATTTCGACGATCGGCCACCAGGCCCGCGGCCGCAGCGACGACCACGGCGAATAAGGCCGGTCGGCGGCCGGTGGCGCGGCTTGCGCCTGCGGCGCTTCCTCGCGAGCCGGCGCCGAAGCGGCCCGGCGCTCGAACGGCGCGGCGGGCAGGCGATGCAGGCGCAGCGCGTCGCCGTCGGCCTCGATGGTCGTGAGGAGCATCTCGCCGCCCAGCGGCGCGCTGATATCGCGCACGCCGTTCACCGCCTGCGTCCAGCGCGACAGTTGTGCGCTCGAGCGCGCGAGCGACCAGACGTTGTAGACCTTCCCGTAGTCGGCGACGAAAAAGATCTCGTCCTCCGCTTCCGGAGTGATGCGGCCGAAGCGCGGCGAATGCTTGATGGCCGCGTCCGACGCGAGCACCGACACCTTCCCCCGGCCGACCTCGAGGAGCGATCCGCGGCCTTCGCGCGTGCTCGTCACGACGACGCTGTCGCCCTTCGCCGCGATCCCGGTCAAGGATTCCCCGGGCGCGGCGCGATAGAGCGATCGCTCGAGCGCCCCATCGCGGCCGAGCAGCACGACCTCCGCCTCGCCGGCGACCACGCGAAGCGTCGCGATCCGGCCATCCTCCAGGGGCGCCGCGAACCGGTTGCGCTCGCAACGCGTCAGCCGCGTCGCCCGGCCCCGCCCGTCGACCCGATAAAGGTCGTACAGGAGGTTGTAGTTGGCGCAGATCTCGAATTGCGCGAGCAGCAGCGAATCGCCGGAGGCGCCCGCGAGCCGCGTGTCCTGCTCGAGCTCGCGAAGCTTCTCGGCCTTCCCGCCGGGCGCCTGCCGGACCAGCCTCGGACGGGTGTAGCCGTCGCCCTCGACATACCAGCGCGTTCCATCACGCGCGAGGACCGGGCTGGACAGGGAAAAGGCGCGCGCCAACACTGTCCCTTCCCCGTCCGCACCGGCAACGCTCGCTTTTGGCGCAAAGCGCGCGCGCAGCCAGTCCTGGTATTCCAGCCACAGGGCGTCCATCGGCTTGCGCGTCACCCGCACCGGGTTGCTGTGCACCCGGAACGGCACGAAGTTGTCGCTGTAGTCCTCGACGAGATCGACCACCGCTTTCTCGCCGTAGCGCTCGCGCACGAAGGCGAAGAAGTAGCTGCCGTACAGATAGTCGCGATTGAGCGGAAAGCCGCGGCCTTCGGCGTTGACTTCCCGCAAGGAGCGCAGGCCGCGCGCCGCCTCGGCGCGCATCATCCCTTCGAACTGGCTGTTCTCCAGGCGCCCGTAGCCTTTGCCGGCGTCCGACTCGGCGTACACCGCGAGCCCCTCGACGATCCAGCCGGGCTGGAGCGCGTTCGGGAAAAACAGCACCCAGCGCCCCAACACGTTGCGAAACCCCAGCGGCGCGCCGCGCGCCTTGTCGAGATGCACGACGTGGAAGAACTCGTGCGTGAGGACGAGCTCGAGCCACTCGCGGCCCTGCAGGAGCTGGCCCCCGTCGGGCGGCGAGAGGAAGATGCCGGAGTGGTTGAATGGCACCGGCGTGGCGAAGCCGTTCGAGAAATCGGCCGAATCGAGGACGATGAGATGGGTGCGCGCTCGCGGCTGCCAGCGGAGCATCCCGGTGATGCGCGGATAGACTTTCTCCGCGACCTCGGCCGCGATGCGCGCCTGCGCGCGGTTCTGCTCGGCGAAATGCACCGAGAAATGGGCCGTTTCGAGCGTGCGCCAGCGAAGGCCGGGATCGGCGAACCCGAGCAGCTGCGCCGCCGCGAGAGAGCTGCGCAACAGCAGCAGCACCCCGGCGGCCGCTATGCACGCGAGCGACTTGGCGGGACCGGAAGAACGCATGGCTCTTAGTGTCGACAAAAATACATGCTAACCTTTGCGACGCTGTTCACCAATGGAGGGGAGAACCATGCACCGGAGTTTTTCAGCCGCCGCGCTATGCATTGCCGCCGTCTGCGTCTCATCGGCGGCGCAAGCCCAGTCCGACCCGATCCGCATCGGCTTCCTCACGATCCGCTCGGGCGCGCTCGCGGCGGGCGGCGCCCAGATGGAGCAAGGCATCCGCCTGTTCCTCGAGGAGCGCAACTACACCCTGGCCGGCCGCAAAGTCGAGCTGATCCTCGCCGATACCGGCGGCAACCCGGCGGGGGCGAGGACGAAGACGCAGGAGCTGGTCGAGCGCAACAAGGTGCACGTCGTGATCGGGCCGCTCGCCGCGTTCGAAGCCATCGCCATCGACGACTACGTTCGCCAGACCCGCACGCCGACGGTGTCGTGCTCGGCGGCCGCCGACGACCTCACGCAGCGCAAGCTCAACCCCTGGTTCGTGCGCACCGTGGGCACCTCGTCCCAGCCGAACCACGCGCTGGGCGAGTACGCGGCGAAGACGCTCCGCTATAAGCGGGTGGCGATCATCGCGGACGACTTCGCCTATGGCCACGAGACCGCGGCCGGTTTTCAGCGCGTGTTCGAGGATAACGGCGGCAAGGTGGTGCAGAAGCTCTGGCCGCCGCTGAACGTCCCCGAGTACGGCTCCTATATCGCCCAGATCAAGCAGAACGTGGACGCCGTCTATGCCGGCTTCGCCGGCGCCAACGGCCTGCGCTTTCTCAAGCAGTACAAGGAGTACGGCCTGAAGATCCCGGTGCTCGGCAGCATGACCACCGCCGACGAGGGCATTCTGCGCCAGATGGGCGACGAAGCGCTCGGCGTGACGACCGGGGGCTGGTACGCCGCGGGAATCGACTCCCCGGAGAACAAGCGCTTCGTCTCCGCCGTGAACAAGCAGTACGGCACCGATCCGGGCTATTACACGCTCGGCGCCTACTCCGCGGGGGCGCTGGTCGAAGCGGCCGCCAAGGCGGTCAAAGGCAAGGTCGAGGACAAGGAAGCGTTCATGAAGGCGCTGCGCACCCCCGGCGTCGTGCGCGATGCGCGCGGAGAATGGCGCCTCGACGAGTACGGCAACCCGGTGATGCCGTTATACATCCGCAAAGTCGAGCGGCGCGGCGGCAAGCTGGTGAACGCGGTGGTCCAGACCTTCCCGGACGCGAGCCAGTTCTGGAAGTACGACGTCAAGCAGTACCTGGCAAGCCCGGTCTATTCGCGCGATTTCCCGCCGGCGAAAAACCTGGAGCCGTGAGGGCTGGTCGCGATGCCGTACCCGGACTCGTGACCGGATCGATCTCGGAACGGCTCGCCGACGGCGTCGAGCGCGCGCGCCGCGAGCCCAAAGCGTTTCGCGAAGCCGCGGAAAAACTCCTCATCGACGTCGCCGGCCTGTGCGTGGCGGCGCGCAAGACGGACTACGTGCGCGCCGCGCTCGACGCGTGGGAATCCGACGGGCGCTGCACCGCCGTGGGACACGCGCGCACCCTGGACTCCGCCGGCGCGGCCTTCGTCAACGGCACCGCCACGCACGGCGAGGACTTCGACGATACGTTCGAGGGCGGCCCGGTGCATGCCGGCGCGGTCGTCGTGCCCGCGGTGCTCGCGATCGCCGAGCGCGACGGGATCCCCGGGAAGGATGCCCTGGTCGGAATCGCGGTCGGCGCGGAAGTAATGTGCCGCGCGAGCATGGTCGCCCCCAAGCGCATCCACAAGGCCGGCTTTCATCCGACCGCGGTGCTCGGCACGATCGCGGCGGCGGCCGGCGTCGCGGCGGCGCTGAATTTCAGTAAAGCCGAGTTCGTGAACACGCTCGGCATCGCGGGCTCGATGGCCTCGGGCATCATCGAGTATCTCGCCGAGGGCGCGTGGACGAAGCGCATGCATCCGGGATGGGCGGCGCAGTCCGGGATCCGCGCCGCGGACCTCGCGCGCGCCGGCTTCATCGGAC
The DNA here is from genome assembly GCA_964407355.1 of uncultured Enterobacteriaceae bacterium. Lineage (GTDB taxonomy): Bacteria > Pseudomonadota > Gammaproteobacteria > Burkholderiales > SG8-39 > SCGC-AG-212-J23. The sequence continues at coordinate 50,269 of CAYOVM010000001.1, forward strand.
CGCGCACCGTGCTCGAGGGCACGCACGGCCTTTATCACGGCTTCGCGCATACCACCGAAGGCGACTGGGGGAAGCTCCTCGACGGCTTCGGCGAGCGCTGGCTCGCGGCCTCGATCGCCTTCAAGCCGTACGCTTGCGGCACGATGACGCAGCCTTATGTGGACTGCGCGCGCCGCCTGGCCGCCCGGATCCGCGTCGAGGACATCGTCGAGGTGGTGTGCGAGACCGCCGAAGGGACGGTGCATCGGCTCTGGGAGCCGCTCGCCGACAAGCAGCGCCCGCCGAACGCCTACGCCGCGAAATTCAGCCAGCCCTATTGCATCGCCGCCGGCTTCATCCTCGGCCACGCCGGCCTGGACGCGTTCACCGAGGAGCGCGTACGCGAGGAGCGCCTGCTAGCGCTCGCCGCCAAGGTGCGCTACGAGATCGATCCGGACAATCCGTACCCGGATCGATTCACCGGGCACCTGAGGGTCAGGCTGAAAGACGGCACGACGGTGGAGGAGCGCCAGGCCAATATGCGCGGCGGCGCCCAGGACCCGCTCTCGCGCGCCGACCTCGAGGACAAATTCCGCCTGAACTGCGCCTACGGCGGCTGGAGCGCCGTGCAGGGCGAGCGGTTCCTGGCATTCGCGCGCACCGCCTTCGACTCGAAGATCGACCTGTCGGCGTTCCGCTCGTGACCGGCTGATCGAGCTTCCTCATGAACCGCCGCCGGCTTCTTCTGTCACTCGCGCCGGCGCTCCTGGCGCAGGCGTGGCTGTCCCGAGCGCGCGCGCAAGCGGCGGCGCCCACGCCGGCCTCGGCGGTCCCGGGCGGCGTCGCGAGAATTCCGCTCGGCGCCGCCGAGCAGCCGCCCGAAGTGCGCCTGCGCGGCGAGCGCGTGCTGCTTCTGCGCGAAGGCGGCGAGTGGATCGCATTCGTGGGCATCGGGCTCGCGACGAAGCCCGGCTCGAAGGTCCAGGTGCAGGCGGCGCATGCCGACGGCCGGCACGAGCGGCTCGAGATCGAGATCGTGCCCAAGACGTACGCGTCGCAATACCTCAAGGTCTCGCCGGACAAGGTGGACCTCTCGAAGCGGGATCTCAAGCGGTACGAGCGCGAACGGGCGCATCTGGACGGGATCCTCCGGACCTTCACCGACGCTCCTCCGGCACGCCTTGCCATGGTTCAGCCGGCGCCGGGACGGCGCTCGAGCAGCTTCGGGTTGCAGCGCTTCTTCAACGGCCAGGCTCGCAACCGCCACACCGGAATGGATATCGCGGCGCCGGAGGGCACGCCGGTCGTCGCCGCGAACGCGGGACGCGTGATCGACACCGGCGAGTACTTCTTCCAGGGCCGGACCGTCGTGCTCGACCATGGGCGCGGCTTTCTCTCGCTCTACGCGCATCTGAGCGCGATCGATACCGCCGTCGGGAACGCCGTAAGCGCCGGCGAGCTCATCGGCAAAGTGGGCGCCACGGGCCGTGTCACCGGTGCGCATCTGCACTTCTCGGTGTATCTCAACGCCGTCGCGGTGGACCCGGCGTTCTTCCTGTAAGGAGAATTCGAGGCATGGGCTGGAAACGATCGTGCGTCGTGCTTGCCGCGCTGGCGTGCAGCGTCCCCGCCGCGCCGGCGATGGCGCAGCCCGGCGGCAAGGTGATCCGCATCGTCGTGCCGTTCGCCGCGGGCGGCGCGCGCGAGGTGCTCGCCCGCAGCTTCCACGCGGAGCTCGGCGCGGCGCTCGGGCAGACGGTGATCATCGACAACCGGCCCGGCGCGGGCGGCGCGATCGGCACGGCGAGCGTCGCCCGGGCGGCGCCGGACGGCAGCACGCTCGTCTTCGCGGCCTCCAGCCACAGCATCACCGCGCTCCTCGGCGCCGCCGCCCCCTACGATCCGGTCAAGGATTTCGCCGCCGTCGCGCACATCGGAATGCAAAGCTATGTGCTCATGACGAGCGCCCAGCTCCCCGTACGCAACGTCGCCGAGCTCGTGAGCTACGCGCGCGCGAATCCCGGAAAGCTGAACTACGCATCCGCCGGCCACGGCAGCTCGAGCCACCTCGCGATGGCGTATCTCGCGAAGCTGGCGGGAATCGACATGGTGCACATCCCGTTCAAGTCGACGCAGGACGCGAACACCGACGTGCTCGCCGGCCGCTCGCATGCGCTGATCGTTCCGAACGTCGGCGCCCTTCCCTTTCTCAAGGACGAGCGCATTCGGCTCCTCGGCGTCACCTCGCGCAAGCGCTCGCCGTTCCTCCCGGACCTTCCGGCGATCTCGGAAAGCGTCCCCGGATACGAGTTCGATTCCTGGTTCGGGCTGCTCGCGCCCGCGCGCACGCCGAGGCCGGTCGTCGAGCGCATCAACGCGGAGGTCGCCAGGTTGCTCAAGGACCCGGTGATCCTCGCCCGCCTCGCCGCCCAGGGCGTCGAGCCCCGCCCGTTGAGCCCCGAGGCGTTCGACAGGCTGCTGCGCGACGACTACGCGGACATGGTGAAGCTGGTGAAGGCCGTCGGGCGGCTGGAATGAGCAGGCTCATCGACGTCCATCCGCATGTCATCGCGGCCGATACCGTGCGCTATCCGCTCGCACCGCTCGGCGGAAAGCAGTCCGACTGGTCGCGCACGCGGCCGGTGAGCTTCGAGAAGATGCTGGCCGCGATGGATCAGGCGGGCATCGCGAAATCGGCGCTCGTGCAGGCCTCGACTTCCTACGGCCACGACAATTCGTATGTCGCGGACGCGGTCGGCGCGCATCCGGAACGGTTCGCGGGCGTGTTTTCGGTCGACGTCTCCCAGCCCGAGGCGCCCGAGCGGATCCGCTTCTGGATGCGCAGGGGCCTGAGCGGCCTGCGCGTGTTCATCGCCGGACATACCGCGGCGGCGAAGGACGCGAGGCTCGACGACCCGCGCTCCTTTCCCGCCTGGGAATGCGCCGCCGAAGCTGGCCTGCCGGTGTGCGTGCAGGTGCGCTCGAGCGGCCTCCCGCAGCTCGAAACCCTGCTCGCGCGCTTTCCAAACGTGCGCATCGTCCTGGACCACATGGCGCGGCCCGAGATCGAGGAGGGTCCGCCTTATGCCGCTGCTACGCCTCTGTTCAGCCTTGCGAGCTACAAGAACCTGTTCCTGAAGCTGACTACGCACAATGTCCGGGAATCGCGCCAGGGCAAGGCGACGCCGGAGAGCTTTTTCGGCCGGGTCGTGAAGGAATTTGGCGCCTCGCGCATCGCCTGGGGCTCCAACTATCCCGCCTCGGAAGGCACCCTCTCCGGCCTTCTCGCCGAAGCCCGCGAGGCGCTCGCA
>CAYOVM010000001.1:53658-62572 GCA_964407355.1 uncultured Enterobacteriaceae bacterium
CCCCGGCTCGGCGCGGTCAGCCGCCGGGAAAGTACCGCGCGAGCCATTCGCGCACGACAGCGAGCACCCGCGGATTGTTTTCCGCGAGCATGAAGTGGTCGGTGTCGGCGAAGAGGTGAAGGTCGGCGGGCTGGCCGGCGCGCTTGAAAAGCTCGATCGATTGCTCGGTCGGCGTCACCGAATCCACCGAGCTGTGCAGGAGCAACAGCGGCCGCGGGGCAATCTGCGCAACCACGTCGTCCGCCCGGAAGTCGAACATGCTCTGCGCGGTCTCGGCGGGGAACATCTGGATGGCGGCGGGATTGACATGGCCGCGCAGCTCCGGCGGGATCGGGACGATGTCGTAGCGCGGCACCATCAGCGACTGCCCGGTGCGCTCGCGATGCCGGCGCCCCTCCTCGAGCATCGCGGTGAAACGCGCCCAGGCCTCGGGCGTCGAATGCTGGCCGCGAAACTTGCGCTCGCCATGCCCCCAGCCGCCCGACGAGATGGCGGCCGCCACGCGGGGCTCGACGCCCGCGGTGTAGATCGCCACCGCCGCGCCGAAGCTGCTTCCGATCAGTCCGATGCGCTCGGGCTGCACCGCCGGGTGCCCGGCGAGGAAAGCGAGCGCATCGCGCGTGTTCTGAACCTGCTCGAGGCAGATGACACGCCCGCGCTCGCCCTCGCTCTCGCCGCAACCGCGCATGTCGAAGCGCAGCGTGACGTAGCCCAGGCGCTCGAAGAACCTGCACGGCTCGAGGACGTTGTTCGCATTCTTGTTGCTGCCGAAGCCGTGCAGAACGATGAAGGCCGCCCGCCGCTCGCCCCGTTTCAACCCGGCGGGCACGCGCAACACGCCCGACAGCCGCACGCCCTCCGAGACGAAACCGACTTTCTCTTCGCTCATGAACCGCACCGGCGCCACTGCTCGTGCAGGCCCAGGCGCGCGACTTCGGTCTCGAGGAATGCGCGGTCGATCGGAGTCGCGGCGACCATGAAGCGAATGTCGCGCACGTGCTTGTCCGATCCGCCCTCGCGCAGGTATTCGAGCTTTCGCACGATCACGTACTCGGGCGGGGCGATCCAGGCGCCTGCGCCTTCGAGGTCTATCCGGCGGCGGTGCTCGAGAGCCCAGGCGTGCAGCGGATCCTGCGCGAGATAGACGTCGGCTTTGAACTGGCTGGCATGATGGATGAGATTGAACATCCCTCGCGAGCTGCGCGCGAGCTGCAGGCGCAGCGTTTCATCCGGGGGAACGTAATAGGCCGTCTCCGGAAAGGCGGCTCGCAGCGCCGCGATATCGCCGGCGCCGAGCAGCAGCACTACATCGATGTCCGCCGTCAGCCTCGGCTCGCCGTAAACGCTCGCCGCCACCGAGCCGGTGATGCAGTAGCGAAGTCCGAGGCGTTCGAGCGGATCGAGGAATGGCGCGAGCGGGCTAGGTGCCGGCATAGAGCAGCGAGCGGCGCGCTTCGCGCTCCAGGCGCTCGTCCGGCCAGTCAGGATGCATCATGCGCAGGCCCGCCACCCGCAACCGGATCCCGGTGTCGTAAAGATCGGCGAGCATTCGAAGCTTCTGCGCAGGGGTCATGCGCCGGAAAGCTTCGAGCTGGACCGGATGAATCGGGTCGGACATGTATTTCGATTATTGTACATTCGAGGTGAGCACCGGGATCACTCGGCCTTGGCCCCGGAGCGGCGGATGATCTCGCTCCACTTGCCGGTCTCGGCGCGGATGAAAGCTTCGAATCGCTGCGGCGTCATCGGCCTGGGCTCGATGCCGATGCGCGCAAGGCGCTCGATCACCTCGGGGCGCTCGAGCGCGCGCGAAGCCGCGTCGCTCAGGCGCTGGACGATGTCGGGCGGCGTGCCCGAGCGGGCGCCGAGCGCGAGCCACGGCGTCGCCTCGAACCCGGGGACGCCCGCCTCGTCGAGGGTGGGAATCCCCGGCGCCGCCGCGATACGGGTTTTTTCGGCGACCGCGATGGCGCGCAGCTGCCCGTTGCGGATGTAGGGGAGCGTCGTGCTCGTGTTGACGAAGCCCATGGCGACGCGCCCGGCGAGGAGATCGGCCGTCGCCTGCGCCGCCGATCCCTTGTACGGAACGTGCGCCGCCTCGACCGCGGCGAGCGCCTTGAGGAGCTCCATGGCGAGATGGCCGGTGGAGCCGACCGCTTGCGACGCGTAGTCGACCTCGCCGCGCCGGGACTTGAGCCAGGCGATCAGCTCCGGGAGGTCTTGCGCCGGAACGGACGGATGCACCACCAGCAGCAGCGGCGAGACGCCGAGCAGCGCGATCGGGGCGATCCCGCTGCGCGGGTCGAAAGGCATCGACGCCATGAGATGCGCGTTGATGCTGAACGGGCCGGGGGGCGCGACGAACAGCATGTGACCGTCGGCGGGCGCCTTGAGCACCAGGTCCACGCCGATGTTGCCGTTCGCCCCCGGCCGGTTCTCCACCACGAACGGCCGGCCGAAAACCCGGGTGAACTCCTCCGCCGCGATGCGCGCGAGCAGGTCGACCGAGCCGCCCGGCGGGCTGGTCGCGACGACGCGGACCGCGCGGGCGGGCCAGCCGCCAGGCTGCGGGGCCGGCTGCGCGAGCGCCGCGCTCGCGAGCATCCAGGCCAGTGCGGCTCCAATAACTCGACGGCGCGGCATCGATCGGGATCGTACTTTTGCTAGACTGGATTCGTCCAATGCAGCGCGTCGTCTTCCTGTTGCGGTTGCTGGCGTTCGCGGCGCTCGCCGCGCCTTGCGCCCGGGCCGTCGCCGTGGACGCGGCGGCGATCGCAGCTTACTCCGGGGCGGATCGCGAGCAATACCTGCTGCGCGGCGCGCGCGGCGAAGGCGGCTTGATGCTGTACACCAACATCGCCCCCGGCGACGCCGAGAAGCTGACCGCCGAGTTCGAGCGCCGCTACGGCATCAAGACGCGGATCTGGCGCGCCAACCCCGACAAGCTGCTGCATCGGATCCTGGGCGAAGCGCGCAGCGGCCGCTTCGAGGCGGACGTGCTGCACATCTCGACGCCGGAGATGGAAGCGCTGCTGCGCGAAGGGCTGCTGCTGCCGATGGCCTCGCCGCACCTCGCGGACCTGCGCGCCGAAGCGGTGCCGGCGCACAGGGCCTGGGCGGCGTCTTTTTTCAGCGTGTGGGTCCAGGTGTACAACACGGCCGAAGTCAGGAAAGCCGAATTGCCGAAGCGCTACGAGGACCTGCTCGACCCGCGCTGGCGCGGCCGGGTCGGCATCGAGGCCAAGAACCACGAATGGTTCTATACGGTCGTCAAGGATATGGGCGAGGACGCGGGACTGCGTCTCTTCCGGCGGCTTGCGGCGAACGGCCTCCTGGTGCGCAGCGGCTCCGCTTCGCTCAACGGCATGGTGATCTCGGGCGAGGTGCCGCTCGCCCTCACCGTCTACAACTTCATGGCCGAGCACGCGAAGCGCCAGGGCGCGCCGGTCGACTGGTTCGTGCTCGAGCCCGCGATCGCGCGCGGCAACGCGGTCGGCGTGCCCAAGCGCAGCCGCCGTCCGCATGCGGCGGTGCTGTTCTGCGATTTCATGCTGGGGCCGGCGCAGCCCCTGCTCGCCGGCATGCAGCACGTGCCCACGAACGCGCGCGTCGCCTCGCCGCTCGGGAACGTGCGCATCAAGCTGGTGGACCCGGGCACGGTTCTCGACGAAACCGAGCGCTCCAGCCGGCTCTACGAAGAAATCGTCTTGCGGCGCGAGCCGCGGTGAGCGACGGCATGGAAAAAAAGAGCTCGTCCGGAAACGGAAAATTCGACGTCGGCGGCGTGCGGCTCGAGCGGCCGTTCAAGATCCGGCGGCTGGGGCATTTCGGCTTCAACGTCGTGAACATGGACGCGGCGCTGCCGTTCTACACCGAGCTGCTGGGATTGCGCGTCTCCGATTTTCGCGACGACGGCAAGCGCTTGAAGCCCGAGCAGCGGGCCGGCCTGGGCAACACCCAAGGCTATTTCATGCGCTACGGCTCCGATCATCATGCCTTCGTGCTGTACAACAAGCGCGCGCGCGACCTGCTCGACGAGACGCGCCGCAACCCGCCCGAAGTCACGATCAACCAGATCACCTGGCAGGTCGGCAGCCTCGCCGAGGTGGTGAACGGCCACCATTGGTTCGTCGAGCTCGGCCGCAAGATCCGGCGCGCCGGCCGCGACATGCCGGGCTCCAACTGGCACACCTATCTCTTCGACCCCGACGGCCATGTGAACGAGCTGTACTACGGCATGGAGCAGATCGGCTGGGATGGCCGCAGCAAACCCAAGGCGATGCACGCGCGCGAGTTCCGCGAGGTCGCGCCGCTGCCGCAGATCGCCGAGCACGAAGAAGTGCAGCAGGCGATGCGCGAGGGCGCGGATCTGCTGTCGGGCTACCGCCACGAAGACAAGCTGCCCGCGACGCACGACGTCGACGGCATCCTCCTGCCGCAGCCGTTCAAGATCGTGCGCCTGGGGCCGGTGAGCCTGTTCGTGCACGACCTCGCCGCCGCGGAAACCTTTTACCGCGACGTCATGGGCTTCACGCTCACCGAGGAAGCGACCTGGGAAGGCGAGCGCTGTCTGTTCCTGCGCGCGAACACCGAGCACCACTCGCTGGCGCTCTACCCCATCGCCTTGCGCGCGACGCTGGGGCTCAGCGCCCATACCACGAGCATGGCGCTCGGCGTGCAAGTCGCGAACTACCGCCAGCTACGCAATGCCGTCGCGTTCCTGCGCGCGAACGGCGCTCGCGTCATCGAGCTGCCTTCCGAGCTGCATCCGGGCATCGATTACGCCGCGCACGTGCTCGATCCGGACGGCCACGTCCTGCAGCTCTATCACGAGATGGAGCAGATCGGCTGGGACGGCCGGCCGCGCGCGCCGTCGCAGCGCCGGAGAGCCCCGCGATTCGATTCCTGGCCGCAGACCCTCGAAGCAAGCGCCGGCGCTTACTGCGGCGAGCCGTTCCTGGGTCCGTGGCGCTGATCGGACGGGAGAGCCCAGGAATGAAGAGATTCACATTGCTGACATGCGCGGTGTTCTGGGCCGTCGCGGCATTCGCCGCGGCAGCGCAGACCTATCCTTCGCGCCCGGTCAAGATCGTGGTGCCGACCTCGCCGGGCGGCGCGACCGACGCCTTCGCGCGCGCGCTCGCCGCCCGTCTGGCGGAGGGTTGGAGCCAGCCGGTGGTGGTGGAGAACCGCTCCGGCGCGAACCAGATCATCGGCGCCGACTATGTCGTCAAGTCCGTCCCGGACGGCTACACGCTGCTCATCTCCGACGCCTCGTCGTTCGTCATCAATCCGCACCTGTACAAGAAGCTGCCCTACGACGGCCTGCGCGGCTTCACCCCGATCACCATGCTGGTGCGTTTTCCCTGGGTGGTTGCGGTGCACCCGGCAGTGCCGGCGAATTCGCTCCAGGAATTCGTGGCGCTCGCCAGGGCGAAGCCCGGGACGCTTTCCTACGGCTCGTTCGGCCTGGGCTCCTCGGGACACATCAGCGTCGATTACCTCAAGAACCTGCTCGGCATCGACATCGTGCACGTGCCCTACAAGGGCGCCGGGCCCGCGGTCACCGACCTGCTGTCGGGACAGATCCAGATGATGATGGTCACGCCGCTGCTGGTGGAGCAGCACGCGCGCGCGGGCAAGCTCAAGCTCCTCGCCGCGGCAACCGCGCAGCGCATCGCCCGGCTGCCGGAGTTGCCGACGGTCGCCGAGTCGGTCGCCCCCGGCTACGAAGCCGGGACCTGGTTCGCCCTGACGGGTCCGGCCGGCATGCCGCGCGAGCTCGCCGGAGCTATATATAGCGAGGTCGCGAAGGTGCTCAACGACCCCGCGTTCCGCGAGCGCTACGTCACGGCGCAATGGTTCGAGGCGGTCGGCAACCCGCCGGCCGAGTTCGCCGAGTATCTGAAGTCCGAGTACGAGCGCTGGGGCCGGCTGATCAGGCTCTCGGGCGTGCAGGTCGAATAGCGGCAAGTCCTCAGCGGGGCGCCGTCGCAGCGAACTTGAAGCGTCCGACCGCGTCGGTCAGCCGCTTCGCCTCCTCCTCGAACGACAGCGTCGCCGCCGTCGCCTGCTCCACCAGCGCCGCGTTCTGCTGCGTCACGCTCTCCATCTGCACGATCGCCTTGCTGATCTCCTCCACGCCGGCGTTCTGCTCCGTCGAGGCGAGCGCGATCTCCTCCACCAGCTTCGCCACCTCCTGCACGCTCGTCACGATCTCGTTGATCGTCGCCCCCGCCTCGGCCACCAGCTTGCCGCCCTCGCTCACGCTGCCCACCGACTCCTCGATGAGCACCTTGATCTCCTTGGCCGCCTGGTCGCTCCTTTGCGCGAGGCTCCTCACCTCGCTCGCCACCACCGCGAACCCCTTGCCCTGCTCCCCCGCGCGCGCCGCCTCCACCGCCGCGTTGAGCGCGAGGATGTTGGTCTGGAACGCGATGCCCTGGATCAGCCCGATGATGTCCCCGATCCTCTGCGAGCTCTGCTGGATCGTCCCCATGCGCTCCTCCGCGCGGTGCACCGTCTGCGCGCCCTTGTGCGCCACCTCGGCTGCGCTCCTGGAGAGCTCGCTCGCCCGGCGGCAGTTCTGCGCGTTCTGCTTCACCGTCCCGGCCAGCCCCTCCATCCCCGAGGCCGTCTCCTCCAGCGTCGCCGCCTGCTCCTCGGTGCGCTGCGACAGATTCACGTGCCCCGCCGCGATCTCCCGCGCCGCCAGATTCACCGTCTGCGCGCTCGAGCGCACCTGCTCGATCGCCGCGGCGAGCTTCACGCTCGTCTTCTGCAGCTGGCGCAGGAAGTCCCAAACGCTGCCCCGATTCGCATCGTCGACCGTGACGTCGAGGTGGCCTGCGGCCATCCGGGCGATGCTGTGGGACAGGGCGTCATAGCCCTGCTTGGTCTGAACGAACCACGCTGCCATGCCGTAGAGCATCGCCAGGCAGCCGGCGCCGAGCAGGGCCCAAACGAAGCCCGCCGGCGGCACGGCGGAATGCGCGAGCAGCATATAGCCGGCGATCGCGAGCGGCAGGCTGTAGAGTCCCGCAAGCCCGAATATCTTCGTGCCGGGGCTGGTCCCTTCCATCAGCACGAGAGCGGGTTTCAGCAGGAGATTCATCAGAATTCTTTCCACTCGCCCTCGTCGGCGCGCCCCGGGCCGAGCGCGAGCTTGGCGGGCCGCGCCGGCGCCGGCCTGGCGGTGCGCGGCAGTGCCGCCTGCGGCCCGACCGCGCGAGGCGTCGCAGGCCGCGGCGCGGGGCGTCCCGCCGCGGGCTGCGCCGCGCTGGCGAACTTGAAGCGCCCGACCACGTCGGTCAGCCGCTTCGCCTCCTCCTCGAACGACAGCGTCGCCGCCGTCGCCTGCTCCACCAGCGCCGCGTTCTGCTGCGTCACGCTCTCCATCTGCACGATCGCCTTGCTGATCTCCTCCACGCCGGCGTTCTGCTCCGTCGAGGCGAGCGCGATCTCCTCCACCAGCTTCGCCACCTCCTGCACGCTCGTCACGATCTCGTTGATCGTCGCCCCCGCCTCGGCCACCAGCTTGCCGCCCTCGCTCACGCTGCCCACCGACTCCTCGATGAGCACCTTGATCTCCTTGGCCGCCTGGTCGCTCCTTTGCGCGAGGCTCCTCACCTCGCTCGCCACCACCGCGAACCCCTTGCCCTGCTCCCCCGCGCGCGCCGCCTCCACCGCCGCGTTGAGCGCGAGGATGTTGGTCTGGAACGCGATGCCCTGGATCAGCCCGATGATGTCCCCGATCCTCTGCGAGCTCTGCTGGATCGTCCCCATGCGCTCCTCCGCGCGGTGCACCGTCTGCGCGCCCTTGTGCGCCACCTCGGCTGCGCTCCTGGAGAGCTCGCTCGCCCGGCGGCAGTTCTGCGCGTTCTGCTTCACCGTCCCGGCCAGCCCCTCCATCCCCGAGGCCGTCTCCTCCAGCGTCGCCGCCTGCTCCTCGGTGCGCTGCGACAGATTCACGTGCCCCGCCGCGATCTCCCGCGCCGCCAGATTCACCGTCTGCGCGCTCGAGCGCACCTGCTCGAACGTCGTCGCGAGACCAAGGCTCATTTCCTTGATCTGCCCGAGCACGCTCACCATGCCGCCGACCTCGTCCTGCGAGACCCGCAATTCCAGGTCGCCGGCGCTGAACCTCTGGATCGCCCGGGCGAGCACGCCGAACCCCTGCGTCAGGCTCTCATTCAATCCGACGGTCATGTAGACGGCGAACAGATAGCTGACGAGGATCGCGATCCCGGCGGGCTGCCCCCAGATCCCCGGGATCTGCTCGCTCAACAGGTAGCCTGCGCAGGCGAGAAGGCCCCCGTAGCCCAACATGGTGGCGACGAGCTTCTGACGCAGGTTGAAATGAGCCGCGAAGGCTACGCCCGGCCGCAACAACGGGTTCATTCGACCTCCTGGTGCCGAGCCTACCGCGTCGCGCGTTTTCCCGGAGGGCCGGGCGGCGATTTCTGTCATGAATTCACGATTGGCCGGCCGAATCTCACGCCTGCCCCGGATCGGGGTCCTCCGATCCTCGTTTCGCCTGCGCACTGGAGGCGCTATCATCGCCGCGCATGCTGATCGGCCCTCTTGCTGCGCCAGCCGCCGGTGTCCTTCTGGGCTTGGCTGCCTCGCTGGCCCTCGCGCAGGGCATTCCCGGCGCACAGGAGGCGACGCAGGCGGCGCTCGCCTATCCGAATCGCAGCATCCGGCTCGTGGTGGACACTTCCCCCGGCGGTCTCACCGATCTTCTCGCGCGAATGACCTCCGAAGGCCTCACGCGCAAGTTCGGCTATCCGGTGGTCGTCGAGAACAAGCCCGGCGCCTCCGGCAACGTCGCCGCCGACTTCCTGGTGCGCTCGCCCCCCGACGGTTACTCCCTGATGATCGCCGCCGGCGGCAATCTGGTCGTCAAGCCGTT
>CAYOVM010000002.1:0-10212 GCA_964407355.1 uncultured Enterobacteriaceae bacterium
GCGTCGTGGGCCTGCCGGTCGGCGTGATAGGAGGAGCGCACCATCGCGCCGACCGCCGCGTGCTTGAATCCCATGCCCGCCGCTTCCTCCTCGAACTTCCTGAACTGGTCCGGATGCACGTAGCGCTCGACCGGAAGGTGGTGCGGCGAAGGCTGCAGGTACTGTCCGATCGTCAGCATGTCGACATCGTGAGCGCGCAGGTCCCGCATGACCGCGAGGATCTCGTCGTCGGTTTCGCCAAGGCCTACCATCAGGCCGGACTTGGTGGGCACCGAAGGACAGGTCTTCTTAAAAGAAGTAAACAAACCCAAAGAATGAGCATAGTCGCCACCCGGACGCGCCTGGCGGTATAGCCTCGGCACCGTCTCCAGATTGTGGTTCATCACGTCCGGCGGCGCGGCGGCGAGGATTTCGAGCGCGCGCTCGAGGCGGCCGCGGAAGTCCGGCACCAGCACCTCGAGCGTGGTCGCGGGCGAGGTCTTGCGGATCTCGCGGATGCAGTCGACGAAGTGCTGCGCGCCGCCGTCGCGCAGGTCGTCGCGATCGACGCTGGTGATGACGACATAGGAGAGCTTGAGCTGCGCGATCGTCTCGGCAAGGTGACGGGGCTCCTCGGCATCGGGCGCGAGCGGACGGCCGTGCGCCACGTCGCAGAACGGGCAGCGGCGGGTGCAGATGTCGCCGAGGATCATGAAGGTCGCGGTGCCCTTGCCGAAGCACTCGCCGATGTTCGGGCACGACGCTTCCTCGCAGACCGTGTGCAGCTTCTGCTCGCGCAGGATGCGCTTGATATCGTGGAAGCGCGAGTCGGGCGTCGCGGCGCGCACGCGAATCCACGGCGGCTTGGCGAGCGCCTGCCGCGCGGGCACGATCTTGATCGCGTATTTGTCAAATGCGCGCGCGGTCTTCTTCGCGCCCTTTTCCTTTACCCCGGCGTCACGCATGTTCGAGGTTCGCAAGAAACGTTTTCACCAGATCTTTTCCCATCTGTGAAGGGCTTTGTGAAAAACCCAAGTCCCGGGTCTGGGTGACGGCGAGGCCGGGATAGCCGCATGGGTCGATCGCGCTGAAGGGCGCGAGATCCATATCGACGTTGAGCGCGAGGCCATGGTAAGCGCGGCCGCGCGAGACTCTGATGCCCAGCGCCGCGATCTTCGCGCCTTCGACGTAGACACCGGGCGCTCCTTCCTTGCGCTCGCCGCGCCCGCCGAGAAGATCGATCACCGCCTGCTCGAGCAACCAGACATAGCGCTTCACCTTGATGCCGCGCCTCGCGAGATCGACCAGCGTATAGAGAACGATCTGGCCGGGGCCGTGGTAGGTGATCTCGCCGCCGCGATCCGAGCGCAGGACGGCGATGCCGTTTGGAACCGCGCGCTCTTCCGCGCCCTGCCCCAGCGTGTAGACCGGCGAATGCTCGAGCAGCCAGAGCTCGTCCCCGGTGAGCTCGGTTCTGCGGGCCGTGAACTCCCGCATCGCGGCGAGCGCCGAGGGGTATTCCACCCGCCCGAGCTCCTTCACTGCGACTTTCTCGGCGACGAGGCTCATAGCACCATGACCACGCTTGGATGGTCGCACAGCTCCTGGTAGAGCGCGTCGAGCTGCTCGCGCGAGCTCGCCCGAACGACGCAGGTGACGCTCAGGTATTTTCCCTGCCGGCTGGGACGCATCTCGATCGTCTCGGGGAGGAAGTCGGGCGCGTGCCTTAGAACGATTTCCATGACCGTCTGGGTGAAGCGCGGCTCCTTGCGGCCCATCACCTTGATGGGGAAGTCGCACGGAAAGGCGAGCGCGGAGTCTTCGTCGGGCAGCTTCAGGTGGAGACGGCCTCGCCGTGCTGTCTGTCTTGGCTAACTCTGGTACCGGCACGCATCACCTTGTGCTTGAACTCCTGGTAGAGCTGGTACATGCGGTGGAACACCGGGCCGGGGCGCCCGTCGCCGATCTTGCGGCCGTCGAGCTCGACGATCGGGAAGACTTCCTTGGACGAGGAGGTCGCCCACACTTCGTCGGCGCCGCGCACCTCGGCCTCGGTCACGTCGCGCAGCTCGAGCGGCAGGCCGTTCGCGCGCGCGAGCTCGGTGATCACGTCGTAGGTGATTCCCGGCAGGATGAGGTTGCTCTTGGGCGGCGACTGGATCACGCCGCGCTTCACGATGAAGATGTTGGAGGCCGAGGCCTCGGTGAGCTTGCCGTCGCGGAAAAGGATCGTCTCCGCGCCGCCCGCCTCGGCGGAGAGCTGGCGCAGCAGGCAGTTGCCGATGAGCGAGATCGACTTGATGTCGCAGCGCAGCCAGCGGTTGTCCTGCGCGCTGATCGCGACGCCGCCCTTCTGCACCTGCTCCTGCGGCGGATTCACCAGCGGGTTGGACATCATGAAGACCGTCGGCTCCACGTTCTTCGGGAACGCATGATCGCGCTTGGCGACGCCGCGCGTCACCTGGAAGTAAACGCCCTGGTCCTCGAACGGCTGCGCGTCGACCAGGCGGAAGATGAAATCGCGCCACTGCGCTCGCGAGTACGGGTTGCGAATGGCGGTCTCGGCCAGGCTGCGCTCGAGCCGCGCAAGGTGCTCGTCGAGCCGGAACGGAACGCGCGAGTAGACCGGGACCACCTCGTACACGCCGTCGCCGAAGATGAAGCCGCGGTCGAGCACGGAGACTTTCGCGTCCTCGATCGCGACGAATTTTCCGTTCAGGAAAACCATGCGATTCTCGCTTACTTCACCCATAGCCTCAGTGTATCCCAGCCGCGGCGAAAGATGCCCGCCTCGGGAACCGCTTCGAGAGCGACCAGCGGGTACTCGCTGAGCGGCTTGCCGTCGAGGGACACGCGCAGCGAGCCGACGCGCTGGCCCTTCGCCACGGGCGCGACCAGCGGCTGCTGCGACGCGAGCTCGGCTTTCAGCTTGCCGGTCTCGCCCTTTGGAATGGTGATCAAGAGATCGCCGGCGAAGCCGGCCCTGACGGCGCGCTCCGAGCCTTTCCAGACCTCGAGCGATTTCACCGTCTCGCCCGCGCGGTGCAGCTTCACGCTGTCGAAGAACTGGTAGCCCCAGTTGAGCAGCTTCTGCGATTCCTGCGCGCGCGCCGCCTCCGAAGTGGAGCCGAGCAGCACCGACAGGATGCGGCGCTCGCCGCGCTTGGAGGACGCGATCAGGCAGTAACCGGCCGCCTCGGTGTGCCCGGTCTTCACGCCGTCGACCGTCGGATCGACCCACAGCAGCCGGTTGCGGTTCGGCTGGCTGATGTTGTTGTAGCGGAATTCCTTCTGCGAGTAATACTGCCCGTAGAGCTCCGGGAAATCGCGAATCAGCGCGGCGGTGAGGATGTAGAGGTCCTGCGCGGTAGTGTAGTGCTGCGCGTCGGGCAGGCCCGAGGCGTTCATGAAATGGCTGTTCTTCATCCCGAGCCGCGCCGCCTCGCGGTTCATCATCTGCACGAAGGTTTCCTCGTCGCCGGCGATCGCCTCGGCGAGCGCGATGCAGGCGTCGTTGCCCGACTGGATGATCATGCCGCGCATCAGCTCGTCCACCGTCACCGGACGGCCGGGCTGGATGAACATGCGCGAGCCCGGCGCGCGCCCGGCGCGCTCGGAAACGCTCACCTGCTGCTCGGGCGAGAGCTTGTTGTCGCGCAGCGCCGCGAACACCAGGTACGCGGTCATCAGCTTGGTGAGCGAGGCGGGCTCGATACGCTCGTCGGCTTTCTGGGAAGCGAGCACCTGGTTGCTCGACAGATCGCCCACCATCCAGGATTTGGCGATGATCGAGGGCGGCTGCGGGGCGGCGGCCTGCGCGGCCGAAGCGAGGACCGCGAGGAGAATTGCGATGAAGCGGGTCATGGCCTTGCGCGAAACATGCGGATTATACGGACACACTAACGGGTTACGAGGAGGGGCTTGAGCTTCAGCTCGGCCTCGATGCGCTCGGCGATCGGGCGCGCGGCGTCGCTGCCTGCGTAGGGGCCGACATGCAGCCGCCAGAGGTTGCCGATCGACAGGACCTGCACGCCGTCGGTCAGCCAGGCGAGCTGGCGCGCCACGCGCTCCCGGTAATCCTCGGCGTTGCCGCGCGAGGAAAAAGCGCCGACCTGGATATAGGTCGTCTTTTCTTCAATGGTATTTTTTATTTCAGACGCTTGCGCCGCCTCGACGCTCTCGACCTCCACCATCGCGCTGCCGGCGGCGATGTAGCCGAGCTTGTAGGCCGCCGCATAGGACAGATCGATGATCCTGTCCGAGTGGAACGGGCCGCGGTCGTTGATGCGCACCACCACGCTCCTGCCGTTCTTCACGTTGGTGACGCGCGCGTAGCTCGGGATCGGCAGCGTCTTGTGCGCGGCGCTCATCTTGTACATGTCGTAGACCTCGCCGCTCGAGGTCTTCTGGCCATGGAATTTCTTGCCGTACCAGCTCGCCATGCCGCGTTCCTTGTAGGGCTGGCGCGAGGCGACCGGGACGTAGTTCTTGCCGAAGACCGTATAAGGCCGGTTGGCGTAGCGATGCAGCGGCTCGGTCCTGGGCACCGCGTCGGGGATGGACGCGAGATCCGGCGGCGGGTTTTCGCCCGGCCCGTCGTCTTTGTAGTAGCCGCCTTTCGTCGAAGGCGGCGCCTTTGTCTCGGGTGCCGATCTTGTTTCGGCCGGCGGCTTTGCTTCGGGGATGGGATTCGGAGGCTGCCGCTCGGGCGCCGCTGCGCATCCGGCCAAAAGAAGCACGGCGGGCCAGAAGAGCGTTCTGTTCACGCCTCGTACACCACGTTGCCCGCGACGACGGTGTAGCGCACGCGGCCGGCAAGCTCGTAGCCGGCGAAGGGCGTGTTCTTGCCCTGGCTTTTCAGGGTCTCGGGCGCGATGCGCAGCGGCGCCTGCGGATCGAAGATCGCTACGTCGCCGGGCGCTCCGGCGCCGAGCCGCCCGGAGGCCACGCCGAGGATCCGCGCCGGCTCCGAAGTGATGCGCGCGAGAGTCGGCCCGAGCGCGAGCTTGCGCGCGGCGCCCCACTTGAGCGTGAGCGGCAGGAGCAGCTCGAGCCCGGTCGCGCCCGGCTCGGCCTCCGCGAAAGGCATGTGCTTCCCATCCTCGTCGACCGGCGTATGGTCGGAGCAGAGGCAGTCGATGACGCCGTCGGCGAGGCCCTGCGCGAGCGCGTCGCGGTCGCGCTGGCCGCGAAGCGGCGGCTCGAGCCGGCAGCTCGAATCGAAGTAGCCGAGGTCCATCTCGGAAAGATGCACATGGTGAATCGCCACGTCGCAAGTCACCGGAAGCTTTTGCGCCTTCGCCTGGCGCACCAGCTCCACCGCCCCGGCGCTCGACAGGCGGCACACGTGCACCCGGGCGCCCGTCGCGCGCGTGAGCTCGAGCAGCGTGGCGAGCGCGATCGTCTCCGCGAACGCCGGGATCGCGGGAAGGCCGAGGCGCGTGGCTACTTCGCCGTCGTGCGCCACCCCGCCTTTCGCGAGCCACAGGTCCTCGGCGCGCAGCCAGACCGGAAAGCCGAAGGTCGCGGCGTATTGAAGCGCGCGCCATAGCACCTGGGTGTCTGCGATCGCGACGTTGCCCTGCGAAAAGGCGACGCAGCCCGCCTCCGCGAGCTGCGCCATCTCCGTCAGCGCCGTCCCCTCGAGCTTCAGGGTGAGTGCGCCCACCGGGTAGACGCGCGCGCGAGAGAGCGACTTGGCGCGCCGGCGCAGCATGTCGACCAGGCCCGGCTCGTCGAGCGGCGGATCGGTATCCGGCGGGCAGGCGAGGCTCGTCACCCCGCCCGCGACGGCGGCGTCCATTTCGGACTCGAGCGTCGCCTTGTATTCCTGGCCCGGCTCGCGCAGCCGGGCCGACAGGTCGATGAAGCCGGGCGCGACAACCAGGCCTTTCGCGTCGATGACCCGGTCGGCTTTTTCCCTCAGACCCTCGACGATTTTTCCGTCGGAGACATAAACGTCCCCGACCGAATCGCGCCCGCTTGCGGGATCGACGATTCGGCCGCCTTTGATATGCAGCTTCATTAATTCCCCGCCACGATGCTCATCACGGCCATCCTCACGGCGATGCCGAAGGTGACCTGCGGCAGGATCACGGAGTGCGGACCGTCGGCGACCGTCGAGTCGATCTCCACGCCGCGGTTCATCGGACCGGGGTGCATCACGATCGCGTCGCTCTTCGCGGCGGAGAGCTTCTCCGAGGTGAGGCCGTAGTGCTTGAAGAACTCCTGCGCCGAGGGCAGCAGCGCGCCGCGCATGCGCTCGTTCTGCAGGCGCAGCATGACGACGACGTCCGCGCCGCGCAGGCCTTCGCGCATGTCGTGGAACACCCGCACGCCCAGCGCCTCGACGCCGGCCGGCAGAAGGGTCTGCGGCGCGATCACGCGCACTTCGGGCGCGCCGAGCGTGGTCAGGCCGTGGATCAGCGAGCGCGCCACGCGCGAATGCAGCACGTCGCCGACGATGGCGACCGTCAGCGCGGAGAAGTCCTTCTTGTAGTGGCGGATGGTGAAGAGGTCGAGCAGGCCCTGCGTGGGGTGCGCGTGGCGGCCGTCGCCGGCGTTGACGACGTGCTCGTGCGGCTTGACGTGGCGCGCGATCAGGAACGGCGCGCCCGAGGCGCTGTGGCGCACGATGAAGATATCGGCCTGCATCGCCGAGAGGTTCGCCACGGTGTCGAGCAGGGACTCGCCCTTCGAGGCCGAAGAGACCGCGATGTTGAGGTTGATGACGTCCGCGGACAGGCGCTTGGCGGCGATCTCGAAGGTCGTGCGCGTGCGCGTCGAGGGCTCGAAGAACAGGTTGAAGACGCTCTTGCCGCGCAGGATCGGCACCTTCTTCACTTCGCGCTCGGTCACGCCGGCGAACGACTCCGCGGTGTCGAGGATCTGGGTGAGGATCTCGCGCGGCAGGCCTTCGATGGAAAGAAGATGCTGGAGCTCGCCGTTCCGGTTCAGCTGCGGGTTACGCTCCATGCTCGGTCTCCAGAACGAGCGCGAGCTTCCCGTCCTCGCCGCGCGTGAGGCGCAGCCGCTTTCCGGCGGGCACCTCGACGCGGGCGCCGCAGTGCTGGGCGCAGATCGGCAGCTGCCGCCCGCCGCGGTCGGCGAGGACCACCAGCGAGATGCTCGCCGGGCGGCCGTAGTCGAACAGCTCGTTCATCGCCGCGCGCACGGTGCGCCCGCTGTAGAGGACATCGTCGACGAGCAGCAGCTCGCTGCCGTTGACGTCGAAGGGAATCTTGGTGCGCTTGGGATCGTGCTTCAGCCCTCGCGCGGCGTAGTCGTCGCGGTAGAACGCGATGTCCATCAGTCCGAGGGGCGTTTTGATGGCCAGCAGCTTGTGCAGGCGCTCCGCCAGCCACGCGCCGCCGGTATAGAGGCCGACCATCGCCGTCTTCGGCCCGACGAGCGGCTTCAGCTCGCGCGCGAGCTGCTCGCAGAGCGCTTCGGCCTCAGGTAGCGTTCTCATGCCGCTGCTCATCGAGGTACTGCTCCAGGATCAACTGCGCCGCGACCGAGTCGACGGCTGTTTTCTTCATTCCCGATTTCGTCTTCGTTTCGCGAAGCCTGCTTTCGGCTTCGACCGACGTGAATCTTTCGTCCACGCGCGCGACCGGCAGGTGGAACCGCCCTTCCAGCTGCCGGGCGAAGCGCTCGACCCGTTTCGCGAGCGGATGCTCGCCGCGCTCGGCGACCGGCAATCCGACCACCAGCGCCGCCGGCCGCCACTGCGCTACGAGCTTGGTGATCATGTCGAACCCCGGCGCCGCGATCGCGGGCAGAGGGTGCGCGGTGCCGAGCTCGGGCTCGCCGACCGCAATGCCAATACGCTTGAGACCGAAATCGAAGGCGAGGAGTGTGCGCGTGCCCCGGCTAGACATTTCGCACGTAGCGCTCAGGCATGTCCCGCTTCGTCCTGCAGCGACGCGTAGTCGATGCCGAGGAGCTCCATTGCCGCCGGCAGGCGCTCCTCGGGGGGCGTGTCGAAGATGATGGCGTCGGTCGCCTGGACGGTGAGCCAGGCGTTCTGCGACAGCTCGTGCTCGAGCTGTCCCGGCGACCAGCCGGCGTATCCGAGGGTGACCAGGATGCGCCCCGGGCCTTCGCCGCGCCCGAGCGCCTCGAGGATGTCCTTCGACGTGGTGAGGCCGATCGTCTCGCCGACGTGCAGCGTCTGCTGCCAGTTGCCCGCCGGAGCGTGCAGCACGAAGCCGCGATCGGTCTGGACCGGACCGCCGAAGTAGATCGGCGCGTCGGCATATTCGCCGTCCTCCAGCGTGAGCGACAGGCGCTCGAACAGCGCCTGCAGGGTCATGTCGATGGGGCGGTTGACGACCAGGCCGAGCGCGCCCCGGTCGTTGTGCTCGCAGATGTACGTCAGCGTCCTCGAAAAGTACGGGTCCGCCATGCTGGGCATGGCGATCAGGAAGTGATGCGTCAGATCGATCGAGGACATGCTCCCGCTCCGCAGTTTACCGCATGGACGGGTTGGAGCCTGCCTTTTTCCGAAGGTTTCCCCGAAAGTCTAGATCTGCGTCATTTCGAAGTCTTCCTTGCGCGCGCCGCACTCGGGGCAGGTCCAGTTCATGGGGACGTCCTCCCAGCGCGTGCCGGGCGCGATGCCTTCATCGGGCAGCCCCGCCGCCTCGTCGTAGATGAAGCCGCAGATGAGGCACATCCAGGTCTTGAATTCGGTTTTGTTTTCGGTCATTCCTCGGAAGCTCTTTTGAACGCGGGCAGTAAAATTCGCACGGATATTAACCCATGTCCCCCCCACCTCCGATCGTGCTCACCTTCGCGGCCTCGGATCCGACCGGCGGCGCCGGGGTGCAGGCGGACATCCTCACCATCGCGGCGATGGGCTGCCATCCGCTGTCGGTGCTCACCGCGATCACGGTGCAGGACACGAGCGGTGTCGAGAACCTGCAGGCCGTGGAGCGCAAATGGGTCGAGGCTCAGGCGCGCCGCCTGCTGGCCGAATTGCGGGTCGACGCGTTCAAGCTCGGCGTCCTCGGCTCGGCGCAGAACATCGCCGCGATCGCGGCCATCCTCGCCGAGCATCCGGACATTCCGGTGGTGTGCGACCCGGTGCTTGCCTCGGGCCGGGGCGACGCGCTCGCGAGCGGCGAGATGCTCGACGCGCTGCGCGAGATGATCCTGCCGCAATCGACGGTGGTCACGCCGAACAGCCTCGAAGCGCGCAGGCTCGCGGCGCAAGAGGACCTGGGCGCGTGCGCCCGCAAGATCCTGGCGATGGGCAGCGAGTTCGTTCTGATCACCGGAACGCATGAAGCGACCGACGAGGTGGTGAACGTGCTGCACGACGCCGGCGGCGTGGTGCGCGAGGATCGCTGGGAGCGCCTTCCGGGGAGTTATCACGGCTCCGGCTGCACCCTTGCCTCGGCGCTCGCCGCCGCGCTCGCGAGCGGCGCTTCGGTTCCCGAGGCCGCGCGCGACGCCGAGGAGTTCACCTGGCAGGCGCTCGCAGCCGGTTTCAAGCCGGGCGCGGGTCAGCTTCTCCCCAACAGGTTCTTCGAGCGATGAACCTGCGCGGCCTGTACGCCATAACGCCCGACGGCCCCGACGGCGCGCAGCTGATCGAGAAGGTGAAGCTCGCGCTCGAAGGCGGAATCGCACTCCTCCAGTACCGCAGGAAAATGATTTCTCAAGCCGCCCGCCGCGAGGAAGCCGGCGAGCTCGTGCATCTCGCCCGCGCGCACAATGTCCCCTTCATCGTCAACGACGACGTCGAGCTCGCGCTGGCGGTCGGCGCGAACGGCGTGCACCTCGGCCGCGACGACGCCGATGTCGCTCTTTCGAAAAAGCGGCTGCCCGGGAAAATCGTCGGCGCCTCCTGCTACAACGACATGACCCTGGCACGAAACGCCGTGCGAGCGGGCGCGGACTACGTGGCCTTCGGCAGCGTGTTCAGCTCGCCCACCAAGCCGGCCGCGGTGCGCGCGCCGCTTTCGCTTTTCGAGAACGACCTCGGCGTGCCGCTCTGCGCGATCGGCGGCGTCACCCTCGACAACGCGCCGAAGCTGATCGAGGCCGGCGCCGATCTTCTCGCGGTCATCTCCGATCTCTTCGACGCGCCGGACATCGCGGCGCGGGCGCGCCAATACGGAAAGCTCTTCAAATGACAAAGAACGAATCCCTCTTCGAGCGCGCCCAGCGGTCCATTCCCGGCGGCGTCAATTCTCCCGTGCGGGCATTCCGCTCGGTCGGCGG
>CAYOVM010000002.1:10312-24013 GCA_964407355.1 uncultured Enterobacteriaceae bacterium
CTCGTCTCGTCCGGAACCGAGGCAACCATGACCGCGATCCGCCTCGCGCGGGGTTTCACCGGCCGCAGCGCGATCGTCAAGTTCGAGGGCTGCTACCACGGCCACGCCGACGCGCTGCTCGTGAAGGCGGGATCGGGCGCGCTCACCTTCGGCCATCCCAGCTCCGCCGGCGTGCCGCCGGAAACGGCGGCGCATACGTTCGTGCTCGATTACAACGATCGCTCCCAGGTAAAAAAGCTTTTTAGCGAAAAAGGCAAGGACATCGCCTGCGTGATCGTCGAGCCCGTCGCCGGCAACATGAACCTCGTTCTGCCCGCGGCCGGCTTCCTCGAGACGCTGCGCGAGGAATGCACGCGCCACGGCGCGCTGCTGATCTTCGACGAGGTCATGACCGGGTTTCGCGTCGCCCTCGGCGGCGCGCAGGCGCGCTACGGGATCAAGCCGGATCTCACCACCCTCGGCAAGGTCATCGGCGGCGGCATGCCCCTCGCCGCCCTCGGCGGCCGGCGCGACATCATGGAAAAGCTCGCGCCGCTCGGCCCCGTCTACCAGGCCGGAACGCTCTCAGGCAATCCGGTCGCGGTCGCCGCCGGCATCGCGACTTTGAAAATCGTTCAAGCCCCGGGGTTCCAGGAGAAAGTCGAGAAAATTACACGCACGCTCGTCGAAGGCCTGCAAGCGGAAGCGAAGAAAGCGCACGTCGCGTTCTCGGCGCAATCGATCGGCAGCATGTTCGGCCTCTACTTCCGCGACGCGCCGCCGACCAGCTTCGCCGAGGTAATGCAATGTGACAAAGACCGCTTCAACAAATTCTTCCACGAGATGCTGACGCGCGGCGTTTACCTCGCGCCATCCGCCTATGAAGCCGGCTTCGTGTCGGCGGCGCACGCCGCCGCGGAAATCGACGCGACGGTCGCTGCTGCGCGTGAGGCGTTCAACGCGTGATAAGCGAGCGCAAGGCCGCTCGCATCTATAATGCCGCTTGGAGTCAAGTAGTCCATTGCGGTCTGACAGCGGATAAATCTTAGGCAAGCTGCTATGAAGGCACTTCTCGCATCGCTGATGATTTCGATCTCTGCTATGACTTTTGCAGAGGAAATAGATAAAAGCAGCGAAACGTTCAAATCCCTCGGAGAGCCCGGGGAGACGCAATCGAAAGTCTGCAACAAAAACTACCGGGCGGCGAAGGAGTGGCAAAACGAGCAATTGTCCTATCGCGGTGTGAACAAGACACGTAGCAGCACCAGCATGGGTCAATGTAAATGCGAAGAATTGGTCTCAGGTCCCCGCGCAAGTTTGATATGCACTACCGAAGCGAGAGTTCGTCTCGTTTTCGACGGAACGCGATAGTCGGGCTCCACAGCCAGGGCGCGGTTACATCAAGAACAGCGTCGCCAGCCCCAGAAAAATAAAGAAGCCGCCGGAGTCGGTGCAGGCGGTGATGAGGACCGACGATCCGGCGGCCGGATCCTTGCCGAAGCGGGCGCGCAGCCAGGGAATCGCCACGCCCATGGTCGCGGCGAGCACGAGGTTCAGGATCATGGCGAGCGCCATGACGCCGCCGAGCGCCACGTTGCCATAGAACAAATAGGCGATGGCCCCGAGGAGCGTTCCCCATATGGCGCCGTTCAGCAGGGCGACGCCGATCTCCTTGCCGAGGAGCTTCCTCCAGTAGGAGCCCTGGATCTGGCCGAGCGCTAGCGCGCGCACGATCATGGTGGTGGTCTGGTTGCCCGAGTTGCCGCCGATGCCGGCGACGATCGGCATCAGCGCGGCGAGCGCCACGAGGCGCGCGATCGAATCCTCGAACGCGCCGATGACCCGCGAGGCGATGAAAGCGGTCACCAGGTTGACCGCCAGCCAGGACCAGCGGTTCTTGAAGCTGTCGAGCACCGGCGCGAAGATGTCCTCCTCGTGCGCGAGGCCCGCCTCGGCGAGCTGCGATTCGGCGCTTTTCTGCCGGATGTAGTCCACCACCGCGTCCACCGTGAGCCTTCCGATGAGACGGCCGCGCTCGTCGACGACGGGCGCGGAGACCAGGTCGTAGCGCTCGAACGCGTTCGCCGCGTCCTCGGCGCTATCCTCGGGGGAGAACCTGACGCTATCGGCAATCACCACGCTCGATACCTCGCGGTCGAGGTCGGTGACGATGAGGCGCGCGAGCGGCAGGGTACCCTTCAGCTCCTGGTCGCGGCCGATCACGAAGAGCTGGTCGGTGTGGCCGGGAAGCTCGTCCAGGCGCCGCAGGTAGCGCGTCACCGCTTCGAGCGCCACGTCCTCGCGCACGGATACGTGGTCGAAGTCCATCAGAGCACCGACCGAGCCTTCCGGGTAGGAGAGCGCCGCGCGCAGCCGCTCGCGCTCCTCCGCGGGGAGGGACTGGACAACCTCTTCGATGACGCCTTCGGGGAGGTCCGGCGCGATGTCGGCGATCTCGTCGGCCTCGAGGGTCTCGGTGGCGGCCACCAGCTCGCGCGAGTCCATGCTGGCGATGAGGGACTCGCGCACCGCGTCGGAAACCTCGAGCAGGATCTCGCCGTCGCGGTCGGCCTTGACCAGCTCCCACACGGCGAGGCGCTCGTCGAGCGGCAGGGCGTCGAGGATGAAGGCGACGTCGGCCGCATGCAGCCGCTCGAGCTTGGCCCGCAGCTCCGTGAGATGCTGCTTGTGCACGAGCTGCTCGACCAGGCCGTGCTTGGGCATCTCCTGGCGGTGGACGAGGTCCTCCACCAGCTTCTGGCGCAGCAGCAGCTCCTGCACCTCGCGCAGGTTGCTCTGCAGGTCCTCGATCTCGAGCCTGGCCTGGGTTTGCGCCATGGCCGAAGCGTAAGTGAATTACGGAATCTGCGCGCTTCCCATGCGCGCGAAGATGCTCGCCGCGCGCTCGACCGAGTAGCGCGTGATGCGGCCGGGCTCGTAGCGGCGCGGGCTGGGCAGGATCGCCGCGAGCCACGCCGCCTGCTCCGGGCCGAGCGCCGCCGCGGAAACGCCGAAGTGATAGCGCGCCGCCGCCTCGGCGCCGAAGACGCCTTCGCCCCACTCCGCGACATTGAGGTAAAGCTCGAGGATGCGGCGCTTCGACATGGTGCGTTCCATCATCCAGGTGATGGCGGCCTCCTCCGCCTTGCGCAGCCACGAGCGCTCACCCGACAGGAACAGATTCTTCGCGAGCTGCTGGCTGATGGTCGAGGCGCCGGCGACGACCTTGCCTTCGCGCTCGTTCTTCGCCATCGCCTTCTGGATCGCTTCCCAGTCGAAGCCTTCGTGGTCGATGAAGCGGGCGTCCTCGGCGGCGATCACCGCGCGCTTCAGGTGCGGGGAGATCCGTTCATAGGCCACCCACTCCCGGCGCAGCCGGGCCCGGCTGTCCTTCGCGCGCAGGAGCTCCAGCCTGCGCTCCATGAACGCGGTGCTGGAGGGATTGAAGTTGCTCCAGTAGAGGATATGGGCGAGGAACCACAGCTGCACCGCGATGACGGCGAGCACCGCGGCGCCGAGCGTGTAGCAGAACCCTTTCCACAGGAGGATCAGCCCCCGCAGCTTGCCGGAGCGTCTCAAGCGGCGCGCCGCCGCTTCTCCGCCATCGCTCCGGCCATCACTCGGTCCAGATCTTGTCGCCTTGACCGAAGAACCAGGTGCGGGTGATGACGATCTGGTCGTATTCGCGGCGGATATCGGGCGGGAACGAGGCGAACGGGGTCGCCATGCGCACGATCTTGAAGGCCGCCGCATCCAGCACCTTGAGGCCCGAAGAGCGGTCCAGCTCGATCGTCTCCACCGATCCGTCGGAGCGGATCGTTACGGTGAGCCTGAGGTTCCCGTAGATCTTGCCGCGCGCCTCGGCCGGGAAATTGAGCGTACCGACCCGCTCTACCTTGACGCGCCACGCGTCCTCGTAGAAGGCGAAGCGGTCTTCCGCGGCGCGCGCACCGATGAATTTCTTGCGCGGGCGCTTCTGGTACGCCTCGATGTTCTTGTCGATCTCCGCCTGCAGGCGCAACGCCGCGAGGGAAAGGTCGGCGAGGTCGCGCCCGTTCACTTTCGGCGTCGGCTCCTCGGAAGGCGCCTGGCGCACCGTCTCGGCGGGTACCCGCAAGCGCGAATCGCGCGACTGCGTGAGAAGCTCCTGCTGCTGGGCCTCGAGCTGCCGCATCCGGCGCTGGGCGTCGGCGAGATTCTTGCCCGCGCGGCCGGGCTCCACCACCGGAAGCGGCGTCTTGGCGCGCCGGTCGTCGTCCACGTTGCCGCCGCGATCGAGGTTGGCCTGCGCGAGGACCTCGGCCTTGACCGGCCGGTCGCGGGTCTTCGAATTGACCAGCACGACCTCCAGTGGCGTGGCGGCGGATTTCCAGCGCAATGCGTCGGGGAACTTGAAGTGGATTGAGAGAAGCACGGAGTGCAGCGCGATCGACACCGCGAGAGCGAAGCCAAGCGCGCCGCTGAACAGGCCGGATCCCGAGCCGAAACGCCCTGACGGGCCGCCCGAGGCCGGGAAGCCGTGGTGGCCAATAGTTAAGTGCAATCTCACCTCTAACCTACAAGCCGTTCATATTCTAGGCTTTTCGGCCTCGATTCTAGGCCTTTCAAGCTTGATCCGCTGCGTCTTGCGTCACGGCCGTCTGGCCTAGCGTCTCTCGATAAATGCAGGCGAGCGAGCGCTCAAGCAAGTCCACCGACCTGATCTCCAGCCGCACGCGGGCGCCGGGGTCGAGCGCCGGCAACGATGAGACGCGGGTGGTAAATGGCAGGCCGTCGAACCGCACCAGGTTCTCCCGCAGCACCACAGCGGAAATCGAGTCGAGCTTTTCCTGCAGGAGCCAGCGCAAGCACCAGTATTGCTCCATCCCTCGCTGATGCTCGTCATAACGCGCGTACGTAACTTCGAACGCCCGCAACGCCGCGAGCAACGCGTCGGAGGTCCGCGTGAACGGCGGCCGGCGGCCGGCGAGCGCCGCCCCGAGTTGCCATTGGTTCAGCAGGTCGACGTAGCGCCTAAGCGGCGAGCTCATCCAGGCATAGCAGCGCACCCCGAGGCCCTCGTGGGGCTCGGGGTGCACGCTGAGCCTTACTTTGCCGGTGGATTGCACACGATAGATCGCGGCCACGTCGCGTTCCGCGAGCAAATCTCCCCAGGTCGTATTGGCGAGGATCATCAGCTCGGCGACCAGCTTGTCGAGCGGCGCGCCGCGCTTGCGCGGCACGATGCGCACGCGTCCGTCCTCCACATAGAAGCTGTAGTCCACCGCGCCGGCCGCCGCGCTCGGCTTGCCGCGGCGCGCCTCGAGCGCGAGCGCGATGCGCCACAGAACGCGCAGCTCGTCCTCGAAGGCAAGCCCGGCCTGAGTCCCCATCGCGAACGTCTCGTTCAAGGCGTCGTACTGCGCGTGGCGCAGGTTTGCCGCCACGCGCACCCGCTCGACCTTGGTGCTGCGCCCGCGGACGCTGCCGTCCTTCTCCGAAATATCGAGATACAGGGAGATCGCCGGCCGCACCGCGCCTTCGTCCAGGGAGTACGCGGCGATGACGTCCTCCGGCAGCATGGTGAACTTGCGTCCCGGCATGTAAGCCGTGGAGAGGCGCTCGCGGGCGAGCGCGTCGAGCGCCGAGCCGGGCGTTATGCCGAGCGACGGAGCGGCTATGTGAATGCCTACTCTCACTTCGTCGGCCCCGATCCGTCGGACGGAGAACGCGTCGTCGATCTCGCTCGTGCCTATGTCATCCAGGCTGAAAGCGTCCGCCTCGGCGGCCGGCAGATCCTCCGGCACCGCGGCGGCCGGGTGAGGCGGGAATGCGACGCCCCGGGGGAAAAACTCGTGGAGGAAGCGCTTGAGGTGGTACTCGTGCGTATCCGGTAGCAGCCCGCAACGCTCGAAGAGCTGGGCGGCCGCCAGGCCGGTCTGCTTGGACGCCTGCTCGAACGCTTTGGTCTCGGGCTTTGCCCGGTCGGGCGCATACAGCAGCTCGTCCTTAAGCGCGGCGATAGGCGCCGGGCACTCGAAGCGCGCTAATGCGGCGCTCCAGTCGGCGATCTGGTCGAGGACGCGTTTCTTCTTCTCCACCGCCGCGAGCGCGAGCTTGAGCGTAGCCTCCGGCGTCGCCTGAAAGCGGCCCCGGCCGCGCCGGTGGAAGTAGATTGGCGCCGAATGCAGCTTGATGAGCACACCAGCGGCTTCCGCCGGGGTCGGTTGCCGGCCGACGTAGTCGCGCGCGAGATCCTGGAAGCCGAACTCCTGCGTGCCGCAGCACTGCCAGAGAAAGTCCGCGTCCAGCCCGGCGGCGAAGCGCTGGCCTTCCGCCAGCACTTCCGCGCCCGAGGGGCGCTCGAACTCGAGCAGCACGTTCCCGGCCTTGATTTTCGAGCGCCGGCCGTGCGGGCTTTCGACCTGCAGCGACGCCGGCGCCTGCGCGAGCACCGCGCCGACCTTCAGCTCGCCTTCCTCCTCGTAGAGCACTTGCATGGCGGAGTCCGGCGCGGCGACTCAGGCCCGCACGCCGGCGAACTGCAGGATGCGGGGCAGGTGCCGCGGGAAGCTCTGCAGGCTGTGATCGCCGCCCGGAATCACGATCTGCTGCGCGCCGGCATAGCGCGCCACCGCCTTCCTGTAGTCGAGCACTTCGTCGCCGGTTTCGACGATCAGCAAATATCGCGCGGGAGTGATATTGGACGCATACAGCTTTTCCCATTCCTTTAGATGCGCTTCGGTGAGCTCGTAAGGCTCGCCCGTATGCAGGTTCTTCTGCGTGCCGAGATAGGCGCGCAAGCCCACGTGAGGGTCGATCGCGGGATTGATGAGCACCGCCTTCGCGCCATGTTTCTCCGCCAGATGGGTGGCGTAGAAACCGCCGAGCGACGATCCTATGAAGCAGCATTCCTTGCCCGGCATGATCTTCTCGATCGCCTGGACCGCCTCGGAGGCAAGCGGCGGCAGCGCCGGACAAGCGTATTCGGCGGCGAGGCCCCGTTCGGCCATGTAGCGCCCCATGAGCTGCGCTTTGTGGGACCGGGGCGACGAATTGAAGCCATGCAGATAGAGGATCACGCGCGATCACTTCGCCGCGGGGCGCGCCAGCGCCTCGAGCAGCTTGCCGTGCAGGCCGCCGAAGCCGCCGTTCGACATGACCAGGACGTGATCGCCAGGCCCGGCGTCCGCGGCGATTGCCCGGACCAAGGCATCGAGGTTGTCGATGCAGCGCGCCTTCGTGCCGAGCCCGGCGAAAAGGGCCCCGGCATCCCACCCGAGCCCCGCGCTGTAAACGTAGACGAGATCCGCGAGCGCAACGCTCGCCGGCAACTGGTCCTTCATCACCCCCCGTTTCATCGTATTCGAGCGCGGCTCGAGGACAGCGAGCACGCGCGCTTTCCCGACCTTGGCGCGCAAGCCTTCGAGCGTCGTTTGGATGGCGGTCGGGTGATGCGCGAAATCGTCGTAGACGGTGACGCCCGCGACTTTCCCGCGCACCTCCATGCGCCGGCGGATGCCGGAGAAAGAGTTGAGGGCGGCGATCGCCTCCGCTGGCGCGACACCCGCCCCGCGGGCCGCGGCGATGACCGCGAGCGCGTTGAGCCGGTTGTGGGTTCCCATCAGGGACCAGCGGATTCGGCCGACGGGCTTCCCCTGCCACGCCACCTCGAATCCGCCATCAGAGTCGGGGCTGCCTGCCTCCCAACCATGAGCGACCCCGAACTTCTCCACCGGGGTCCATGTACCGCTTGTAAGTACCCGCTCCACCGCTGGATCCGCACCGTTAGCTATGATGAGACCAGACTTTGGGATTGTCCGCACTAAATGGTGAAATTGCCGCTCGATCGCCTCAAGATCAGGGAAGATGTCTGCATGATCGAATTCGAGATTGTTCAGAATTGCGGTCTTCGGCCGGTAGTGTATGAACTTCGAGCGCTTGTCAAAAAAGGCGGTGTCGTACTCGTCCGCCTCGATCACGAACAGGGGGGAAGCGGTAAGCCGCGCCGAGACCGGGAAGTCGAGGGGCACGCCGCCAATCAGAAATCCGGGGGTTCGCCCCGCCCGCTCGAGAACCCACGCCAGCATGGAGGTCACCGTCGTCTTTCCATGCGTGCCGGCGACCGCCAGCACGTGGCGTCCCGCCAGCACCTGATCGGCCAGCCATTGCGGCCCCGAGACGTACCGCTCGCCGCGGTCGAGAATCGCCTCCATCAAGGGATTCCCGCGCGTAACCACGTTGCCCACGACCCACAGATCGGGCTTCAGCGCCAACTGGTCCTCGCCGAATCCCTGCACGAGGTCTATGCCCAGCGCGCGGAGCTGGTCGCTCATCGGCGGATAGACGTTGGCGTCGCAGCCCGTGACCCGAAAGCCGGCCGTCTTCGCGATCGCGGCGACGCCGCCCATGAAGGTGCCGCAGATGCCGAGGATGTGGATGTGCGCGGACATTTTTCGCCGGGGGAAGGGCGCCCGATTCTATGCGACCCACGGCGCGGCGGATTCGTGCGGCGCTGGGCTATGATTGAAGCGCCGCTGTGAGCCCTCCCGCTGTGACCCCTCCATGACCCGTAAAAGCAGCACTCGCCAGGCCGGAGTCCGGGCGCGCATCGCTGCAGCCGCCGCCCGCATCATGGCCGAGGACGGCATCGACGATTTCGCGCTCGCCAAGCGCAAGGCGGCGCGCCAGATAGGCGCCGCCGAAGGCGAAGCCCTGCCCGCCAATGACGAGATCGAGGCCGAGCTGCGCGCGTACCTCGCGCTCTACCAGGCGGAAGAGCATCCGGAGCGCCTGGCCGAGATGCGCCGCGCAGCCCTGGGAGCGATGCGGGAGCTCGAGCAGTTCAATCCCTACCTCACAGGGCCCGTGCTGACCGGAATTGCCGGGCCTCATTCGGAGATCGAGCTTCAGCTCTTTCCGGAAAGCGCCAAGGAACTCGAGATCTTCTTTCTGGACCGCAACCTGCCCTACACCACGCGCGAAGTGCGCCGCTACTCCGGAGATCGAGGCCGGGCGGTAAGCGTCTTCTCGCTCCTCTGGGACGGCGTTCCCCTCACGTTGTCGGTCTTCGACCCGCGGGACGAGCGCATGACGCTCAAGACTTCGCGGGAGGGGCGAGTGATGGATCGCGCCGGGATCGCCGAAGTGAGCGCGCTGCTGCGCGATGCCGGACCGGCGTGAGATCCTGGCGCTCGGCGGCGTGGGCCTCGCGGCCGCGGTCGCGGGCGCGGTTCTCGGCCCTATCGCTTTGCAGTCTGGTAGCGGCGCATCGGCGATTCTCTCCACCGTATTCCCCGACCTCGCCGGTCAGCCGCGGCGGCTTCGGGACTGGCGCGGCAAAGTCGCGGTATGCAACTTCTGGGCGACGTGGTGCCAGCCGTGCCGCGAAGAGATTCCATTGCTTATCACCTTGTATGACAAATACCGGGATCAGGGCCTGGATGTGGTCGGCATCGGCGTCGATAAGCTGCCGAACATCCGCGAATTCGCTGACAACCTGAAGGTAACCTACACTCTACTGGTTGGGGACATGCGCGCTCTAGACCTGATGCGCAGCCTAGGGAACCAGGCGGGCGCCCTTCCGTTTACCGCAGTCCTGGATAGACAAGGGGTTGTTGCTTATCGCAAGCTTGGGGCGTTCGGGCCGGGCGAGCTGGACCCGATCATCGCTCCCTTGTTACGGTAAAATGCCGCGTTCTGCGGCTAAAAATGCCGAAAATCCGAAAATCGTCGAAAAAGCGCGTTTTGGTCCTTCACGGGCCAAACCTTAACCTGCTCGGAACCCGGGAACCCGAGGTCTACGGACGGGAAACCCTGACAGCCATTGACCGTCGCCTCGCTGCGGCAGGCGATAGCGCGAGCGCATCGGTAACGACTTTTCAGAGCAATGTGGAAGGTGAGCTGATCAACCGGGTGCATAAAGCGAAGAACGAGGGCGTCGATTTCATCATCATCAACCCCGCCGGCTACACCCACTCGAGCGTCGCCCTGCGCGATGCGCTCGCCGGGGTCGGCATACCGTTCGTGGAAGTGCACTTGTCCAACGTTCATTCGCGGGAGGCTTTTCGCCATCGGTCGTACTTTTCGGATCTGGCCGTGGGGGTGATCTGCGGGCTCGGAAGCCGCGGCTACGATTTCGCACTGGAGTTTGCCCTGGGAAGGGCATCGCAGGCCGGCACAAAGGGTCGGCGCTAGAAGCGCCGCTAGGAAGCGGGCGCCGGCTTACCGGCGCTTGCCCAGGGGAAAAAACATGGATCTGCGCAAGCTTAAGAAACTGATCGACCTGGTGCAGGAATCGGGCATCGCCGAGCTCGAGATCACGGAGGGCGAGGAGAAGGTCAAGATCGTGAAGGGCGGCGTCGTCGCGATCTCGCAGGCGCCGCTCGCTGCGCCGCCTCCGGCACCGCCCGCCGCGGAGCCTCGCACCCCGGCGCCGGCTGCCGCGCCGCCGCCGGCTGCTGTGGAGCCCGCCGCCGGCCAGGAAGGCCATGTGCTGAAGGCGCCCATGGTAGGCACGTTTTACCGCTCGTCCTCGCCGGACGCCAAGGCCTTCGTCGAAGTGGGCCAGAGCATCAAGGAAGGCCAGACTGTCTGCATCATCGAGGCGATGAAGCTCATGAACGAGATCGAGGCCGACGCCTCGGGCGTGGTCAAGGCAATCCTGGTGGAGAACGGCCAGCCCGTCGAATACGGCCAGCCCTTGTTCATCATCGGCTGAAGAAAGGAAAGGGGGTGAAAAATTCGTCCCCCTTCAGATCCCCCCTAAATGTTTGAAAAGATCCTTATTGCCAACCGTGGCGAGATCGCGCTGCGCATCCAGCGCGCCTGCCGCGAGCTGGGCATCCGCACGGTCGTGGTCCATTCCGAGGCCGACACCGAGGCGAAGTACGTCAAGCTCGCCGACGAGTCCGTCTGCATAGGGCCGCCGCCGGCGTCCGCCAGCTATCTCAATATTCCGGCGATCATCAGCGCCGCGGAAGTCACCGACGCGCAGGCGATCCATCCCGGCTACGGCTTTCTCTCGGAAAACGCCGATTTCGCGGAAAAGGTGGAGCGTTCCGGGTTCGTGTTCATCGGCCCCCACCCGGAAAACATCCGCTTGATGGGCGACAAGGTGAGCGCCAAGCAGGCGATGATCAAGGCGGGCGTACCGACCGTCCCGGGCTCGGAAGGATCGCTGCCCGAAGACGCGAAGGAAATCGTGCGCGTCGCGCGCAAGGTCGGCTATCCCGTGATCATCAAGGCCTCGGGCGGCGGCGGCGGGCGGGGAATGCGGGTCGTGCACACGGAAGCCGCCCTGCTCAACGCGGTAAACATGACCCGGACCGAGGCGCAGGCCGCGTTCGGCAACCCGGTCGTCTACCTCGAGAAATATCTCGAGAACCCGCGCCACATCGAGTTCCAGCTCCTCGCCGACGGCCACAAGAACGTGGTCCACCTCGGCGAGCGCGACTGCTCGCTCCAGCGCCGCCACCAGAAGGTCATCGAGGAGTCGCCGGCGCCGGGCCTGCCTGTGAAGCTGCGCGACAAGATGGGCGAGCGCTGCGTCGAGGCCTGCCGCAAGATCGGCTATCGCGGCGCCGGCACCTTCGAGTTCCTTTATGAGAACGGCGAGTTTTACTTCATCGAGATGAATACGCGCGTGCAGGTGGAGCACCCGGTGACCGAGATGGTGACCGGCGTCGACATCGTGCAGGAGCAGATCTACGTCGCGAGCGGCCAGAAACTGCGGCTGCGCCAGAAGGAGATCCAGTTTCGCGGCCACGCGATCGAGTGCCGGATCAATGCCGAGGACCCTTATCGCTTCACGCCGTCGCCGGGGAAAATCACCTCGTATCACCCGCCTGGCGGTCCGGGCATCCGCGTCGACTCGCACGTGTACCAGGGGTATACCGTGCCCCCGTACTATGACTCGATGGTGGGGAAGGTGATCGCGTACGGCGCGACGCGCGAGCAGGCCATCGCGCGCATGCGCATCGCGCTTTCCGAGATGGTGGTGGAGGGCATCCTGACCAACATCCCGCTGCACCGGGACCTGATGACCGACACGCATTTCCTGCGCGGCGGCGTCTCCATTCACTACCTCGAGCAGAAGCTCGCGGGGGAGAACAAGAAGAAGTAATGCCCTGGCTCGCGCTAACGCTCGAGGTCGATGCCGCCCGCGCGGACGCCCTGAGCGACGCGCTGCTCGAAGCGGGAGCGCGCTCGGTGTGGCAGGAATCGGCCGAAAAGCAGAGCTGCAGGCTGGCGATGCTGCTCGAGGTCGACGCGCAGCCCGGCGACATCCTTGCCGCGGCGGCCGAGATCGCGGGTCTCGCGCAAGCGCCCCCGTTCAGCATGGCGCGGCTCGAAGACGAGGATTGGGTGCGGCGCAGCCAGGCGCAGTTCTCGCCGATCGCGATCGGCGAGCGGCTGTGGATCGGACCGAGCTGGTGCGAGCCACCCGCGCGCGGCGCCGCGGTCGTGCGGCTCGACCCGGGACTCGCGTTCGGCACCGGCAGCCATCCGAGCACGAGGCTGATCCTGAGCTTCCTCGAGGAGAACATCCGTGGCGGGGAGCGGCTGCTCGACTACGGCTGCGGCTCCGGTATATTGGCGATCGCCGCCGCCAAGCTTGGCGCCTCGCGCGTGGACGCGGTCGACATCGACCTCGACGCAGTCCATGCGACGGCCGCAAACGCTGCCGCGAACGGTGTGCCGGTGCGCACCGCCGTCCCCGAGGAACTCGCCCCCGCGGAATACGATCTCGTCGTGTCGAACATCCTCGCCCAGCCTCTGATCCTGCTCGCGCCGCTGCTTTCGCAGCGCACGCGGCGCGGCGGGCGCATCGCGCTTTCCGGCATCCTCGCGACGCAGGCCGACGAGGTCGCCGCCGCGTATGGGCCCTTCTTCGATGCGCACCTCGGCGAAATGGAGGATGGCTGGGCGCTGGTCACCGGGGAGCGCCGATGAGGCGCGCGTCGGGGAGTCGCGCGGGGTTACGCACTTGAGCCTGGTGACGCGCTGTCAGGTCTGCGCGACCGCCTTCCGCGTGCAGCGATCGCAGCTCGCGGCGCGCGGCGGCAAGGTGCGCTGCGGCAAATGCGGCACGGTATTTGACGGCGTCGCCGGCCTGGTCGACGAGGCGAGCGGACTGGTGCTCGAGCCCTCTCCGCAGCTCGGGCTGTTCGATCCGTCGCGGCGCACGGCGCAGGCCGGCGCGCTCGAGGAGGACGACGGCTCGCTGCCTGAGTTTCTATCGAAGCCGCCGCCCCGCGCGCGCTTCTCTCTGCTGTGGGGCTTCCTTGCGTTCCTCGCCGCCCTCGCGCTAGCGGCGCAGGCGGCGTATCGCTACCGCACGGAGATCGCGGTGCAGGCGCCCTGGGCGCGCGAGGCGCTCGTCGCGGCGTGTCGCCCGCTGGGCTGTGAAGTGCCGCTGCCGCGGCGTCCCGACCTCATGAGCATCGAATCGTCGGACCTGCAGACCGACGCGCGCTCGGAAAACATGATCGTGCTCAATGCCGTGCTGCGTAATCGCGCGCCGTTCCCGCAGGAGTATCCGGCGCTGGAGCTGACCTTGACCGATGAGGGCGACCGCCCGGTGCTGCGCCGGGTGCTGGTGCCTGCCGACTATCTGGATGCCGGACGGCGCGTTTCGCTGGCCGCCCAGGGCCTTCCGCCCGGGGCCGAGGCGTCGTTCCGGATCAACTTCGACGCGGGCCGCACGCGCGCCACGGGCTACCGCTTGTATCTGTTCTTTCC
>CAYOVM010000002.1:24113-26536 GCA_964407355.1 uncultured Enterobacteriaceae bacterium
ACTTCGACGCGGGCCGCACGCGCGCCACGGGCTACCGCTTGTATCTGTTCTTTCCTAAATGAGATGAAGATCCTGGCCCGATGAAAAAGATCCTCGCCTGATGAAAAAGATCCTTGTTACAGGCTCGATCGCCTACGACACCATCATGGTGTTCCCGGACCGCTTCCGCAATCACCTGCTGGCGGATCAGCTCCATATCCTCAACGTCTGCTTCCTCACGCCGGAGATGCGCCGCGAATACGGCGGCACCGCGGGCAACGTGGGCTACAACCTGCGGCTGCTGGGCGAAGACCCGCTCGTCATGGCCGCCGTCGGGGAGGACATCGCGCCTTACCTGCAGCGCTTCGAAAAGCTCGGGCTCGAGCACCGGCTCCTGCGGCGCATCCCGGGCCAGTTCACCGCTCAGGCCTTCATCACCACGGACCTCGACGACAACCAGATCACCGCCTTCCATCCCGGCGCGATGAATCATTCGCAGGAAAACCACATCGGCGCGGAGCTGCGCGCGGGAATCGCGATCATCGGCCCGGACGGCAAGCAAGGCATGCTGCAGCACGCGCGCGAGTGCGCCGAGCTTGGCGTGCCGTTCCTGTTCGATCCCGGCCAGGGCCTGCCGATGTTCTCCGGCGACGAGATCGCGCAATTTCTGCGCGAGGCGGACTACGTGGCGGTGAACGACTATGAGGGGAAGATGCTCGAGGAGAAGACCGGCAAGTCCCTCGAGGAGCTCGCGCGCGGCGTGAAGGCGCTGATCTGCACTCTTGGCGCCAAGGGCTCGCTGATCATCGCCGGCGGTCAACGCCATGAAATCCCATGCGTTGAAGCCGCTAGTGTCGTCGATCCGACGGGCTGTGGCGACGCGTACCGGGCCGGACTGCTTTACGGCCTCGCTCACGGCTGGGACTGGGAGGCGACCGGAAGGCTCGGCGCCCTGATGGGGGCGATTAAAATAGCGCAGCGCGGAGCGCAGAATCATGCTCCGACGCGCGCCGACATCGAGGCTCAGTTCCGCCGCGCATTCGGCTATTCACCATGGAAAGGTTGATCGCCATGAAACATACGATTCCCTGTGTACTCGTCCTCGGCGCAATCCTCGGTACGGCGGCGGGCTGCGCCACGCGCGAATCCGCCAATGTCTACAGCAA
Organism: uncultured Enterobacteriaceae bacterium; assembly: GCA_964407355.1. Lineage (GTDB taxonomy): Bacteria > Pseudomonadota > Gammaproteobacteria > Burkholderiales > SG8-39 > SCGC-AG-212-J23. Next base: position 25,259 of record CAYOVM010000002.1, read on the forward strand.
GCACGAGACCGGGCGCGAGCAAACCATCCGTCTCGCCACCGTGGACTCGGTCCGCCAAGTGAAGATCCAGGGCAGCGATACCGCCGCCGGACCCCTGGCCGGCGGCGCGGTCGGCGGTATCGCCGGCAGCACGATCGGGCACAACAAGGGCTCCGCCGTGGCGGCGGTGCTGGGCGCGGTCGGCGGCGCCGTGGCGGGACGGGCGATCGAGCAGGGCGTGACCAGCAAGGATGCGCTCGAGATCACCGTCAAGCTCGACAGCGGCGAGCTTCGCGCCATCGTCCAGGAGTCCGACATCGCGTTCAAGCCGGGCGACCGCGTGCGCCTGGTGAGCTCGGGCGGCGTCACGCGCGTCACGCCGCAGTAGTCTAGCTTCGCGCGTTCCCCGCGAGCCTGCCGCGAATTTTCGCGGCGTACTCCTCGAGCTTTTCGCGCGGCGGGTTTTTCACCGGCCACGTGAGCCCCATGCCGTCGTCTTCATGTCGCGGCACCAGATGGATGTGGAAGTGGAACACCGTTTGCCCGGCCGCCTTGCCGTTCGCCTGATAGACCGACAATCCCTTAGGTGAGAACGCATCACGGATTGCGCGCGAGACTTGCGCCGCCGCGCGCATCAGCGCGGAAGCCTGCGCGTCGTCCAAGCCGTAGATATTCTCGACATGAGCCCTGGCCGCGACCAGGACATGGCCGGGATTGACCTGGCCGAGATCCATGAAGGCGAGCGTGTGCTCGTCCTCGTGAACCACCGTCGCGGGAATCCGCCTCGCGACGATTTTGCAAAATACGCAATTGCTGTCGGTTGCGCTCATCATTCGCCTCCCGGTGCCTGGTAGCCGTGGCACGATACCTGATAGACGGCGCCATCTTCGAGCCGCAGGGCCGTGAGAGGGCCCCCCCATACGCATCCGCTGTCCAGCATGGCAATCCGCTCGCCGAGCTTGAGGCCGAGCGCCGACCAGTGGCCGCTCACGAGCTTCTTTTCATCGGCGGGCCTCGCTTCAAACCAGGGAACGTAGCCCGGCGGGGCTTTCTTGGCTTTCGCCTTGAAATCCATCTTCCCGGCGCGCGTGCAAAAGCGCATCCGGGTCATCGCGTTCACGATCACGCGCAGGCGATCCCAGCCGGTCAGCGAATCGCTCCACTCGTCGGGCTTGCTGCCGTACATATTCCGCATGAATTCGAGATAGTCGCGCGCGGCCAGCGCGGCTTCGACTTCCCGGGCAAGCTTCAATGCTTTCTCGATCGTCCATTGTGGAAGAAGCCCCGCATGCACCATCG
>CAYOVM010000002.1:26636-28663 GCA_964407355.1 uncultured Enterobacteriaceae bacterium
AGCTTCAATGCTTTCTCGATCGTCCATTGTGGAAGAAGCCCCGCATGCACCATCGCGTAGCCTTCCTCGACGTGCATCATCGGGCGCGTGCGCAACCACGTCACCAGCTCCTTCGCGTCGGGCGCGCCCAGTACGTCGTCGAAGGTGTCATCCTTGCGCCGGCGCTCGATGCCTTCGTGCTGCGTCACCAGGTGCAGGTCGTGGTTTCCAAGGACGGTGATCGCCCGAGCGCCCAGGTCGCGCACGAACCGGAGCACCTCCAGCGATTTCGGGCCGCGATTGACAAGGTCGCCGACGAACCACAGGCGGTCGCGCTTTTTGTCGAAGCGCAGCTTTTCGACTAGCCGCTGCAACTCGTCGAAGCAGCCCTGCACGTCGCCGATCGCGTAAGTCGCCATTGCGCACTTACTATAGCTTCAAAAACTCGCGTCGAGCCTCCGATACTGGATCGCCTCGGCGATATGCTCGGCGCCGATCGAGGACCTTTCCGCGAGGTCCGCGATCGAGCGCGCCACGCGCAGCACCCGGTGATAGGCGCGGGCTGAGAGAAGGAGGCGCGCCAGCGCGTGGCGCAGCAGTTGGTCGCCTTCTTTGTCGGTGCCGCAATGCCGGTCGATCTCGCGCGTCCCGAGGAGGGCATTGGGTTTTCCCTGGCGCAGCATTTGCGCCTGCCGGGCTTTTTCGACTCTTCTTTTGATGTCCTCCGAGGTCTCGCCTGCGACGGGCGCTACAAGCTCCGCCTCCCGCGGCGCCGGCACCTCGAGCTTGATGTCGATGCGATCGGCGAGCGGTCCCGAGATGCGGCCGCGATAGCGCGCAATGCGCTCGGGCGTGCAGCGGCAGCGGCCGTTACGATCGCCGCAATGACCGCACGGGCACGGGTTCATGGCGGCAAGGAGCTGGAAGCGGGCGGGAAATTGCGCTTGGCGCGCAGCCCGCGCGATCGACACGCGGCCGGACTCGAGCGGCTCGCGCAGAGCTTCAAGAACGTCGCGATCGAACTCCGGCAGCTCATCGAGGAACAGGACGCCATGGTGCGCGAGCGAGATCTCGCCCGGGCGCGGCACATTGCCGCCGCCGACGAGCGCCGCCCCGGAAGCGCTGTGGTGGGGCGAGCGGAATGGCCGCTCGCCCCAGCGCCCGGCGTCGAAGCCGCCGTTCGAGACGGAGTGGACCGCGGCCACTTCGAGCGCCTCACCCTCGGAGAGTAGCGGCAGGATTCCCGGGAACCGGGCCGCGAGCATCGACTTGCCGGTGCCCGGAGGTCCGACCATCAGAACGCTGTGGCCTCCGGCCGCCGCGACTTCGAGCGCGCGTTTCACTTGCTGCTGCCCTTTGACGTCGCTGAAGTCCGGGTAGGAAGGCGCAGCCGCGTGAGCCTGTCTTTGGTACTCGGCGAGCGGCGCCTCACCGGCAAGATGCGCGACCACTTCAAGGAGCGTTCGGGCCGGCAGGACGCGAGCGCCTTCGGCAAGCGCCGCCTGCGGCGCATTCCCTTCAGGCAACACGAAGGCGCGCCCGGCGACGCGCGCGGAGAGCGCCATCGCGAGCGCCCCGCGGATCGGGCGCAGATCGCCGGTCAGCGACAGCTCGCCCGCGAATTCCTGGCCGGCGAGCGACTCCGGCGCAAGCTGGCCGCTCGCGGCCAGAATGCCGAGCGCGATCGGCAGGTCGAAGCGCGTGGAGTCCTTCGGCAGCTCCGCCGGCGCCAGATTGACTGTAATGCGCCGCGCGGGGAACTCGAATCGCACATGATTGAGCGCGGCGCGCACCCGATCGCGCGCTTCGCGCACCTCCGCGTCCGGCAGGCCGACGATATGAAATGCCGGCAATCCGGGCCCGAGGTGCACCTCGACGGTGACTTCCGGCGCGTCGATGCCTGCGAGCGCGCGGCTCGCGACGGTGGCGACTGTCATTGCGTTCCCCTCTGAATAGAGAACGCCGCCCGGTGGGCGCGGTTTACCGCGAGGGAGTGTGCTTTAGACCGAAGGTGGCTTTATAGCGAACCGGGACCTGCTTTGGGACCT
>CAYOVM010000002.1:28763-58717 GCA_964407355.1 uncultured Enterobacteriaceae bacterium
GCGCTTCGAGCTCGGCGGTGCGTTTCTCAAGCTCGGCCAGCTTCGCCTGCGCCCGCTCGAGCAGCTTGCGCTGCACGTCGAAGTCCTCGCGCGACACGAGGTCGAGGCGATCGAACCAGCTAAGAAGCAGCGCCCGCAGATTTTTCTCGAGGTCCGCGGCGGGCGTGTCGCGCAGGGCGTCGCCGATCCGGCGGTTCAAATCCTCGAACAGGTGCTTGTCGATCATCTGCGAAAGCTACCACTGCAGGCGGCACCAGCTTCGAGCACCTGAGCAGTTAGGCGCCCTCATTTGGGGCACGCGCTGGGCCAGCGTGCTCGACAGCTTTATTAAGTCGATGAAAAGAATCACGAAATTGTCTGGCACAGGAGATGCTAGATAAGTTCGCTTTTCAATCTTCCAGGGAGAAAACCTGTCATGCGCAAGTCTGCAATCGCTTTAACTGTCGCCTGCGTGTTCGCCGTGCCTACGTTGGCAGGCGCGCAAACCGCTGCACCTGCAGCGACTCCGTCGCCCCTCACGGGCAATATGACCATCGCGAGTGACTACCGCTTCCGCGGCATCTCGCAGACCTACCTCGGGCCCGCGATCCAGGGCGGCATCGATTACGCCCATTCAAGCGGTTTCTATATCGGCAACTGGAACTCGAACGTTTCCAGCGCCGTGTATACCGGCGGCTCCGGCATCGAGATGGACTTCTACGGCGGCTACAAGAAGTCTTTCGGAGATTTCGCGCTCGATGCCGGGTACATCTCGTACTGGTACCCGAACGCCGAGTTGGCCGCGACGGCGACCAGCAACAAGAAGAAGTTCACCAACCATGAAATCTACCTGGGCGCCGGCTGGAAATGGATCACGGCGAAGCTCAACTACGCCATCAGCGATTACTTCGGACTGGGTAACGACCAGGCCAACGCCGGCTACTGGTGCAGCAAGAGCACAACTCCCTGCACCAACCTTCCGGCGCGAGGCGGCTCGAAAGGAACGTACTACGCCGACCTCACCGCCACGTATCCGGTTTCGGACAAGTTTTCCGTCATCGGCCACGTCGGTCGCCTCAAGGCCAAGAACTACGGCGAGCTCGATTACACCGACTTCAAGGCCGGCGTGACATACGACCTCAGCGGCTGGGTGCTTGGCGCGTCCTACATCACCACCAACGCCAAGAAGGAGTGGTACTACACGGCCGGCAGCAAAGGCAACAAGGAGACCGGCAAGGACACGCTGGTTCTTTCCGTGACGAAAACATTCTAGAGACCGAACTGGGGGGCGCAGGCGCGCCCTCCGCTTCACTCAGGGAGCCTACATGAAACTAGTAACCGCCATCATCAAGCCGTTCAAGCTCGACGAGGTCCGCGAAGCGCTATCGGGGATCGGCGTGCAGGGCATCACGGTCACCGAGGTGAAGGGGTTCGGGCGTCAGAAGGGGCACACCGAGCTCTACCGGGGCGCCGAGTACGTCGTGGATTTTCTGCCCAAGGTGAAGATCGAGGCCGCGATCAAGTCCGAGATGCTGGACCAGGTGATCGAGGCCATCGAGAAATCTGCCAACACCGGCAAGATCGGGGACGGCAAGATCTTCGTGTTCGAGCTCGAGAAGGTAATCCGCATCCGCACCGGCGAGACCGATGCGGCGGCGCTTTAAGGAGAATGCGATGAAAAGAGTCTTTACGTGGCTGGCCATGACGGCGTGCCTGACGTTCGCGGGCGGCGCTCTGGCCCAGGACAAGCCGGCGGCTAAAGCCGACAAGCCCGCCGCCGAGGCCACGGCGCCGGCCGCAGCGGCGGCGGCGCCGGAAGCGAAGCCCGCGCCAACGCCGAACAAAGGCGACATCGCGTGGATGCTGACCTGCACGGCGCTGGTCCTGATGATGAGCGTGCCGGCCCTGGCTCTCTTCTACGGCGGCATGGTGCGCTCGAAGAACGCGCTGTCGATGCTGATGCAGGTCTTCGTGGTGTTCTCGCTCGTGACGGTGCTGTGGTGCATCTACGGCTACAGCCTGGCGTTCACGGAAGGCAATGCCTACTTCGGAGGGTTCGATCGGCTGTTCCTGAAAGGGACCTTCGATAACGTGAAGGGCGAGTTCGCGATGGCGGCGACCTTCAGCAAGGGAGTGGTGATTCCAGAGCTCGTGTTCGTCGCGTTCCAGGCGACGTTCGCGGCGATCACGTGCTGCCTGATCCTCGGCGCGATCGCGGAGCGGGCGAAGTTCTCCGCAGTTCTTGCGTTCATCACCCTCTGGTTCACGTTCAGCTACACGCCGATCGCTCACATGGTGTGGTTCTGGATGGGGCCGGACGCGTACACCAGCGCCAAGCTCGTGGACGAGCTGAACGGCAAAGCAGGCTTGCTGTGGCAATGGGGCGCCCTCGACTTCGCGGGCGGCACCGTGGTCCACATCAATTCGGGTATCGCGGGCCTCGTCGGCGCCTACATGATCGGCAAGCGGATCGGCTTCGGCAAGGAAGCGATGCCGCCGCACAACCTCACGCTGACGATGATCGGCGCAGCGCTGCTGTGGACGGGATGGTTCGGCTTCAACGCCGGTTCCGCCCTCGAGGCAAACGGCTTCGCGGGCCTTGCCTTCATCAACACCTTTCTGGCGACGGCCTGCGCCGTGCTCTCCTGGATCCTGGGCGAGGCGATCTTCAAGGGCAAGCCTTCGATGCTGGGTGCGGCTTCCGGCGCCGTGGCCGGGCTGGTCGCGATCACGCCGGCGGCGGGCAACGTCGGAATTCCAGGCGCGTTCGTCATCGGCACCGCGGCAGGCTTAGTCTGCCTGTGGGGTGTGAGCGGCTTGAAGAAACTGCTGCGCGCCGACGACTCGCTGGACGTGTTCGGCGTCCACGCCATCGGCGGCATCCTGGGAGCGCTGCTGACGGGCGTGTTCAACTCCCCGGATCTCGGCGGCCCGAGCTTCCCGGTGGACTGGTTCAGCGGCAAGATGACGGCCGGCGCGGACTACTCGATCGCGGGCCAGCTGTGGATCCAGGCCAAGGCGGTCGGTGTGACGGTGCTGTGGTCCGGCATCGTCGCCGCGGTCTGCTACAAGCTGGTCGACCTCACCATCGGTCTGCGCGTCCCGGAAGACGAGGAGCGTGAAGGCCTCGACACCAGCTCGCACGGCGAGGCAGCCTACAGGATGTAAGGCGTACGCTCAGGGAAAGCAGTATCGCAGGATCGGAAAGGGCGCTTCGGCGCCCTTTCTGTTTTCAGTCCGAGAGTTTTTCAAGAAGCGCGATCAGCTGGGCGCGCTCAGCCGGGGTCAGGCGGCTCGCGACGCGCCGCTCGTGCAGCTCGATGCGCTTCTTCAGCCGCGCGAGCAGCCCGCGCCCGGGCCCGGTCAGCCACAGCCCGTTGGTGCGCCGATCCTCGCCGCGACGGCGCTCGATCAGGCGGCGATCCTCCAGGGTGTCGACGAGGCCCACCATCGTCGAGCGGTCGAGCCCGACCGCCTCGGCGAGCCCGCTTTGCGTGACGCCCGGGTTCGCGTCGATGAGGAGCAGGATACCGACGCGGCCCGGCGACAGCTCCGCGACGCTCTTCGCGAAATCGCGGAACACGATCTGCTGGGCGAGGCGCAGCCGGTAGCCCAGCAGCCCGGGCAGCATGCCCGAGGCGAGCACCCGGCCGTTGAACTTCTGCCTAGTTTGTTTGGTGTCCAAACAATTTGACTTTGCAACAATCTCGAGGCTAGCATCCTAGCCCTCGCGGAGGACGCATGCAAATCACGCTCGAAGGACACGATCGGCCGGTTCCCGCGGAGGCGGGCGACACCATCCTCGAGTCCCTGCTGCGCGCCGGCGTGCCGTTTCCGTTTTCCTGCCAGGCCGGCAACTGCGGCACCTGCAAGTGCGAGCTGCTCGGCGGCGACGTGCACGAGCTCGAGCACTCGGAGCACGCCCTCTCGCCGCAGGAGCGCGGCCGCGGCATCATTCTCGCGTGCCGCACCCAGGTGTGGGACGACACCACGGTGCGTCGCATCGATACCGAGGATCTGGTGATGCACCCGTCGCGCGTCATGCGCTGCCGCGTGCTCGCGATCGATGAACTGACCCACGACATCAAGGGCCTGCGGGTGGCGATCGAGGCGGGAGGACCGTTCGGCTTCTCGGCGGGGCAGTACGCGCAGGTCGAATTCGCACCGGGCCTCTCGCGCCATTATTCGATGGCAAATACGCCCGCCGAAGACGAGCTTGCCTTTCACATCCGGCACATGCCGGGCGGCCGGACAAGCGCCTATGTCGCCTCGCAGCTGCGCGTCGGCGATCGAATCAAGGTCTCGGGCCCGCTCGGCGTGGCCTATCTGCGGGAGCGGCATTCGGGCCCCGTGCTCCTGGTCGCGGGCGGCTCGGGACTGGCGCCCATCGAGTCGATCCTGCGTACGCTGCTCGACGGCGGCCGCCCCCACCCGATCACCCTGTATTTCGGCGTTCGCGGCGAGCGCGATCTCTACCACGAGCCGCTCCTGCGCGAGCTCGCGGCGCGCCACCCGAACTTCACCTACCACGTCGTGCTTTCGGAGCAAAAGGGCGCGCGCGGCCGGCGCTACGGACTCGTGCATGAAGCGGTCGGCGCCGATCTGCGCGAGGTGAACGGCTTGATGGCGTACCTCGCCGGACCGCCGGTCATGGTGGAAGCCGCGACGGCCCTGCTGGCCGAGCGCGGGCTCGCTCCCAGCCAGATGCACGCCGATGCGTTCTATAACCAGGCCTGAGCGATGAATCTCAAGGACAGAGTCGCGGTAGTGAGCGGCGGGGCGCGCGGCATAGGCCTCGCGATCGCCGAGGATCTTTCCCGTCACGGCGCGAGCGTCGTGATCGTGGATTCCGGCGTGTCGATTTCGGGAGAGCCTCTTGAGGAAAAGCTCGCCGAAGAGGTCGCTGCACGCATGGACCGCGCTGCCGCCGTATGCGGCGACGTCGCCGATGACGCCGTGGCCCGCAAAGCGATCGAGCTCGCGCAGAGCCGCTTCGGCGCGCTCGACATCGTCATCAACAATGCCGCGATCATCCGCGACGCCTTCATTTTCAAATCGGATGCCGCCGCCTGGGATGCCGTCCTGCGCACCAACCTGACCGGGGCCCAGCGGCTGCTCGCGGCCGCGACGCCGGCGATGCGCGAACAGGCCAAGGCCGGCCGCGCGCCGGGGTCGATCGTCAACATCGTCTCGACCGCGGGTATTTACGGAAACTTCGGCCAGTCCGCCTACGCGGCGGCGAAGGCCGGGCTGATCGGGCTGACGCGTACCGTGGCCCATGACCTTGCGCGCTCCGGCATCCGCTGCAACGCAGTGGCGCCTTTTGCCGCCACGCGCGTGACGGAGAGCATCAAGCCGGCGAACGAGGCGCAGGCTGCGTACAAAGCGAAGGCGCTCACCGTGCCTGCACTGTACGTGGCGCGACTCGTAAGCTTTCTCGCGAGCGACGCGGCAAGCCAGATCACCGGGCAGCTCTTCGGCGCGCGCGGCCGCGAGCTGTTTATTTTCTCGCAGCCGCGGCCGAGGCGACGGGCGCTGCAGCCGCGGGAAGGCTTCGATCCCGCCGCCATCGCGCAGCTCGCGCCCGATTTCACCGATCTCATCACCGATCTCGAGGCCTTTTCGGCCGATCCGATTCTCTGAGGAAAAACGCATGTCCGCCTATCCGAGCGTAAAAACCATCGACGAATTCAAGCAGCAGCCCGGCGATTACCAGACCGCCGTGAAGAAGATCGTGCGCAGCCACGCGCTGAACGAGCTCTACGGCGCGCAGGTCTTCGACGAGCCGGCGATCCGGCTCGCGCCGACGCCGTATGCGAAATGGCTGACCTGCCGCGTGGCGATGGAGGAATACCACCACCACGTCCGGTTCAAGGAGCTCGCCGACCAGATCGGCATTCCTGCGCACGAGATGGAACCGGCTCACAAGCGCCCGCTGAATATTTTCGAGGCGCAGCTGCACAGCTGGGAGCAGTTCTGCGTCATCAAGATGCTCGGCGACCTCGCCGAGATCCTCCAGGTCGAGGACCTGCTGCATTGCTCGTTCGTGCCTTTGCGCAACATCGCCCGCGCGACCATGCCGGAGGAGAAATTCCACGCCCAGTTCGGCCTCGACTTCTGCGTCGACCTGGTGGAGACCGACGAAGGCAGGAAGCGCGTGCAGCAGGCGGTGAACGACTTCTTTCCGGAGGCGCCGAAGTTCTTCGGCGCGAGCGGCTCGAAGAACAACGAGCTCTATCGCAAGTACGGGATCAAGCTGCGCTCGAACGAGGACATGCGCGCCGACTACATGGCGCGGGCGCAAAGCGCGGTAGAGCCGCTTGGCATAAGCTTGCCGCCGGTCGACATGGCCGCCTGAGGAGAAAGGCAGTTCGTCCGAGGAGGGGCAGTTCGTGAATGCGGCTGAGTACCTGCTTGGCGCCGACGCGCTTGCGAAGCACGGCGCGCGCGTGGCCCTGCTTTGCGGCGATGAGGCGGTGACGTATGCCGAGCTCGCGGAGCGCGTACGGCGCTCTGCGGCCGCGTTCAGCACGGCCGGCGTGCGGCCCGGCGACCGGGTGCTCCTCCTGATGCGCGACACGCCGGAGTTCGCGGCGGCGTGGCTCGGCGCAGTGCGCGCCGGCGCGGTCGTCGTTTCCCTCAATAGCCGGCTAACCGACGCCGAATATCGCCACATCCGGACCGAAAGCGCCGCACGGGTGCTTCTTGTCGAGGACGGCATCGCCTCCGCGCGCGCCGACCTCGCGAGGGAATTTTCCAGTGGCGGCAGGATGCTGGTCGCCGGCGCGTCGGTCCGCGGCGCCGACGCTTGGCGGGAGCTGCTCGCCGGTGCGCGTGACCTGCCGGCGTTCGACGCTCCGCCCGAGCATCCGGCGTTCTGCCTGTATTCGTCGGGCACGACGGGCCGGCCGAAAGGCATCCTGCACGCCCACAAGGATGTTTTACCGGTCGGGCAGGCGCTGCGCGCGTTCGGGATCGGCGCGGACGATCGCGTGTTCACGACTTCCAAATTCTTTTTCGCCTACGGCCTGGAGCATGGGCTGCTGGGAACGCTCGCGCTCGGCGCCACCTCGATCCTTTTTCCGGACTGGCCCGACGCCGAAGCCTTGGTGAAGACCGCGCGCGCGCACCGGCCGACCGCGCTCTTAAGCGTGCCGACGCTTTTTCGCCGCCTGCTCGCCCTGCCCGCGGGGCAGCTCGAGCCGTTTCGCGCCGTGCGCCGCTTCGCCGCCGGGGGCGAGCCGCTGTCGGCATCGCTGGCCGCACAGTGGAAACGCGTCGTGGGCGGCGAAATCCTCAACATCTACGGCACCTCGGAAAGTTTTTGTGCCTGCATGGTGACGCGGCCGGGGACTTCGGACGGGACGCGCACGGGAACGCCGCTCCCGGATCTCGAGGTACGCCTGCTCGATGCGCAGGGCGAAGCGGTGCCGCCCGGCGAGCCCGGCGTGCTGTGGCTGCGCCATCCGTCGCTCGCCACCGGCTATGTCGATCTTCCCGAGCAATCGAAGGCGCAGTTCCAGGCGGGCTGGTTCTGCACGCGCGACATCTTCGTGCGCGATGCGCAAGGCAGCTTCGTCTACCAGGGACGCTCCGACGAGCTGGTCAAGATCGCGGGCCAATGGGTCCGGCCCGCGGAGCTCGAGGAAGTCGTCGCGAGCGCGGCAGGAATCGTAGAGGCAGCCTGCGTTGCGGTGCCCGACGGAGACGGGTTGGAGCGGCTCGCCTTGTTCATCGCCGTCGACGGCGATGCGGCGGCCGCGCTGCAGGCGGCGGCGGAAGCTTGCGAGCGGGCGCTGCCGCGCCACAAGCGCCCGAAGTGGCTGCGTGCGGTCCCGCAACTGCCGCGCACCGCATCGGGCAAGCTCCAGCGCTTCAAGCTTCGCGAAATACTCGCGCGCGAACGCTCCTCGGGAGGCTGAACCGCACCGATTCGGGGCTAGAATTTCGCTTTTCCCGAACCGACCGAGTCCATGGCCTACGCAATCCCCCTCTGGAATCCGCCTGCGCTGCCGATCGCAGGGTCCGCCGATCTGTTTCCCGTCCGGCGCATTTTCTGCGTCGGGCGCAATTACGCCGAGCATCAGAAAGAAATGGGCGGCGACGGGCGCGAGCAGCCGTTCTTCTTCATCAAGAGCGCGCACGCGCTCGTGCCGCGCGGCGGCAACGTGCACTATCCGGCGAAGAGCTCCAATTACCACTACGAGACCGAGATGGTGGTGGCGCTCGCGAAGGGCGGCCGGCGCATCGACGCGAAGAAGGCCAACGACCACATCTTCGGCTATGCGGTCGGCCTCGACATGACCCGGCGCGACCTCCAGCAGTGGGGCAAGGACCATGGCCGGCCGTGGGATTTCGGCAAGGATTTCGACGAAGCCGCGCCGTGCAGCGAGCTCATGCCGGCGGCGAAGATCGGCCATCCCTCGAAGGGCGCGATCTGGCTCACGGTGAACGAGAAGCAGCGCCAGCGCGCCGACCTCGGCGAGATGATCTGGTCGGTGCCCGAGCAGATCGCCTACCTCTCGGAGTACTACACGCTCGAGCCGGGCGACATCATCATGTCGGGAACCCCCGCCGGCGTCGGGCCGGTGAAGCCCGGCGACGAGATGCATGCCGGCATCGACAAAGTGGGCGAGCTGAAGGTGAAGGTGCTGCCCGCTTTGTGAAGCTCTATACGTACTTTCGCAGCTCGGCCGCCTTCCGAGTCCGGATCGCGCTCAATCTGAAAGGGCTCGCCTACGAGCCCGAGCTGATCCATCTGCCGAAAGGCGAGCACCGCGCCCCGAGCTATGCGCGGCTCAACCATCAGGCGCTGCTGCCGACGCTCGACGACGGCGGCGTCCTGCTCAACCAGTCCCTGGCGATCATCGAGTATCTGGAAGAGACGCGGCCGACCCCGGCGCTTCTGCCGAAGGACCCTGTCGGGCGCGCGCGAGTCAGATCGCTCGCGCTGCTCGTCGCGTGCGAGATTCATCCCCTCAACAATCTGCGAACGCTCAAGCACCTGAAGACGCTTGGCCAGGACGAGGAGCAGATCAAGACCTGGTACCGGCACTGGATCGCCGATGGGCTCGCCAAGCTGGAGGCCGAGCTCGCGCAGACCAAAGGCACGGGCCGCTACAGCCACGGCGATTCGCCGACCCTCGCCGATTGCTGCCTCGTTCCCCAGATCTTCAACGCGAAGCGCTACGAGAGCGACCTGAAGCCTTATCCGACGGTGATGCGCGTTTTCGACGCCTGCATGGAGCTCGAAGCGTTCGATCGGGCGCAACCCTCGAAGCAGCCCGACGCCGAATAAGAGGAGAGGACCCATGAGCAAGCTCGCCGGCTATCGCCGCCCGCAGCCGGGCACGCAGCCGGACTACGACTTTCCGCCCTACGCCGGGACCGCAAAGCGCCATCCCACGCAGCCGCTCGTGATACCGCCGCAGACCCTGTCGGAGCTCACCGGGCCGCTTTTCGGCCGCGACGAGGTCAAGCCGACCGACAACGATCTCACCCGCCAGCACCGGGGCGAGCCGATCGGCGAGCGCATCATCGTGAGCGGCCGTGTGCTCGACGAGGATGGCAAGGCGGTGCCCAATACGCTGGTGGAGATCTGGCAGGCGAACGCCGCCGGACGCTATCCTCATCCGGCAGACCAGCACAACGCGCCGCTCGATCCGAATTTCTCGGGCGCCGGACGCGCGTTCACGGATGCCAAGGGCCGCTATCGCTTCGTGACCATCCGGCCCGGCGAATATCCCTGGCGCAACCACTACAACGCCTGGCGCCCCGCGCATATCCATTTTTCGCTTTTCGGCGCCGCGTTCCTTACCAGGATGATCACGCAGATGTACTTCCCGGGCGACCCGCTGCTGGCGCTCGATCCGATGTACAACTGCATCCCGGACGAAAACGCGCGCAAGCGGCTGATCTCGTCGTTCGACCTGGAGACCACGATTCCGGAGCAGGCGCTCGGCTACCGGTTCGACATCGTGCTGCGCGGCCGCGACGCCACGCCCATGGAGCAGTGACATGAGCGACGAGGTGAATCTCTACGCGACCGGCAACCAGACCGTGGGGCCGTACCTGCATATCGGCCTCAACTGGCTGGTCACGCCGAAGATTGCCGGACCACGCGTGAGCGGCGAGCGGGTCACGGTCCAGGGAAGGCTGCTCGACGGCGACGGTAAAGGCGTCAACGACGGGATGATCGAGATCTGGCAGGCGAACTCGCACGGCAAATACGCGCACCCCGAAGACAAGCAGAAGAAGCCGCTCGAGCGCGGCTTCCGCGGCTTCGGGCGAGTCCCGACCGACGCCAAAGGTCACTTTCGCTTCAGCACCATCAAGCCGGGCCGCGTGCCCGGGCCCGGCGGCAGCCTGCAGGCGCCCCATCTTGTCGTCTCCGTCTTCATGCGGGGTCTCCTCAAGCACCTCGCGACCCGTATTTATTTTCCCGACGACCCGCGCAACATCGAGGACCCGGTGCTCAATCTGGTGCCGGCCGAGAGACGGTCCACCCTCGTCGCACGGAGGAAAGCAAAGGGCCTGCTGGAATGGAACATTCGCCTGCAGGGCAAGGACGAAACGGTGTTCTTCGACTACTGAGAGACCGATGGCCGGGCTGGAGCTGATCTTTGCGGACGAGGTGTGCGCGCGGGCGCTGTCCGACGAGCAGCTGCTTGCCGCGATGGCGCGCTTCGAAGGCGCGCTCGCGATCGCCGCCGCGAGCGCGAATCTGTTGCCGCAGCAGGACGCGAAGATCATCGCCCGCGTGTGCGAGACCGCGCGCTTCGACGCCGCCGCGCTCGCCCGCGCCGCGCGTCGGGCGGGGACCCTCGCCATCCCGTTCGTCAAGGAATTGACGGCGCAGGTCGCCGCAGTGTCCCCGCAGGCCGCGCGCCATGTGCACGCGGGCGCGACCAGCCAGGACGTCATCGACACGGGCATGGCGCTCTGCCTGCGCTCGGCGGCACAGCGCATCGTCGAGCTGGCGCTGCGGCTCGGCGACGCGGCGGCGGCGCTCGCGCGGCGTCACGAAAACACGCCGACCGCGGGACGCACGCTTCTTCAACCTGCGCTGCCGGTGCCCTTCGGCTTCAAAGCGGCGGTATGGTTATTCGCGCTCGCGCGGTCGCTCGGCGCCTTCCGTGCCGCCGCGAAAGGGGCCTGCGTGCTCCAGTTCGGCGGCCCCGCCGGGACGCTCTCCGCCTACGGCGCGCAGGCAGAGGCGGTCGAGGCCGCGCTCGCCCAAGAGCTGCGCCTTGCCCGGACCCCGGCGCCCTGGCACAGCGCGCGCGACGCGATCGCGCGCTTCGGCGCCGAAACGGCGATCCTTACCGGCGCCGCGGGGAAGATGGCGCGCGACGTCTCGCTGCTCATGCAGCCCGAAATCGGCGAAGTCGCCGAGTCAGCGCCGGGCGGATCGAGCAGCATGCCGCATAAGCGCAATCCGGCGGGCAGCCTGCTTGCGCTGGAAGCGGCACAGCGCGCGCCGGGCCTCGCCGCAACCCTGCTTGGACAGCTCACGCCCGAGCACGAGCGCGGGATCGGTCAGTGGCAATCGCAATGGCTCACGCTTCGGGAGCTCGCTTGCGCGGCCTCCAGTGCGCTCGCCGCCATGGCCGAGGTCCTCGAGGGCCTGCAGGTCGACGGGGCCGCGATGCGCGCCAATCTCGATCGATCGGCGATCCCGGCCAGCGAGCAGGAGCGAGGGTTCGGCACGGCGCAAGCGACGATCGCGCGCGTGCTCGGGCAATGGGCGGCTACTTCGCGCGAAATTTCGCCTTGAGCGCCTCGGGAATCGCTTCACCCTTCATCGGCGTTCCCGGGCCCGCCGCGAAACGCCCCCACACGCGCGTTTCGGCGCCTTTCGCGAGCGGCGTCCCGTCGCTGCGCACGATGTCGTGCGCCACCACGAACGACTTGCCGCCGAAATGGCTGATGCTGGAGCGCACTTCGCAGCGGTCGCTTTGCTGCGCCGGCGCGAGAAAATCGCAATTCGCAGCGACCAGCGGCATCGCCAGATTCTCCGCGCGCATGCGCTTCGCGTCGTAGCCGACGCTTTCCAGCAAGGCCCAGGTCGCCGCGTCCATCCAGCGAAAGTAGGTCGGATAGAAAATGATCCCGGCCGGGTCGCAATCGCCCCACTGCACCTGGCACGCGAAGCGGCCGACGATCGATCGGAACTCGGGTTGGGAAGCGTCCATAGGCGCGCCAATTATATCCAAGCGATATCTAAGGGTTTGACATAGCACGACTAAATCGGCACACTGACGACTCGCGCCGATTTGATGCTCAGCTTGCGGGCGCGTAACAAATGCCGCTAAAGAGACGTGTGCCTAGAATTCGATGCGGGCCCGTTTCAGGAAGCTGAGCGGGCTTTTTCTTTTCGGATTCGATGAACGTTCCTGCGCATTCCGCCAAGCTCGCCCCGCTTATCTCCGAGCGGATTCTGCTGCTCGACGGCGCTATGGGCACGATGATCCAGCGCGCCCGGCTTGCGGAGGAAGACTATCGCGGCGCGCGCTTTCGTGAATGGCCGAAGGAGCTGCGCGGCAACAACGATCTGCTTTCGCTCACTCAGCCGCAGCTGATTCGCGACATACACACGCAATACCTGCAGGCGGGCGCGGACATCATCGAGACCAACACCTTCAATTCGACCTCGATCGCGCTCGCTGACTACGGCATGGAGGGGCTCGCGCGCGAATTCAACGTCGCCGCGGCGCGCCTTGCCACTGAAGTGGTGCGCGCCTGGGAGGTCGACCATCCCGGTGAAGCGCGCTTCGTGGCCGGGGTGCTCGGGCCCACCAACAAGACGGCCTCTCTCTCCCCCGACGTGAATGATCCGGGTTTCCGCGCCGTCACATTCGACGAGCTGGTGGCGGCGTACGGCGAAGCGCTGGACGGCCTGCTCGAGGGCGGCATCGATCTGGTCCTGGTGGAAACCGTCTTCGACACCCTGAACGCAAAGGCCGCGCTGGCCGCAATCGAGAACACGTTCGAGGCGCGGGGGGTGAAGCTGCCCGTGATCATCTCCGGCACGATCACCGACGCCTCGGGCCGCACCCTTTCCGGGCAGACGGGCGAGGCCTTCTACAACTCGATGCGGCATGCAAAACCGATCGCGATCGGCCTCAACTGCGCGCTCGGGGCGAAGGAATTGCGTCCTTACGTGGAGGAGCTGGCCGGCTTCGCCGAGACCGCCGTCTCCTGCCATCCGAATGCCGGCTTGCCGAACGCCTTCGGCGAGTACGACGACACGCCCGAATCCATGGGCCGCCAGATCGGCGAATGGGCGAGGAGCGGGTGGCTGAACATCGTCGGCGGCTGTTGCGGCACGACCCCCGAGCACATCCGGGCGATGGCGCAGGCGATCCGGTCGGTCCCTCCACGGCCGATCGCGTCGAAGCCGCCGGCATTGCGTCTTGCCGGCCTCGAGCCCCTCAACATCGACGAGCGCTCGCTTTTCGTGAACGTCGGCGAGCGCACCAACGTCACCGGATCGAAGGCGTTCGCGCGCCTCGTGCTCGCGGGCGACTACGCCGGGGCGCTGGCGGTGGCGCGCCAGCAGGTCGAGAACGGCGCGCAGGTGATCGACATCAACATGGACGAGGCGATGCTCGACTCGGAGAAGGCGATGACGACCTTCCTGAGCCTGATCGCCTCCGAGCCGGACATCTCGCGCGTTCCGGTGATGATCGACAGCTCGAAATGGAGCGTGATCGAGGCCGGCCTGAAGTGCGTGCAGGGCAAGGCGATCGTCAACTCGATCTCCATGAAGGAAGGCGAGGAAGCGTTCCTGCACCATGCCCGCCTGTGCCGCAAATACGGGGCGGCGGTCGTGGTGATGGCGTTCGACGAGAAGGGACAGGCCGACACGCTCGAGCGCCGCATCGAGATCTGCAAGCGCGCCTACGATCTTCTCACCCGGGAGGTCGGCTTTCCGCCCGAGGACATCGTCTTCGATCCGAACATTTTCGCCATCGCCACCGGGCTCGAAGAGCACGCGCGCTACGGAATCGACTATCTGGAGGCGACACGCTGGATCCGCGCGAACCTGCCGCACGCGAAGGTCTCGGGCGGCGTGTCCAACCTGTCCTTTTCCTTCCGCGGCAACGACGCGGTTCGCGAAGCGATGCACACGGCGTTCCTGTATCACGCCACGCGCGCGGGAATGTCGATGGGAATCGTCAACGCCGGCCAGCTCGGCGTGTACGAGCAGATCGAGCCGAAGCTCAAGGAGCACGTGGAGGACGTGATCTTCAATCGCCGCCCGGACGCCACGGAACGGCTGGTGGAGTTCGCGAATACGCTGAAAGCGGGTCCCAGGGAACAGGTCAAGGATGAAGCGTGGCGCAAGGGAACCGTGGAAGAGCGCATCACGCATGCCCTGGTCAACGGCATCTCGACCTACGTGGTCGCCGACACGGAAGAGGCGCGCCTCAAGTTTCCGCGGCCGATCCAGGTGATCGAGGGACCGCTGATGGACGGCATGAACGTGGTCGGGGATCTTTTCGGCGCGGGCAAGATGTTCCTGCCGCAGGTCGTCAAGTCGGCCCGCGTCATGAAGCAGGCGGTCGCCCATCTCGTGCCCTACATCGAAGCGGAGAAGGCGCGCACCGGGCAGGCGGGACAGCCGAAGGGTCGCATCGTCATCGCCACCGTCAAAGGCGACGTGCACGACATCGGCAAGAACATCGTCGCGGTCGTGCTCCAGTGCAACAACTACGACGTCGTCAATCTCGGCGTCATGGTGCCGGGCCAGACCATCCTCGAAGTGGCGCAGCGCGAGAAGGCCGACGCCATCGGGCTCTCGGGCCTGATCACCCCTTCCCTCGAGGAAATGGCGCACGTCGCCAAGGAGATGGAGCGCACCGGCTTCAAGCTGCCGCTGCTCATCGGCGGGGCGACCACCTCGCGGGCCCACACGGCGGTCAAGATCGCGCCGAACTACTCGGGGCCGGTCGTGTATGTCCCGGACGCGTCGCGCAGCGTCCCGGTGATGCAAAGCCTGCTGTCGAAGGACGGACGCGACGCCTACGCGGCGCAGGTGCGCGCCGACTACGACCGGATCCGCGAGCAGCACCGCGACAAGAAGGGGCCCGGCCCGCTGCTCTCCATCGCCGACGCCCGAGCGCTGGGCGTGAAGACAGACTGGACAACCTATGTCCCGCCCGCGCCCGCGAAGCCCGGCGAGACGGTATTCGCGCGCTATCCGCTCGCCGAGCTGATCGACTATATCGACTGGACGCCGTTCTTCCAGACCTGGGAGCTCTCCGGCCCCTATCCGAAGATCCTGGAGGACCCGGTGGTCGGCGAGGCCGCGCGCAAGCTCTTCGCCGACGCGCAGGAGATGCTCGCGCGCATCGTGCGGGAGGAATGGATCGTCGCGAACGGCGTGCTGGGGCTCTATCCGGCGGCGCAGGTGAACGGCGACGACATCGAGATCTATCGCGACGCGAACCGGCGCCAGGCGCTGATGACCTGGCGAAACCTGCGCCAGCAGAACGTCAAGCCCACCGGCCGCGCCAACCTGTGCCTCGCCGATTTTGTCGCCCCCCGCTCGAGCGGCGTCGCGGACTGGGTCGGCGCTTTCGCGGTCAGCGCCGGCGGCATCGACAAGCGCGTCGCCGCGTTCGAGAAGGCAAACGACGACTACTCGGCGATCATGCTGAAGTCGCTGGCCGATCGCTTCGCCGAGGCGTTCGCCGAGCGGCTGCACGAGCGCGTCCGGCGCGAGCTGTGGGGCTATGCCAGGGACGAGAAGCTCGCGCCCGCGGAGCTCATCGCCGAAGCGTATCGCGGCATCCGGCCGGCGCCCGGCTACCCGGCGTGTCCCGACCACCAGGCGAAAGGCCCGCTGTTCGATCTGCTCGGCGCCGAGCGCAACGCCGGCATGCGGCTCACCGAGTCCTTCGCGATGATTCCCGCGTCTTCGGTCGCCGGGTTCTACCTGTCCCACCCCGAGTCCAGCTATTTCGCGGTCGGCAAGATCGGCCGCGACCAAGTCGAGGACTACGCTCGGCGCGCCGGCATGGACCTCGCCGACGCGGAGCGCTGGCTCGCGCCGAATCTCGCCTACGAGCCGGCGCCGGTCACCGCGCCCTCGCTATAATTCGCGCCCATCCACGCATCGGAGGTTCCATTGGGAAAAGGTGACAAGCGCACGCGCCGCGGCAAGATCTACAAGGGCAGCTACGGCAAGAAGCGGCCGCAGCGCCTGAAGAAGAAAGCAGCCCCGGGCAAAGCCCGCTAGCCTTCCTCGCGCCGGCCGACCGGCAGGCCGAGCGCCTTCAGCTTGCGGTACAGATGCGTGCGCTCGAGCCCCGAGCGCTCGGCGACGCGCGACATGCTGCCGTGCTCGCGCGCGAGCAGGTGCTCGAAGTACACCCGCTCGAACGCCTCGCGAGCCTCGCGATAGGGCCGGTCGAAGGCGATTTCCGGAGCCGCCCCGGGCGCCGCGCGCGCCGACAGCACGCGCTCCACATCCTCCAGCCGCACTTCCTCCTCGAGCGCCGAGAGCCCGAGGTCCTTCACCACGCTTTCCAATTCGACCAGATTTCCCGGCCAGGCATGGTGGCGCAGCGCGTTGAGCGCGGCGATGGCGAACCGGCGGGGCGCGCAAACGCGGGCCTCCACGAGCTGCGCGAGCATCAGCGAGGCGAGATCGGGGACATCCTCGGCGAGCTCGCGCAGCGCCGGCAGCCTGAGCGTCAGCTCGGCAAGCTTCGCGCCGAGCTCCGGATCGAATTCATGCTTCTCGGCGAGCGTGCGCAGGTCGAGCGGCGAGAAGGACACAACGCGAACCTTGTGCTTCTCGGCGCGCCCGAGCAGGAAATCGAGCTGGCGTTGCTCGGGCCGCGCGAGGCGGCTCAAATCCGGCACGAAGAGAATGCCGCCTGCCGCGCGCGCGAGCACCTCGGAGGGCGGCTCGGCGAGCAGCTCGGGGCCCGCAAGGAACGGGGCGCCGGGCACGGCGAGCAACCGGGCAAACAGCTCCGGCCGGATGCCCCGCTCGCCGCGAAGCAGCAGCGCCGCGCTCGACTGGGCGAGCTGCGAGAGGCGTTTCTTCGCCTCGGCCAGGGCGGGCGAGCGGCCGAGCGCGGCGAGCGTCAGTTGCGGCGCCGAGGGCGATTCCGGATTACGCAACGCACGCTTTACGGTCGCCAGCAGCCGCTGCAGGGCGATCGGCTTCTCGAGAAAGTCGAGCGCGCCGATACGCGTCGCCTCGACCGCCGTTTCAATCGTGCCGTGGCCCGACATCATGACGACCGGCATGGTGAGCTGCCCGTTCGCGGCCCACTCCTTGAGCAGCGTTATGCCGTCGGTGTCCGGCATCCAGATATCCAGCAGCACCAGATCCGGACGCTGACGCTCGCGCTGGCGGCGAGCGTCGCCGGCGCTGTCGGCCACCGAGACCTGATGTCCCTCGTCCGCGAGGATCTCCGACAGGAGCTCGCGGATGCCGACTTCGTCGTCCACTACGAGTATGTGGGCCATTGCGCTACGCCGCCTGCGCCAGCGGCAGCAGCACGCTTACCGACGCGCCGCGGTTCGGGCGGTTTTCGATGGCGATGCTGCCGTGATGCTCGTCGACGATCTTCTTGACGATCGCGAGCCCCAGGCCGGTGCCGCGCGTCTTGGTCGTCACGTACGGTTCGAAGATGCGTGACATGAGCTCCTCGGGAAAGCCGCCGCCATTGTCCGATATCGCGAGGCACACCTTGTCGGCGAGCAGCTCGGTGCGCACTTCGATCGCCGGGCTGACGCCGCCTGCGAGCCTGGCATTCTCCAATGCGTCCTGCGAATTCTGTACCAGGTTGTGGATGACCTGCCGGATCTGCGCCGAATCGGCCCATACCAACGGCAGGTCCGCCGCGAGCCGCCTCGTAATGGGCGCATGCGAGGTCTCGTAGAGCGCAAGCACCTCGTTCACCAGCGCGTTCAGGTCGAGCCGCGCCGGTGCCGGCGCCGGAAGCCGGGCATAGTTGCCGAAATCGTCCACCATCGCTTTCAGCGCGGCAACCTGGTTCACGATGGTCTGCGTGGAGCGCTTGAGGGTCTCGGCGTCCTCGCGCGATAGCCGGTCGGCGAGCTTCATCTCCAGGCGCTCGGCGGAGAGCTGGATCGGAGTGAGCGGGTTCTTGATTTCGTGCGCCAGGCGTCGCGCCACCTCCGCCCAGGCCATGGCGCGCTGCGCCTGGATGAGCTGCGTGACGTCATCGAAGACCGTCACGTAGCCGCCTCCAGTGGCGAGCGGCAGGCTTGCGCCGCGCGCGTGTACCGTCTTGCCGGTGCCCTTCAATGTCAGCTCGAGCTGCCAGTCCTTCTCCCCGTTCGCCACGAGCTGCTCGCGCATGCTAGCCGCGAATGAGTCGAGCTCGGTCCCGAGGATGGCCTCGGCGCCGTGGTTGTAGATCGAAAGCTGAAGCTCGTGATCGAAGACGAGCACTCCGGCGGAAAGGTTCGCGAGGATGTTCTCCAGGTGTGCTTTCGCCGCCTCCTGGGCGAGCCGGTTGGATTCTCCCACCCGGTTCGCTTCCGCCAGCTGGCGGGTCATCGAGTTGAACGACTCGGTGAGGACGCCGAGCTCGTCGCGGCTCGTCACCGGCGCGCGTCGCGAGAAATCGCCGCGCGCCACCGCCTGGGTGGCCTGCGCGAGGATCGCGAGCGGCTCGGCAAGCAGATTCGATTGCGTGACCGCCACGGAGAGCGCGACGAACAGCGCCATCAGCAGCGCGAAGCTCAGCGTGACGATGTAGATGCGCCGCAGCCCGTCGCGAGAGAGCGCGAGCTCGCGGTAATCGCGGTAGGCCGCCTCCACCGCCTCGGCGCTCTTTGCGAAGCTGGGCGGCACGCTCTGCCTGAGCTGCAGAAAGCGCGCTTCGTCGGCGAGCCCCCGCATCTCGACTGGAACGATTGCGCGAAGCGAGAGAGGGCGTCCGGCCAGCGAGTCGACGGTCGTATAGCCACGATTGGACCGCGCCTGGCGCAGCGCCTGCGCCCCCGGCAGCTCCGGCAGAAGCTTCGTGACGTCCTCGCTCGCGCTTGCCACGACGCGGCCCGCCGCAGTTACCACCACCGCTTCCTCGACACCGGCCTGCTCCCGCATACGCTCGAGCCTCGCCACCATCTGCGGGGCGGAGCGATCGGCCAGCTCGAGTGCCATGGTGCGCGCCTTCGCCTGCAGCTCGAGCATCATCTGGTCGATCGCCTGCTGGCCCAGATTGATGCCGCCCTCGAGCGCCGCGTCGACTTTGACGTCGAACCACGATTCGATCGAGCGCGTAAGGAAGTGCACCGAGACTGTGTACACGATCAGGCCCGGCAACACCGCGAGCAGCGCGAAACGCAGCAGCAGCCGCAACGTCAGCCGTGCGCCGAAGACGCGCGCGCGGTAACGCCGCATCATCGTGATGAGCTGGTAGGCCACCAGGGCCGCGAGCAGCACCGCTAGCGCCGCGTTGAGCGCAAGAAGAAGCGGATAGTGCCGGGCGAACAGCGTCGTATCCGCGCTCGCGGTCGCGAGCAGGAAGATGCCCGCGGCGGCCACCGTTCCGCCGATGATGAGGAGCGCCTTCATCGTCCGTCGGCCCCCTTGGGCTCGCGGCTTTCGACCGGTGCCGGGAGCTGCCGGGGCGAGCGGACCGTGAATCGCTTCCACGGGGTCTCGAGATGCAGGTCGCGGCCTGTCAGCGCGCTGAGCTGGAACGGCTTGGGTAGCAGCGTCGTGTCGAGCCTCAGGCGCACAGCCGCCTCGTAGTCGGCGTTGGAGAAGCTGACGGTACGATCGACGACCAGCCAGCTGCGTACCCGTTTGAGCACATTGAGCGCATCCTCCAGGGTCGCGAAATTCTGTTGCAGCAGACCGGTCGACAGCCGGTATTGGCGCGACAGCGGATGGTAGGACAGGCGCAGCTGGAGCTTTTTCGACGCCGCGCTCTCATCCAGCCAGTACCAGCGCCGCCGGCCGAGCTCGAACTCGACCACGAAGTAGAGCGGCACGCCGTTCGCCACCACGTCAGCGAGGCGCGGCGTCAGCTCGAATTCGAAATCGGCGTCCAGCACGAGGC
The DNA here is from genome assembly GCA_964407355.1 of uncultured Enterobacteriaceae bacterium. GTDB lineage: Bacteria > Pseudomonadota > Gammaproteobacteria > Burkholderiales > SG8-39 > SCGC-AG-212-J23. The sequence continues at coordinate 48,806 of CAYOVM010000002.1, forward strand.
CGTCCTCGACGGCTCGCAGGCTTGCCGCACGCACCCCGACGTCGTCGGCGTGCGCCGGCGCCGCCGCCAGGCAGGCGAGCACCGCTAGATATACCGTCAGAATGGCGATGCGGCGCATCGCGCCTCGCGTCAGGCTTGTTTTGCGATCAGAGCGTAGTAGAACCCGTCGTGCTCCGCATCCGGGAGCCACTGCTGCGCGGCGCCATCGGGCAAAGGCACGCGCCGCGCGTCCCGGGTGCGCGCGGCGAACGCTTCGACCACTTCTTCGTTTTCCTGCGGAAACACCGAGCAGGTGACATACAGCAATTTACCACCCGCAGCGAGCGCCTGCCAAAGCGCGTCGAGGATCGCAGACTGGCGGGCGGCGAAGGCGGGCAGGTCCTGCGCTCGCCGCAGCCACTTGAGGTCCGGATGACGGCGCGCGATGCCCGAGGCGGAGCACGGTACATCGGCCAGGATGCGATCGAACGGCATTGCGTTCCACCAGTCGGCGAGCCGCGTGCAATCCGCATGGATGAGATTGCCGCGCAGGTTGAGCCTGGTCAGATTGCGCTCGAGGCGCCCGAGGCGGGCCGCGTCCACGTCCAGAGCGGTCAGCTCGACGCTCGCGGTCTCCAGGATGTGCGCACTCTTGCCGCCGGGCGCGGCGCAGGCATCGAGCACGCGCAGGCCGTCCCGGAGGTCGAGGCAGCGCGCGGCACGTTGCGCGCCGGCGTCCTGGACGGAGACTGCGCCTTGATCGAATCCGGGAAGTCGCTCGACGGGAAGCGCGCGTCCCAGGAGCAAACCATCCTCGCCGATCTGCCGGGTTGCAATCCCCGCGCCCGCGAGGCGGGCTTGATAGTCGGCAATTCGCTCACGCCGCCTGTTCACGCGCAGGCACATCGGCGGATGGTCGTTGCCGGCGGCGAGAATCGGTTCCCAGTCCGCCGGATACGCGGCGCGCAGCGCGTCGACCCACCAGCGAGGGTGCTGGTAGCGTGCCTCGGCGTCGGCGGCGACGCGCGCGTCGATCGAGCGCCGTTCGCGCAGGTAGGCGCGCAGTAGCGCGTTCACATAGCCCTTTGCCGCCCATTTCTCGAGCATGGATCCGGCCCGCACGGCTTGATCGACGACCGTATAGTCGGCGTATCGCCCCGACTCGAGCGCGTACAGAGAACACCAGAGCAAAGCGGCGACGAGCGGGTCGGGTTGCTGGCGGTGCGATAACGCGCGCACGATCGCCTGGACGCGTCCGAAGCGTCGCAAGGTGCCGTGCGTGAGATCGATCAGCGCCGAGCGCGCCATCTCGCCGTTTTTCTCCGAGATCCGCTCGAATTCTTCGGCGAGGCTCCTGCCGCTCGCCACGCCGGCGACCATGCGCGTTGCGTCACGCAGCGCCGGGGCGAGCGCGATCGAGGCTTTCACCCGAGGCGCGATCCCGCTGCAAGGGCCCGGCCCCGAAGGAACTCGGCCGCGCGAAGGCGCCGCCCGCCCGGGCGCTGCAACTCGGTTATTGCAAGCGCACCCCGGCCGCAGCCCACCACAATGGCGTCCTCCTGAACGCGCAATACCGCGCCCGGAGCGCCGCGATCGCCGGTCACGCCGGCTCGCCAGATCTTGAGCGGCTCCCCATCCAAGAGCGAAAATGCGCCCGGCGAAGGCCGAAACGCGCGCACGGCACGCTCGAGATCCGCCGCGGGCCGCGACCAATCGAGCCGCGTTTCCTCTTTTTGTATTTTCCGCGCGTAGGTCGCACCTAGTTGCGGCTGCGGCCGCGCCTGCATCGGGCCGTCCTGCAACGACGCCAGCGTCGCGACCATCATCTCGGCGCCAAGCGTCGCGAGCTTGTCGTGCAAGGCTCCGGCGTCGTCATCCTGTTCTATGGGAATACTCTGTTGCGCGAGTACCGGGCCGGTATCGAGGCCGGCGTCCATTTTCATGATCGATACGCCGGTCTCGCTATCGCCTTCGAGAAGCGCGCGCTGGATGGGCGCCGCCCCGCGCCAGCGCGGCAGCAGCGAGGCATGAATGTTCAGGGCGCCCCGCGGTGCAATGTCGAGGATCGAAGGCGGCAGGAGCACGCCATAGGCGACTACGACGACGACATCGGGCCGCGCGGCGAGTATGCGCGCCGCAGCGTCTGCTGACTTCAGGGATTCAGGCTGGAAGACTTCCAGGCCATGCAAAGCGGCGAAGCGCTTGACGGGACTTGCCGCAGGCAGTTGACCGCGCCCGGCCGGGCGATCCGGCTGGGTGAGCACGAGCGCGATATCGTGGCCGGCGCGGTGCAGGGCGGCGAGGGTTCTCTCCGCAAAGTCCGGCGTGCCGGCGAAGACTAGTCGCAGGAAGGCGCGATCAGGCCGATTTGCGCAGCTGCTTGGCGAGACGGGCGCGTATGCGCTGCTGCTTCAGTTGGGAAAGGTGCTCGACGAAGACCTTGCCCTTCAGATGATCCATCTCATGCTGAATGCATACGGCGAGCAGCCCTTGCGCCTCGAGCGTGAATGCGTTGCCGTTATGATCGTAAGCGCGTACTTTCACGCGCTCGGCCCGCTCGACCAGCTCATAGATGCCCGGTACGGACAGGCAGCCTTCTTCGATGTCCGAGACGCCTACGGCTTCGACGATCTCCGGATTGACCAGCACCACCAGCGAATCACGCCGCTCCGAAACGTCGACGACGATGACCTGCTTGTGAACATCGACCTGGGTCGCCGCCAAGCCGATGCCGGGCGCTGCGTACATGGTTTCAGCCATGTCGGCCACGAGCTTTTTCAGCGCATCGTCGAACACGGTGACCGGGGAAGCTTGCTTGTGCAGCCGAGCGTCTGGGTAGCGGAGGATGCTTAGCGTTGCCATCGGAGCGGTTTGTGCTTGCGTCGGAGCGGTAGTGGGGCGGTAGCTTGGCAATTTACTTGCGAATTTAATGGATTATGTGGACAATTTGAGGCGATATATAAGCTATTTGGCCTTTATGCTACATTGGGGTGGCCGAATCGATTTTCCAGCCGGTCCAGGAAGCCGCGAAAGGGACGGGGTAGCCATGGTCCAGCAGTTCCGTAAGTCTATCACAGCGCTCGCTTTCTTCCTCATTTCCGGGCTCGCGGGGGCGCAGCCCAGCCAAGGTCCGCTAGCGATCAAGCGGGACGCGCCGGATCGTTACGTCGTGGTCCGCGGCGACACCCTCTGGGGCATCTCCCAACGTTATACCGATTCGCCGTGGCGCTGGCCGGAATTGTGGAGCATGAACAAGGACCAGATCCGCAATCCCCACCTGATCTATCCGGGATACGTGATCATTCTGGATCGGGAGAAGGCCCGCCTTTCGATCGCGTCGGGGGAATCCGGAGCGCCGGCAGTTACCTCGGGGCCGGGGGTTACTTCGGGGGTTACTTCGGGCACTGCGGACACACCCGCGCCGGTGCCCTCAGGCACCGTGAAACTAAGTCCCCGGGTACGCGCCGAATCGCTCGCCAAGCAGGAAATCCCGAGCATTCCCGCCGGGCTCATCGAACCGTTCCTGACCCGGCCGCTGGTGATCGAGCCGGACGGGCTAGACAAAGCTCCGACGATCATCGGGACCCAAGCGAACCGCGTGATTCTTGCCGAAGGAAATTCTGCGTACGTACGCGGCATTGGCCAGTCGAGCGAGGAAACCTGGTACGTCTACCGCAAGGGCGGTCCGCTGGTCGATCCGGATACCAATAAGACGCTCGCGTATGAGGCGATCTACCTCGGCACGGCGCAGCTCACGCGTCCCGGGGAGCCTGCTACGGTGCGGCTGAGCACCTCGCTCCAGGAAGTTGGCGCGGGCGACAAGCTGGTGGCCGCCGGACGCGCCGTGGCGCCGAACTATGCCCCTCATGCGCCCAGCGTGCACTTGACCGGACGCGTGATGACGATCTACGGCGGGCTCGGAAAGGTCGGAGAAGCCGGAGATCATTCGATCATCACCATCAACCGCGGCAAGGCAGACGGGCTCGAGATCGGGCACGTGCTGGCTCTATACAGCCAGGGCGGCACGGCGCGCGATGTCACTAAGGCGAGAAGCGCCAGCGATGCGAATATCCAGTTGCCCGACGAACGCTCGGGTCTGGTGTTTGTGTTTCGCGTATTCGAGCGGGTATCCTACGCGCTGGTTATGAACGTCACGAGGCCGGTCAATACTCTCGATGTGGTTCAGACTCCGTAGCAACAATTTCTTCCGGCGCCGCGGCAGCGCGCCGGGTCGCGGGGAAGCCATTCCCCGCCGCGCGCCGCCCCGATGAAAGAAGATCCCGGGCTGGCGAGCTGGCTGCAACTCACCCTCACTCCCGGGATCGGTGCCGCCGCCATCCGCGGCATGCTGCGGCAGTTCGGCTTGCCGCAAAACGTCATTGACAGGAAACCTTCGGAGCTAGCCGCGCACATAGCGCCCGGCGCTCTGGAGTCCATGGCATCGGCGCAGGTGCGCGACGCCGTGGCGCGCGCGCTCGACTGGGCCCGAGCGCCTAATCATTTCATCGTTACGCTCGCCGACGCGACGTACCCGCGAGCTCTTCTTGAGATTCCGGACCCGCCTTCGCTGCTCTACGCGGTCGGCCGCCTGGAGCTTCTGCAGCGACCCTCGCTCGCGATCGTCGGAAGCCGCAACGCCACGGCGCAGGGGGAAAGCAATGCGGAGACCTTCGCGCGAGCTTTCAGCAACGCGGGGCTGACTATCGTTTCCGGGCTGGCCATGGGAATCGATGCCGCGGCGCATGGCGGCGGACTCGCGGGCCCCGGCTCGACCATTGCCGTGCTCGGCACCGGGATCGATATCGTCTACCCAAGGCGCAACGCGCAGCTCGCGGCGCAGATTGCAGAGCGCGGCCTCGTGATTTCCGAATTCCCGCTCGGGATGGCGCCTGCGGCGCACAATTTTCCCAAGCGCAATCGCCTGATAAGCGGGCTCGCGCGCGGCTGCCTCGTGGTCGAAGCAGCCTCGGCTTCCGGCTCGTTGATCACCGCGCGAACCGCCGTCGACCAGGGCCGTGAAGTGTTCGCGATTCCCGGCTCGATTCACTCGCCGCTCTCCAGAGGTTGCCACGCGCTCATCAAGTCGGGCGCGAAACTAGTCGAATCGGCGGAAGACGTGCTCGACGAGCTTTCCGGATTCCGCCCGAGCGGCTATGCCTCGACCACGGCTCGCGAGGCCGGGGCGCAGCCGGCGACCGACAGCGCGTTGCTCCCGCACATGGGCCATGACCCGGTCGATGTCGACGCGCTCTGCACGCGCGCCGGCATGACGGCGGAGCAGGTGTCCTCGGAGTTGCTGCGCCTCGAGCTGGACGGGCGTATTGCCGCGTTGCCCGGGGGGTTATATCAGCGTTTGCAGAAGGGGGAACGCGGGTAAACGAAATCGTTACTGCCGCGTTATAACAAAGGGAGACCCAATGTACGATGTCCTCGTATATCTGTTCGAAAACTACCAGCAAGCGGATCTGGCGTACGACCGCGAACGCGTCGCCAAGAAGCTCTCCGCGGCGGGCTTCGAGGATTCGGACATCAGCGAGGCGCTCCACTGGCTTGCCGGCGTGCGTACGCCGCAGGCGGAATTCGCGAGGCTGCCCGATTCGCGAACCGCGTTTCGCGCCTTTGCGCCGCGAGAGCTGGCCAAGCTCGACGCCGAATGCCGGGGATTTCTCTTGACCCTGGAGCAGTCGGGTATCCTCGGCGCGCAGAACCGGGAACTGGTTATCGAGCGCTCGCTGGCGGCCTCCGGCGAAGCGCTTACGCTAGACCAGCTGAAGCTGATCGTCCTGATGGTGCTGTGGAATCAGCAGACGCCCACCAGCCGCCTCGTCGCGGAAGATCTTTTCAGCACGCCGCACGCTCGCCTGCCGAGCTGACCGTGAGGCCTGCGCGCGCATGCGCGCGCAGGTTAATACGCACGATGGGTTGAACCGCCGCCGCCTTTGCGGGTATCCTCTGCGGCCTTTCGCGTGCCATGAGCAAGAAACTGATCATCGCCGAGAAACCTTCGGTCGCCGCGGATATTGCGCGCGCGCTCGGCGGCTTCACGCGCAAATCCGATTACTTCGAAAGCGACCACTACGTTCTTTCGTCGGCGGTCGGCCATCTGCTCGAGCTTGTGCTGCCGCAAGAGCACGACGTCAAGAAGGGCAAATGGTCCTTCGCCAAGCTGCCGGTGATCCCGCCGCACTTCGACCTGGCGCCGATCGAGCGCAGCGAGGACCGGCTGAACCTTCTCCTGCGCCTGCTCAAGCGCAAGGACGTAACGGGCCTGATCAACGCGTGCGACGCCGGGCGGGAAGGCGAGCTCATCTTCCGTTACCTGGTGCAGCACGCGCGCGCGAAGAAGCCGATCGAGAGATTGTGGCTGCAGTCCATGACCCAGCAGTCGATCCGCGACGGCTTCTCCAAGCTGCGCCCCGACAAGGAAATGCTGCCGCTTGCGGACGCGGCGAAGAGCCGCTCGGAAGCGGACTGGCTGGTCGGCATCAACGGTACGCGGGCGATGACCGCGTTCAATTCCAAGGAAGGCGGCTTCTACCTCACCACGGTGGGCCGCGTACAGACTCCCACGCTCGCGATCCTGGTCGAGCGCGAGGAAAAGATCCGCTCGTTCACCTCGCGCGACTATTGGGAGGTGCATGCGCGCTTTGGCGCCAAGGAAGGCGAGTATCCAGGGCGCTGGTTCGATCCGTCCTTCAAGAAGGACGATGACGCAGAGCGCAAGCCCGAGCGTCTCTGGGAGCTCGCCGCCGCCGAGAAAGTCGTCGCCGCATGCCGCGGCAAGAAAGGCGTGGCGACCGAGGAAACGAAGCCCTCCAGCCAGCTTTCGCCGCTGCTTTTCGACCTTACGAGTCTGCAGCGCGAAGCCAACGGGCGGTTCGGTTTTCCGGCACGCATGACCCTGTCGCTGGCGCAAGCGTTGTACGAACGGCACAAGGTGCTCACCTATCCACGTACCGATTCGCGCGCGCTGCCGGAGGATTACATGCCGACGGTGAAAGACACGCTCAAGGAGCTGGGCGGCACGACGGCGTTCTCGGGCTTCGCGAAGCAAATCCTGAAGCAGGGATGGGTAAAGCCGAACAAGCGGATTTTCGACAACACCAAGATCTCGGATCACTTCGCGATCATTCCCACGCTGCAGACCCCAAAGCAGCTGAACGAGGCCGAGCAGAAGCTCTACGACATGGTGGTGCGCCGCTTCCTCGCGGTGTTCTACCCGGCGGCCGAATTCCTGCAGACTACGCGGATCACGAAGGTGGCGGAGCATCACTTCAGGACCGAAGGCAAGGTGCTGCAGAATCCCGGCTGGCTTGCCGTGTATGGCCGCGCCGTCGGAGACGAGACCGAGAACCTGCCCGCGATCGCGCAGGGCGAGCAGGTCGCCGTGGGGGAAGTCGCCGCGAAGGCGAATCAGACCAAGCCCCCGCCGCGCTACTCCGAGGCCACGCTGCTCTCGGCGATGGAGGGCGCGGGCAAGCTGGTCGAGGACGACGAGCTGCGTGAGGCGATGGAGGCAAAAGGCCTGGGCACGCCGGCTACCCGGGCCGCCATCATTGAGGGCCTGATCCGCGAGGAGTACATCAATCGCGAAGGACGCGAGCTGGTGCCGACGCCCAAGGCATTCTCGCTGATGTTCGCGCTCCACATGCTCCACGTCGTCGAGCTCGCGTCACCCGAGCTCACCGGCGAATGGGAGCACAAGCTCAAGCTGATCGAGCAGGGCAAGCTTTCGCGCGATGAGTTCATGAAAGAGATCTCGGGCCTGGTCAAGAAAGTCGTCGGCATGATCAAGACCGGCGAGATTCCCGACGTGGTCTACGCGACGGTGAGCGCGCCTTGCCCCAAATGCGGCGGGGTCGTGCAGGAGAACTACCGCAAGTTCCAGTGCCAGAAGTGCGACTTCTCGCTATGGAAGGTGACTTCGGGGCGCGAATGGTCGCCCGACGAGGTGGCGCAGCTGATCACCAAGCGGTCCATCGGTCCCCTGACCGGATTTCGCAGCCGCATGGGCAAGCCGTTCAGCGCGGTGGTGAAGCTCACCGATGAGCTGAAAGCGGAATTCGACTTCGGCCAGGACGGCCGCGAGGGTGAGGAAGCGCCCGACTTTTCGGGACAGGAGCCCCTGGGTCCCTGCCCCAAATGCCGAGCCCGCGTCTTCGAGCATGGCATGGCCTACACCTGCGAAAAGGCGCTCGGGCCGGCAAAAAGCTGCGACTTCCGCTCCGGCCGCATGATCCTTCAACAGCCGATCGAGCGCGAGCAGATGAAGAAGCTGCTGGCAACGGGCCGCACCGACCTCCTGACCGATTTCGTCTCGAAGAAGGGGCGCAAGTTCAAGGCGTTTCTGGTCAAGAATCCCGACGGCAAGATCGGCTTCGAGTTTCAGCCGCGTAAGGAAAAGCCCGCCGACGCCAAGGCAGCGGCCGAGTCCAAGGCGAAGAGCGCGGAGACCGACGAAAAACCCGCGAAGAAGGCGGCAAAGAAACGCCGCTCGGCCTGAGGCCCGGGCGACTCAGACGTCCAGGTTGCGTACGCCCAGGGCGTTCGACTCGATAAACAGGCGCCGCGGCTCGACCTCATCGCCCATCAGCTTCGCGAAGATCTCGTCGGCGGCGATGCCATCCTCGATCTGCACTTTCAGCAAGCGGCGATTGCCGGTGTCCATGGTCGTCTCCCAGAGCTGCTCCGGATTCATCTCGCCCAGACCCTTGTAGCGCTGCAGGGTCATGGAGCGCTGGACTTCGCCCAGGAGCCAGCGCATCGCTTCCGGGAAGTCTTTGATCGGCTGCTTCTTGTCGCCGCGCTGCATGGTGGCGCCTTCGCCGACCAGGCCGCGTAGCAGATCGGCCGTCTGGCGGATCTGAGCGTAGTCGCCCGAATGCACGAACTCGGTGTCGATGGTGCTCATGCGCACGTTGCCATGGCGGGTGCGCTCGATTTTCACCTGGTAGCGCTCGGTTTTCGCGTCGAAGTGCGGCGCCACGGCGACGCCATTGCCGCCGATGGCCTGCTCGAGCGCCTCCGCCGAGGACTCCGCGGAATCGCGCCGCGCGAGGTCGACCTGGACACCGCGCAGCATCGCCTGAAGCGCTTCCCGGTCGATGAGCCGCGAGACGCGCTCGATCACCGCCTCGGACAGGAGATAGGACTTCGCGAGCTCGGCGAGCGCAGCGCCGGAAATCGGCTCGCGCCCGGCGCCCGGCTGCAACGCGGCGTCGACCAGGGCCTGCTTCAGCGTGAACTCGTTCAGCTCGTGCTCGTCCTTGAGATAGCGCTCTTCCTTGCCCAGTTTCGCCTTGAAGAGCGGCGGCTGGGCGATGTAGATGTGGCCGCGCTCGACCAGCTCGGGCATCTGGCGGTAGAAAAACGTCAGCAGCAGCGTGCGTATGTGCGAGCCGTCGACATCCGCGTCGGTCATGATGATGATGCGGTGGTAGCGCAGCTTGTCGGCGTTGTATTCCTCCTTGCCGATGCCGCAGCCGAGCGCGGTGATCAGTGTGGCGATCTCGGCGGAGGAGAGCAGCTTGTCGAAGCGAGCGCGCTCCACGTTGAGAATCTTTCCCTTGAGCGGCAGGATCGCCTGGAACTTGCGATCGCGGCCCTGCTTGGCCGAGCCGCCGGCGGAATCGCCCTCCACCAGGTACAGCTCGCACAGTGCCGGATCGCGCTCCTGGCAGTCGGCGAGCTTGCCGGGCAGGCCCATGCCGTCCAGAACACCCTTGCGGCGCGTCATCTCGCGCGCCTTGCGTGCCGCCTCGCGCGCGCGCGCGGCGTCCACGATCTTCGAGGTGATCAGGCGCGCATCGGCCGGCCGCTCCTCGAGGTATTCGCGCAGACGTTCGGCGACGATCTCCTCGACCACCGGCCGCACCTCGGAGGACACGAGCTTTTCCTTGGTCTGCGAGGAAAACTTCGGCTCGGGGACCTTCA
>CAYOVM010000003.1:0-40777 GCA_964407355.1 uncultured Enterobacteriaceae bacterium
TCATCGCCACCGAGCTCGGCCTGCCCTCCGAGGAGATCCAGATCGAGGAAGGCGACACGGACAAGGCGCCCTACGGCGCCGGCACCTGGGGCTCGCGCTCGACTCCGGTCGGCGGCGCCGCCGCGGCAATGGCCGCCCGCAAGATCAAAGCCAAGGCGCAGAAGATCGCGGCCCACCTGCTCGAGGTGGGCGAAGGCGATCTGGAATGGGAAGTGGACCGTTTCAAGGTCAAGGGCAATCCGTCCCAGGCGAAGACCATGAAGGAGATCGCCATGGCGGCGCACACCAGCAACCTGCCCGAAGGCATGGAGAAAGGCCTGGACGCGACGGAATACTACGATCCGCCCAACCTGACCTATCCTTTCGGCGCTTACGTGGCCGTCGTGGACATCGACCGCTTCACGGGCGAGACCAAGGTGCGGCGCTTCTACGCCCTGGACGATTGCGGCACGCGGATCAACCCGATGATCATCGAAGGCCAGATCCACGGCGGCCTCACGGAAGCCTTTGCCGTGGCCTTCGGCCAGGCGATCCCGTTCGACGAGAACGGCAACCATCTGGGCAACAGCCTGATGGATTATTTCCTGCCGACGATGGTGGAAACGCCGCGCTGGGAGACCGACCACACCGTCACGCCTTCGCCGCACCATCCGATCGGCGCCAAGGGCGTGGCGGAGTCGCCCCACGTCGGCGGCATCCCCTGCTTCACCAATGCGGTGGTGGATGCCTTCGCGCACCTCGGCGTCACGCACATGGACATGCCGCACACCGCGTACCGCGTGTGGCAGCAATGCAAGGCGCTGGGGATCAACAAAAGGTAGGACGCGGGCATGAAGGTCCAGATCGACAAGAGCTATCCCATGCCGAGCTCGCCGCAGGTGGCATGGGAATTCCTGCAGAACCTCGAGGCGGTCGCCGGCTGCATGCCCGGGGCGAAGATCACCGAGCGCCTCGACGGCGGCCGCTACAAAGGAACGGTCACGGTCAAGGTCGGCCCGGCGACGATGTCCTTCCGCGGCGAGATCGAGATGAAGGACGTCGACGCGGCCGCCCGGACGCTGCGGCTGCTCGGCAAGGGCACCGACAGCACCGGCAGCTCGGGCGCTTCCCTCGAGCTGACCGCGCGGGTCGAGGCTGCCGACGGCGGCCTGTGCACGCTGGTGGGCGCGAGCGAAGTATCGATGAGCGGCAAAGCGGCCGCCTTCGGCGGGCGCATGATGAACACGGTCGCCGACCAGATCCTGAAGCAGTTCGCCGACAACTTCGCCCGCCATGTCGGCGCGCTCCAGGCGCAACGCGCCGCGGCGGCCGGAGGCGCCGCGGCGGTCGGCGGCACGGCGGCGCCCGCGGCGTCGATCCCTCCCCCCGCGGCCGGGGAGCTGAACGGCCTCGCGCTTGTCTGGATCATTCTGAAGGATTGGCTGCGCGGCCTGTTTTCCAAGAAACCGGTGTGAATTCTCCCGCGCAGCGCGTGCACGAGGTCGCGGCTCTGCAGTCCCGATTGGAAAGCGCCGGCTATATCGCCGAGCCCGCGCTCGCGGCGGCCCTGCTGCTGATGCTGGATCTGGGCCGTCCCTTGCTGCTGGAAGGCGATGCCGGAGTCGGCAAGACCGAGATCGCCAAGGCGCTCGCCGCGGTGCGCGGCGCGAGGCTCATTCGCCTGCAGTGCTACGAAGGGCTCGACGTGCACGCCGCGATGTACGAATGGAACTACCAGCGCCAATTGCTGGCGATCAAGCTGCTCGAGCACGACGAGCGCCCGGCCGCGGTCAAGGAGCAGGACATCTTCTCCGAGCGCTATCTGCTGAAGCGGCCGCTGCTCGAGGCGATCAGCTGCGCCGAGCCGCCGGTGCTGCTGATCGACGAGGTCGATCGCGCCGACGAAGCCTTCGAAGCCTATCTGCTCGAGCTGCTCTCGGACTTCCAGATATCGATCCCGGAGCTCGGCACCGTGCGCGCGGTCACGCGGCCGCTGGTCGTCATCACCTCGAACGGCACGCGCGAAATCTCCGACGCGCTGCGCCGGCGCTGCCTGTACCAGTACATCGACTATCCCGACTTCGCGAAGGAGCTGGCGATCGTCGAGATCAAGGCGCCCCAGGCGGCGGGACACCTCGCCCGCCAGGTGGTCGAGTTCGTGCAGAGCGTGCGCCGCATGGAGCTGCAGAAAAAGCCGGGCATCGCCGAGACGCTCGACTGGACGGCGGCGCTGCTGCGCATGGGAATTTCCACCCTCGACGACGGCGGCGCCGAGCGCATCCTCGAAACCCTGAGCGCCCTCATCAAGACTCGCGAGGACCGCACCGGATTCACCCGGGAGGTCGTCGCCCGGATCGCCGCGGCATGTTGAGCGCCGAGCTCAGCACGCGCCTGACGGGCTTCGCCGGGTTCCTGCGCTTCAACGGCTACGGCGTAGGCGGCGCCGATTCGGTCCAGGTGCTCGAAACCGCCGTCCGCACCGGAATTCTCGAGCCGCAGATCCTGCGCTGGAGCCTGAAGGCGCTGCTTTGCAGCCGTGGCGACGAATGGCGGCGCTTCGATTCTCTTTTCGACGCCTACTTCCTGCCGCCGAACAAGAAAATATTCGTGGAGAGCAACGTCGTAGCCGCCGGAGCGCGGCAGGCGGGAATGAGCGGCGGCGGCGAAGACGAGCCGGCCGCCGGCGCGGGCCACGGGGTCGCCGGCGACACCGACGCGGGCGCCGCCCGGCACGGGGCGAGCCGCGAGGAATCTCTGGCGTCCACGGATTTTCGCGATTTGAACCAGGCCGAGCACGCGCGCGAGATCGAGGCGCTGATGCGCCGCTTCGCGAGGCGCCTGAAGCACCTCCGTCTGCGCCGCGAAGCGCGCTTTCATCACGGCCGGCGGCTCGACCTGCAGGGCACCATACGGCGCAGCGTAGCCTGCGGCGGCACGCCGCTGCGGCTCGCGTGGAAGGAGCGCCGCCGCGTGCGCCCCCGCCTGGTGCTGCTCCTCGACGTGAGCCGCTCGATGAGCCTGTACAGCTTTTTCTACCTGCGCCTTGCCCGGGCGCTGTGCGCGGAGCTGGCCGACGTGCATTGCTTCATTTTCCATACCCGCATCACCGGCGTCTCGGAGGCGCTGCGCGATCCGGACCCGTGGCGCTCGCAGGAACGCATGCACCTCCTTGCCGAAGGATGGGGCGGCGGCACGCGCATCGGCGAATGCCTGCGGGATTTCAATCGGGACTACGGCGCGCGCCTGCTGCATTCGCGCACCGGCGTGATCGTCGTCAGCGACGGCTACGACACCGGCGAGCCGGAGCTTCTGGCGCAGTCGCTCGCCGCGCTGCGGCGGCGCTCGCGGCGCATGGTCTGGCTCAACCCCTTGCTGAATCAACCCGGCTTCAGCCCCGAGAGCCGCGGGATGCAGGCGGCCCTGCCGCACCTCGATCTGCTCGCGCCGGGCGCGGACCTTGCGAGCCTCGAGCGCGTAGTGCCGCAGATCATCGAGGCATTGCGATGACGCGCGACGAGCTTTCGGAAAAGGCGCGCGAGCTGAGCGGGCGCGGCGAGGCCTACGCGCTCGTCACGGTGGTCCGGGTGGTCGCGCCCTCCTCCGCCTACCTCGGCGCGCAGGCGATCGTGCGCGCCGACGGAACGCTGCATGGCTGGATCGGCGGCGGCTGCGCGAAGGGCGTGGTCGTCAGCGCCGCGCAGAGCGCCATCGAGCGCGGCGAGCCGAAGCTCGTGCGTATCAGCAACGACCGCATCTATCCCGAGGAGGATGTCGAGCAGTACGCGATGTCCTGCGCCAGCAACGGCACCATCGAGCTGTTCATCCAGCCTTACAGCGCTCGCAGCCTGCTATGCGTGCTCGGGAGCACGCCCGCCGCCGACGAAGCGCGCTTCCTTGCGGAGCGCCTCAGCATCAGGCTCGCCGCGGCGCCGGGTGAAGCGCCCGTCGTCCTGGTCGCGACGCAGGGGCAAGGCGACGAGGAAGCGCTCGAGGCCGCGTTGCGCAGCCCGGCGAAGCAGGTGCTGATGATCGCGAGCCCGCGAAAAGCGGAGAAGCTCCGCGCCGCGATGCGGCTGCGCGGCGTCGACGAAGCGCAGCTCGCGCGCCTGCACGCGCCGGCCGGCCCGGATGCCGGCGCCAAGACGCCGGCCGAGATCGCGCTGGTCGCGATCGTCGGGGTGCTGGCGCTGTTGCGCGGCCGTGATAAGGCCACCGCGGGGGCTCAGCCGACGGTCCAGCCGAAGGCCGCCGCCGGCACGGCGCCGGCGGAAGGCAAATTCATCAACCCCGTGTGCGGGATGGCCGTGAGCACCGCCGACCCGGTGCACGTCGAGAAGTACGAAGGCGTGTCTTACTACTTCTGCTGCGACGGCTGCTGGACGACATTCCGGACCAACCCCGCCAAGTACGCGGCGATCCACCTCGCCTCCCTGAGCCGGAGGCCGGCTTGAGAAGCGCCGCGGTGCCGCATCCGCCGCGGGTCGGCCCGACCGCGCCGCAGACGATGTTGCTGCTCGGAGCCTTGGGCATGGTCCTCGGGCTGATGGTCGATTCCCATTCGACGCAGCTGCAGTCGCTTGCGGGCCTCTGCGCCGCCGCAGACCGCAATCTCTGGTCCCTCGTGCAATTGCACTGGACGTTGCTGCCCTGGACGCACGCCGGCATGTGGCTCGGCGGCCTTATGGCAATACCTCTTCTGCGCGCGAGCCGGCCCACCTGCCGCAGGCAATACTGCGTGCGCGTCGCCCAGAACTTCGCGTGCTCGGCATGGATGACCGTCGGGATGTCGGCCGGGGTGCTTCTGTCCGAATACCTCGGCGCGCACGGTCCCGCCTCGATGCTCGGCGGCATGTTCGGCGGCATGGTCTGGGGAATGGCGGCGAGCGTTGCGCTCTATCGGCTGTGCTCGCGGATGCGTCAGGGCCGCTTCGAGGCTCCATCGGCGCGGCGCACGACGAGCAGCAGAAAAGCGGCCGACAGCAGCCAGGCGGCTTGCGGCACCCAGGGCAGCACGGCTTTCACTCCCGGCTCGACGACCAGATCGCTCGCATAAGCCGCGATCCGCGCGACGGCGGCGAGCGCAAGCACGGCGAACAGCGTGCCCAGCATCCTGCCCTCGCGCCCGGTTCGGCCGAAGCCGATGGCGGCGGTGTAAGCGGCGACGCTCGCGGCGCCCCAGAAGCCGCCGGCGACGAACTGCGCGACGGCGAGGCTCTGCAGGTCCCGCGCAAGCACGCTGCAGAGAATCGCCGCCGCGCCCAGTGCCGCCGTGCCGGCGAGCATCTTCAAGGGCCCCAGGCGCTTCACCAGGACGGAGGCCGGAAACATCAGGACGTTGAACCCGATCCAGAAGACCGGCATGAGATACGGCAGGCGCTCCGGCGTCGCGAACGCGAGGTAGCGCGGCGCCGAGTTCAGCGCGAAGTGCACCTGGAAGCCCGCCGCCATCAGGAGCAGCGCGACGAAGAAGAGCGCGATGCTCCCGGCGTTCGCGTCCCCGGTGTTTTTTTCGGAAAGATTTTCAGTCGAAGGGCCTTGCGGGGAAACCCGTCGCTCCGCATAGACGAGGCCCGCGACGGTCGCGAGCAGCGTGACGGTCGAGACGACAAAAGGCAGGCGCGGGTCCACGCCCTTCAGGGCGAGCCCGAGGTACGGCGCGAAGGCCGCAGCGAGCGCGCTGCCGGTGAGAACCAGCGCGGAAAGCAGCGGCACGCTCGGGGCGGCAGCGTGCCGCGCGAGCAATGCCCAGGGCGGAGAGCGCAACGCCGACGAGGTCATCGACCAGATGAGGATGGCGACAAGAAGAAGGCCGGCGTTGCCTGAGGAAAAAGGCAGCGCAAGGAAGGCAACGCTGGAGACCACCGTGAAGCCCAGGATCCAGCCGCCGAAGCGGGCGAACCCGCGGCGCAGGCGGTCGATCCAGAACCCCGTGACGACGTCCGTGGCGGCGAAGATCACCTGGTCCGCGACCAGGATCCACGGCACCCATTGCGCGCCGATGCCCGCTTGGGCGGCGAGCTGCGGCAGGTAGATCACATACAGGGTCCAGGTCGTCGCGAAGAAGAACTGGACGACCCCGAGATAGACCGCGAGCGTGCCATTTTTGTCTTGGGCCGGCATCGATGCCGCTTATATTAATCGGATGATCGAATAGCGCTGACGCCCGTTCCCGGCTGGTAGAATTGCCCTCTTGAATGAAGGTTCTTTTCGATCTCCTTCCCGTCGGGTCGTTCTTAGTTGCCCTCCTCCTCTGGGACATCTTCGTAGCCACGGCCGTCGCCATCGCGGTGACCGTGGGGCAGATCTCGTGGCTCGCCATCAACAGGAAGAAGATCCACGGCACGCTGTGGATCAGCGCCGCGTGCGTGCTGGTGTTCGGCAGCCTGACGCTCATCCTGCAGGACAAGACCTTCATCCAGTGGAAGCCGACCGTGGTGTACTGGCTGTTCGGGGCGGTGCTCGGGATCGCGCCGCTGCTCGGCAAGAACCTGATCAAGACCATGATGTCGGAGCAGATGCAGCTTCCGGAGAAAACCTGGAGCCGGGTGAACTGGAGCTGGGTGGCGTTCTTCGGCTTCATGGGCGTGGCCAACCTGTACGTGGCGTACAACTTCTCCGAGAAGACCTGGGGATTCTTCAAGGCCTTCGGCGGAATCGGCCTGATGATCGTGTTCGCCGTGGTCCAGTCGTTCTTCCTCTCGAAGCACATGGAAGAGAAGCAGTAGCCGCCATGAACGTCGCCGCCAGGATTCGCGAGCAGCTCGCGGCCCTCGAGCCGCTCAGCCTGGACCTCGTAGACGAGAGCGCGAAGCACGCGGGCCACGCCGGCGCCGCGCCGGGCGGGCAGACGCACTGGCGCCTGTCGATCGTGTCGCCGCGCTTCGAGGGCCAGCCGACGGTGGCGCGCCACCGCATGGTCTACGAGGCGCTCGGCAGCCTCATGCAGCATCCGATTCACGCGCTCGCCATCTCGGCGCGCAGTCCCGGAGAACTGAAAGGAAAACAATGAACCGTCCGATGATCGCGGCCGCGGCCCTGATCGCCTGCGCATTCCTCGCATCGCCCGGCGCGCAGGCGCAGGACGCGGCCAAGAGTCCGCCCAAGGACGCCGCGAAAGGCGCCGCCAAGGGCGCCCCGAAACCCGCCGCCAAGGGCGGCGAGGCCATCGCCCGGGTGAACGGCGTGCCGATCCCGAAATCGCGCCTGGACGCCATGGTGCTGCAGCAGCAGGCCCGCGGCACTCCGGACAGCGAGCAGACCCGCGCGTTGGTCCGCGACGAGCTCGTCAACCGCGAGATCGTCGCGCAGGAAGCGGTGAAAGCGGGCCTCGCGAAGAACGCCGAAGTGCAGGCGCAGATCGACTCGGCGCGCCAGGAGATCCTGGTGGGCGCCTACGTGCGCGACTGGCTGCGCAAGCACCCGATCAGCGACGCCGAGATCCAGCAGGAGTACGACCGCGCCAAGGGGCAGACCGGCGACCAGGAATACAAGGCGCGCCACATCCTCGTCGAGACCGAGGACCAGGCGAAAGCCATGATCGCGGACCTCAAGAAAGGCGCGAAATTCGACGAGCTCGCCGCCAAGAACTCCAAGGACACCGGCACCAAGGACCGCGGCGGCGACCTCGACTGGAACGTGCCCGGAGTGTTCGACAAGCAGTTCTCCGATGCGATGGTTAAGCTCGAGAAGGGCAAGTACACCGAGACGCCGGTGCGGACCCGCTTCGGCTTCCACGTGATCCAGCTCGACGACGTGCGCTCGGTGAAGTTCCCGGCGCTCGCCGATGTGAAGCCGAGAATCCAGCAGCAGCTGGTCCAGGGCAAGATCGAGGAGCTGGTACGGGGGCTGAGAGCGAAAGCGAAGATAGAGTAAGTAGCGGCTCAGAAAGGGAGAATCCGCGTCCAAACAGAGGAGTCTCCATGGCCAGGTACGGCAAGAAAGCGCAGCAGAAGGTGAAGCGGGCAATGCACGAGCGCAAGCGCGGCACGCTGAAAAGCGGCCGCTCGGGCAAGAAGGTGAAGAGCCGCAAGCAGGCGATCGCGATCGGCCTGTCGGAAGCGCGCCGCGCGGGCGCCAAAGTGCCGCGCAAGAGAAAAAAGAAATAAACAAGGTCCTCGCCGAAGCTCGGACGGCCGCGGGCGGCCTGTTCCAGGTCGTTCAGGGCAACCTGCTCGAGGAGCCCGTGGACGCGATCGTCAACGCCGCGAACGGCCACCTCGCGCACGGCGGCGGCATTGCCGGGATCCTTTCGCGCGCCGCCGGGCCGGGGCTGCAGGAAGAATCCGACCGCGTCGCGCGCGAGCAGGGCCCCTTCCCTTCGGGATCGGCGGTCGTGACGGGCGCCGGCAAACTGCCGTTCAAGGGAATCATCCACGCCGTCGGCCCGCGCTTTGGCGAAGGCGACGAGGAGCGCAAGCTCACCGAGGCGCTCACCTCGGCCTTCGCACGCGCCGGCGAGCGCGGCTGGAGCTCCGTGTCATTTCCGGCGGTGTCGGCCGGCATCTTCGCCGTCCCCCTCGACATCTGCGCCCGTGCCTACCTGTCCGCGGCTCGAACCGCCCGTCTCAGTAAGGTAAGGCTATGCTTGCGCGACCAACCCGTCATCGACGCGGTACTCAGGGAGATGCAACATGGTTCGTAGCCTTGTTTTTGCCCTTCTTCTGTCGAATTCGTTTTTCTTGCAAGCCCAGAACCTGCAGAAAGCAACCTTCGCCGCAGGCTGCTTCTGGTGCGCGGAGGAGGCGTTCGAGAAAGTGCCGGGCGTGACAGCCGCGGTCTCCGGCTACATCGGCGGCAAGACGAAAAATCCGAGTTACGAGCAGGTTTCTTCGGGCATGACAGGCCATACCGAAGCCGTGCAGGTGACCTACGATCCCGCCAAGGTGAGCTACGAGCGGCTGCTCGAGGTGTTCTGGCTGAACCACGATCCGACGGTGACCGACCGGCAATTCTGCGACAGCGGGTCGCAATACCGGCCGGCCATCTTCGTCTACAACGAGGAGCAGAAGAAGCTCGCTGAGGCGTCGAAAGCGAAGTGGGAGAAGAATAAGCCGTTCAAGCAGCCGATCCTGACTCCCATCGCGCAGGCGGGCGAGTTCTGGCCGGCCGAGGACTATCACCAGGACTATTACAAGAAGAACCCGGTGAGATACAAGTTCTACGTCACCGGCTGCGGCCGCTACGACCGGCTCGACCAGCTCTGGGGCGCGCTCCGGAAGAAGTAGAGCGCGTCGGTCTAATTACTTGTCGCGAGTGTGCCCGTGGCCCTCGTGCGGCACCTTTGAGGGCTGGCTCAGCGCCGGGTCTTCTTCCTTCGCGTGCTTCTTGCCGATGCGCTCGGCCTTCTGCATCGCGTGCGCTTCTTCCTCGGATTTCGGCGCCGCGTCGCGCGCCGCCTGCTCCACCTTGCCGGAGTCGACGAATTTCTTCGTCCGCTCGTTGTACTCCTTGCCGGCCGTGTAGCTGCCCTCGCCTTCAACCTTGTCTTTGCGGTCCATGCGCATCTCCTGAAAGTACGTTCAGGAGGGAGCGAGCAAGGCGCGTGCCTGATTTACGCTACTCCAGCTCCTCGATCCATGCCATCTGGATGGCCTCGAGGATCTTCTCGCCGCAGCGGCCCGGCTCGTCGGCGAAACCGTCGAGCTCCATCACCCATTTGTAGAGGTCCGTGAAGCGGACCTTGGCCGGGTCCTGCTCGGGGTATTTTTCGGATAGCGCAATGGCGATATCGAGCGTATCGGTCCATTTCATTTCTTGTTCCCCCCTCCTTCGCGCTCGTAGTTGATCGTGTACTTTGGAATTTCGATGACGAGGTCCGCGTCGGTGACCTTCGCCTGGCACGAAAGGCGCGACGTGGCCTCGAGCCCCCAGGCCTTGTCCAGCATGTCCTCTTCCTTCTCCTGCGCGGGCTCGAGCTCGTCGAAGCCTTCGCGCACGATCACGTGGCAGGTGGTGCACGCGCAGGATTTCTCGCAGGCGTGCTCGATGTCGATGTGATTCTCGAGCAGCGTGTCGCAAAGGGAAACGCCGGGCTTCGCCTGGATCTCCGCGCCCTGCGGACACAGGGTGGGATGCGGCAGCACCTTAAGCTTTGGCATTCCAGAGCTCAAAGCCGGGCATCAGAGGGTGCCGATCTTGCGGCCGGCGAGCGCGCGGCGGATGCCTTCATCCATGCGCCGGCCGGCGAAATCCGCCGTGGCGCGGTTGAGATCCTCCGACGCCTGCTTGATTGCGCGATGATCGCGCCCCTCGAGGAGCTTTCTCAAGGCTTCGATTTTTTCCCGGATCAGCCGCGACTCCTCCGGGCCGAGCAGCGAAGCATCGGCCTCCATCGCCGACAGGGTCGCCTCGATGAGGCGCTGGCCCTCTACGCGGTTCTCCGCGAGAGCGCGCGCATGGACGTCTTCCTTCGCGTGCTCGAAGGAATCGCGCAGCATGCGCTCGATGTCCCCATCCGCGAGCCCGTAGGACGGCTTGACGGTGACGGAGGCTTCCTTGCCGGAGGTTTTTTCCTTCGCGAAAACGGAGAGAAGGCCGTCCGCATCGACCTGGAAGGTCACGAGGACGCGGCCGGCGCCGGCCGCCGTCGGCGGGAGTCCCTTGAGCTCGAAGCGCGCGAGCGAGCGGCAATCGGAGACGAGCTCGCGCTCGCCCTGGACGACGTGAAAGCTCATTCCGGTCTGGCCGTCCTTGAAGGTGGTGAACTCCTGGCCGCGCGCCGCGGGGATGGTGGTGTTGCGCGGCAGGATCTTCTCGACGAGGCCGCCCATGGTCTCGAGGCCCAGCGAAAGCGGAATCACGTCGAGCAGCAGCCAGTCGTCGCCCTGGGCCTTGTTGCCGGCGAGCACATTCGCCTGCATGGCCGCGCCGAGCGCCACGACCTTGTCCGGGTCGAGGTTGTTCAGCGGATCGCGCCGGAAGAACTCGCCCACCGCGCGCTGGACCTGCGGCATGCGCGTGGCGCCGCCCACCATCACGACGCCTTTCACGTCCTGCGGACGCAGGCCGGCGTCCCGCAGCGCCTTGCGCGTCGGCCCGAGCGTCTTCTGCACCAGGTTGTGGGTCATGCCGCAGAAGGCCTCGGTGTCGAGCGTCACGTCGACCACGTCGCCGGTGGAGAGCTTGGCGGTGATCCGCGTCTCCGAATGGAACGACAGATACTCCTTCGCTTCGCGCGCCTTGACGAGAAGCAGCCGCATGTCGCGCGGCGCGAGGGGCGGCAGCTTGGCCTGCTCGACGATCCAGCAGAACACGCGCTGGTCGAAGTCGTCGCCGCCCAGCATCGAATCGCCGCTGGTCGCCACGACTTCGAAGATTCCTTTCGATAATTTCAAAATGGACAGATCGAAGGTCCCGCCGCCCAGGTCGTACACCGCGTAGATGCCTTCGGCCGCATTGTCGAGCCCATAGGCGACGGCCGCCGCCGTCGGCTCGTTCAGCAATCTGAGGACATTGAGGCCGGCGAGCCGGCCGGCGTCTTTGGTCGCCTGGCGCTGCGCGTCGTCGAAGTAGGCGGGGACCGTGATGACCGCCCCGCTCAAGTTCCCCTGCAGGGACTGCTCCGCACGCTCGCGCAGTACTTTCAGGATTTCGGCGGAAACTTCGACCGGACTTTTGACGCCCGCCGCGGTGCGGATCTGCAGCATCCCGGGCGCGTCGACGAAGTCGTAGGGCGTGCTCTCGATATGCGCCACATCCTTCACGCCGCGGCCCATGTAGCGCTTCACGGAAACGATGGTGTTCCTGGGATCGTCCGACTGGCGGGCCTGCGCCGGATAGCCGACGTCGACGCGGCCATCGGGAAAGTAGCGCACGATCGAGGGCAGCAGCGGCCGCCCGTAGGCGTCGGGCAGCACCGTCGCCGTGCCGCTGCGCACGGTCGCGACCAGCGAGTTGGTGGTGCCGAGGTCGATCCCGACCGCCAGCTTCCGCTCGTGCGGCGCCGGCGATTCGCCCGGCTCCGAGATTTGGAGGAGCGCCATTACTCGATGGCCGCGTATGCGGCGTCGATCTCGTCGTCGATCTTCTGCAGGAACATGAGCCTGCGAACGAGGTCGGTCGCGTGGACGTAGTCTTTTCTTGCGTCGATGCTCTCGCCTATCTGGGCTTCGAGGAGCTTTCTTTTTCCCATCAGATCGCTCCGGAGAGAATCCAGAAACCCGGAATCCTTCTTCTGAATCGCGGCCTCCAGCTGCTCGCGGGTCTCGAGCTGCTGCAGGAGGAAGTCGGTCGGCATCTGGGTGTTCGTCTCGAAGCCGACGTCCACGCCGTGCAGCTCGAGGATGTATTTCGCACGCTGCACCGGGTCCCTGAGGGCGCTGTAAGCCTCGTTCACGCGCGTCGTCCATTGCATCGAGGCGCGCCGCTCGCTATCGGCTGCCTGGGCATAGCGGTCGGGGTGGACAAGGGTCTGCAGCTCTTTGTAGGAATTCTCGAGCCGCTCGGTATCGAGCGAATAGGCCGGCGCCAGGTCGAACAGCTCAAAATGGTTGCGCGTCATGTGCCGCGGTTCGAGGTACGGCCGGCGGCGCCGGCCGTCGACTGCGGGCTAGACGTTGAAGCTCTCTCCACAGCCGCACTCGTCCTTGACGTTGGGATTGCGGAACTTGAACCCCTCGTTGAGGCCTTCGCGGGTGTAGTCGAGCTCGGTGCCTTCCAGGTACGGCAGGCTCTTCGGGTCGATCAGCAGCTTGACGCCATGGCTCTCGAACTGCACGTCGTCCGGATTGGTGGCGTCGGCGAACTCGAGCTTGTACGCCATCCCGGAGCAGCCGGACGTGCGCACTCCGAGCCGCAGCCCGACGCCCTTACCGCGCTTGGAAAGGTAGGACTGGACGTGGTTTGCGGCTTTCTCGGTGAGAGTGACTGCCATCAGGCGACCTTCTTTTCCTCGGTGACGGCAGCGGCGGCGGTAGCGGCCTCGCCGTGCTTCTTGCGGTAGTCCTCGACCGCCGCCTTGATCGCGTCCTCGGCCAGGATCGAGCAGTGGATCTTCACCGGGGGCAGCGACAGCTCCTGGGCGATCTGGGTGTTCTTGATCGTCGTCGCCTCGTCGAGCGTCTTGCCCTTCACCCATTCGGTCACGAGCGAGCTCGAGGCGATCGCCGAGCCGCAGCCGTAGGTCTTGAAGCGCGCGTCCTCGATGCGCCCGTCGGGGCCCACGCGGATCTGCAGCTTCATCACGTCGCCGCAGGCCGGCGCGCCGACCATGCCGGTGCCCACCGCGTCGTCGCCCTTGTCGAAAGAACCCACGTTGCGGGGGTTCTCGTAGTGATCCAGTACTTTGTCGCTGTATGCCATTTCAGACTCCTAGTGTGCGGCCCATTGAACAGAGTTCAAGTCCACTCCGTCCTTGTACATTTCCCAAAGGGGCGAAAGCTCCCTTAGCTTCAATACTTTTTTCCTGAGCAGATCGGCGGCGAAATCCACTTCCTGCTCGGTGGTGAAGCGGCCGAGCGTGAGGCGCACCGAGCTGTGCGCCAGCTCGTCCGAGCGCCCGAGCGCCCGCAGCACGTACGACGGCTCGAGCGACGCGGAGGTGCAGGCCGAGCCCGACGACACGGCGATGTCCTTCACCGCCATGATGAGCGACTCGCCTTCGACGAAGTTGAAGCTGACGTTGAGGTTGTGCGGGATGCGGCGCTCGAGGTCGCCGTTCACGTACACCTCCTCCATGTCCTTGATTCTGTCCCACAGCCGGTCGCGCAGCGCGCCGATGCGGCGGTTCTCCTCCGCCATCTCGAGCTTCGCGAGGCGCGCCGCCTCGCCGAAGCCGGCGATCTGGTGCGTCGCGAGCGTTCCCGAGCGGAAACCCCGCTCGTGGCCGCCGCCGTGGATTTGCGCCTCGATCCGCACCCGGGGCTTGCGCCGCACGTACAGCGCACCGATGCCTTTGGGGCCGTAGATCTTGTGCGCGGTGATCGTCAGGAGGTCGGCCTTGAACTTCTGCATGTCGATCTCCACGCGGCCCGCGCCCTGCACGGCGTCGCAGTGGAAGATGATCCCCTTCGCCTTGCAGATGTCGGCGATCTCCCACACCGGCTGGATCACGCCGATCTCGTTGTTCACCATCATGATCGACGCGAGGATGGTGTCCGGCCGGATCGCCGCCTTGAACTTCTCGATATCGACCAGGCCGTTCTGCTCCACTTCGAGGTAGGTCGCCTCGAAGCCCTGGCGCTCGAGCTCGCGGAAGGTGTCGAGCACGGCCTTGTGCTCGGTCTTCTGCGTGATCAGGTGCTTGCCCTTCGTCTTGTAGAAATTGGCCGCGCCCTTGATCGCGAGGTTGTTGCCCTCGGTGGCGCCGGAGGTCCAGATGATCTCCTTCGAATCGGCGCCGATCAGCGCCGCCACGTGCTCGCGCGCCTCCTCGACCGCTTCCTCGGCTTTCCAGCCGAAGGCGTGCGAGCGGCTCGCCGCGTTGCCGAAGTGCTCCGTGAGATACGGAATCATCTTGGCCGCGACGCGCGGATCGACCGGCGTGGTCGCCGAGTAGTCGAGGTAGATCGGCAGCTTCACGCGGCCACCTTCTCGGGTTTCTCCGCCGGCCCGGGTTTCTGCCCCGCGTCGGTTTTCTCCGCCGGGCGGAAATCCTTGATGACCGCCACCGGCTTGCCGTTCTGGTGCGCGACGAGGTCTCCCAGCGTCACGGAAGAAAGGTACTCGTACATCTTCTCGTTCAGCGTCGCCCACAGATCGTGCGTCATGCAGCGCTTTTCGTCGTGGCAGTTTTCCTTGCCGCCGCATTGCGTCGCGTCGAGCGTCTCGTCGACCGCGGTGACGATCTCGGCCACCGAGATGCCGGCCGCGGGCCGCGCCAGGTTGTAGCCGCCGCCGGGGCCGCGCACGCTGGAGACGAGCTTGTGCCGGCGCAGCTTGCCGAAGAGCTGCTCGAGGTAGGAAAGGGAGATGTGCTGGCGCTCGCTGATCGCCGCCAGCGTGACGGGACCGCGCGTCTGGCGCATCGCCAGATCCACCATCGCGGTTACTGCGAACCTGCCTTTAGTCGTGAGTCTCATGTGCGTTCCAAATCCAATACTTGATCAAGTTGCTCAAGTATACAGAAATCCGAGTGAATTTGTCAACTTCTAACTACTTGATGGCGCGTATGTTCTTATCCGCGCTGTCCGCCCGTTCGAGCCTGGCGAGCCGCTCTTTGAGGACCGCGATGCTCTGCTCGAGCTCGCGCGAGTGCTCGACAAGTGACTGGATCGCCTTCGCATACGGGTCGTCGTGCTCCTGCACCACCGCATACGCGGCGAAGCGCGCCCGCGTGGCCGCGCCGTCTTCGATTATTCGTCCTGGAATGCCGACCACCGTGACGCCGGGCGGAACCTCCTTGACGACGACGGCATTCGAGCCGATGCGCGCGCCGGCGCCGACCGTGAAGCCGCCAAGCACTTTCGCGCCCGCCGCGACCATCACGCCCGGACCGAGCGTCGGATGGCGCTTCTCTCCCCTGTAGAGCGAGGTGCCGCCGAGCGTCACGCCCTGATAGATAGTGCAGCCGTCGCCGACCTCGGCGGTCTCGCCGATCACGACGCCCATGCCGTGATCGATGAACACGCAATTGCCGATCTTCGCGCCCGGGTGGATCTCGATGCCGGTCAGCCAGCGGCCGAAGTTCGAGGTGAAGCGTCCGAGCCAAAGCAGGCCGTGCAGCCAGAACCAGCGCGCGAGCTTGTGGATGTAGATGGCGTGCAGCCCCGGGTAGCAGGTCAGCACTTCCCAGGTCGAGCGGGCCGCCGGATCGCGATCCAGGATGCAGGCTATGTCGCTACGGAGCTTGGTGAACATGCGCGAATCTTAGATTGTCCGACTGATTCGATCAACTATTCCGAAGGCTGTTTCGCGCCCTTCTTCCCCGACAGCAGCGCCTTCAGCAGCCCCCGGACGATATTGACCTCCTCGCGCGTGAGCCCCGGAACGCGTGAAAAGAGGCGCCGCAGCCGCTCCGGCAGCTTCGAGCCGGTCTCGGGCACGTGGAACCCGCTTTTCACCGCGGCCTCGTGCAGGTGGGCATACAGACCTTCGATGTCCGCGACCGTGGCGAGCTTTTCGCTTTGCGGCTGAAGAACGGACGAATGGGAAGCCATGAAAAGCTCGTACGCCGCCACTTGCACCGCTTGGGCGAGGTTGAGCGAGCTGAATTGCGCGCTCGCGGGAATGTGCACGAGATACTGGCAGGCGAACATCTCGTCGTTGGTGAGCCCGGCCTGTTCGTTGCCGAACACGAACGCGACCGGCCCGTCGAGCTCGTGCGCCCGCGCCGCGGCGGCGCGAAGCTCGAGCACCTGCGGCGACCATTCGCGCGGCCGCGCCGACATCGCGAAGGCCGCCACGCAATCCTTTACTGCTTCCTCCAGGCTTGCATGAACCGTCGAATTTTTTAAGACATCCCCCGCATTGGTGGCCATCCAGTCCGCCTCCTTCGCCGGAAAGCGCTCCGGCGCCACGAGGCGCAGGTCGGCGAGGCCCATCGTCTTCATCGCGCGCGCCGCCGAGCCGATGTTTCCCGGATGGCTCGGCCTGCACAGAACGATTCGGATTCGATTCATGGCACCACAGTCTAGAATACCGCCCCCATGCATCCCATGCTAAGTATCGCCGTGCGCGCCGCGCGCCGCGCCGGCTCCATCATCAACCGCGCCTCGCTCGAAAGCGGCGGGCTGCAGGTCCGCTCCAAGCAGGCCAACGATTTCGTCACCGAGGTCGACCGCGCGGCCGAAGCGGCGATCATCGAGGCAGTGCAGAAGGCCTATCCCGAGCACGCCATCCTCGGCGAGGAGTCGGGCGAGCTCGGTCCCAATGCGGGCAAGGCGGAATACCGGTGGATCATCGATCCGCTCGACGGCACCACGAATTTCATCCACGGCTTCCCGCAATACTGCGTATCGATCGGCGTGGAGCACCGCGGCGCGCTCGCGCACGCCGTGATCTACGACCCGTCACGCAACGAGCTCTTTACCGCCTCGAAAGGCCGCGGCGCATTCCTCAACGACCGGCGCATCCGCGTCTCGAAGTGCCTCAAGCTGCAGGACGCGCTCGTCGGCACGGGCTTTCCTTTCAAGGAACTGAGCCGCGCCGACCTTTACCTGAAGCAGCTGAAAGCCCTCATGGAAAAATCCTCGGGGGTGCGGCGCGCCGGCGCCGCGGCGCTCGATCTCGCCTACGTCGCCTGCGGCCGGCTCGATGCGTTCTGGGAGCTCGGGCTGATGCCGTGGGACATGGCCGCGGGCGTGCTCCTGATCCAGGAAGCCGGCGGGCTGGTCGGCGATCCGGAAGGCAACCAGGGCTTCATGGAATCCGGCGACATCTGCGCCGCCGCGCCCAAGATCTTCTCGTCCCTGCTGCGCGAGCTGAAATAGCCGCCGGACCGCCGCCGCTAGCCGGTCGGCACCGGCACCGCTACTCGGCCTTGATCCCCGCCGTCTTGATGACCTTCGTCCACTTGTCTATGTCGGTCC
This sequence comes from uncultured Enterobacteriaceae bacterium, assembly GCA_964407355.1. Classification (GTDB taxonomy): domain Bacteria; phylum Pseudomonadota; class Gammaproteobacteria; order Burkholderiales; family SG8-39; genus SCGC-AG-212-J23. The sequence continues at coordinate 17,445 of CAYOVM010000003.1, forward strand.
GGATGACCGCGGCCGCCTGCTCCGGGGTGCTCGTCTCGAGCTGAAGGCCCTGCGCGGCGAGCTTGGTGCGCATGCTCTCCATCGCGAGGATGGCGCGCAGCTCGGCGTTCAGCTTGTCGATCACTTCGCGCGGCGCCTTCGCCGGGACCAGCATGGCGTACCACAGGTCTACCTCGAAGCCCGGGATGCCGGCGGACTCGGCGATGGTCGGCGCCTCGGGCAGCAGCGGATTGCGCGCCTTGCTCGCCACCGACAGCACCCGCAGCTTGCCGCTCTTGATATGCGGCAGCGTGGTGTGCACCGGCAGGACCATGACGTCCGTCTGGCCGCCGAGGAGCCCGGTCACCGCTTCCGCGGAGCCTTTGTGCGGCACGTGCACGAGATCGACGCCGGCCGAGATCTTGAGCAGCTCCATCGCGAGATGCTGCGGCGTGCCGACCCCCGGCGACGCGTAGTTCAGCTTGCCCGGACTGCGCTTCGCCTCCTCGAGCAGCTCGCGGGTGCTCGTTGCCTTGACGTTGCTGTTCGCGACGAGCGCCAGCCCGCCACGCGCCATCATGCCGACGGGCGCGAAATCCCTGGTCGAATCGAAGGTCAGGTTGTTGAAAAGCGCCGCGTTGATCGCGAAGGTGTTGACGATGACCGAGATCGTGTAGCCGTCCGGCTCGGCTTTGGCGAGCAGGGACATCCCGAGGTTGCCGCTCGCGCCAGGCCGGTTCTCGACCACGAAGGGCTGGTGCAGCCGCTGCGCCATCTGCTGCCCCACCTCGCGCGCCAGGATATCGATTCCCGTCCCCGGGGTGAACGCGACGATGATCTTTACGGGCTTCGAGGGGTACTGCTGCCCCGCGGCGGGCGCAGCCAGAAAAACGCCGAGAACGAAGGCGACAAAAAATCTTGGAGTCAGGGTCCGGTTCATGGCGCGCATTCTACCGCCTGCGCCGCATCCTATAATCGGACCGCATGATCGCCTATCTCGAGGCCAGCCGTGCGGGACTCATGCGGCGCGAGCACTGGCTGCCGAACATCGTGGCGGGGGTCCTCGTCGGCGTGGTCGCGCTGCCGCTCGCGATGGCGTTCGCCATAGCCTCCGGGGCGAAGCCCGAGCAAGGCCTCTACACGGCGATCGTAGCCGGACTGGTGGTGTCGATCTTCGGCGGCAGCCGGGTGCAGATCGCCGGACCGACGGGCGCGTTCATCGTGATTCTCGCCGGGGTGACCGCGAAGCACGGGATCGACGGCCTGCAGATCGCGACGTTCATGGCCGGGCTGATGCTGTTCGCGCTCGGCGTGGCGCGCATGGGGACGATCATCAAGTACATTCCCGACCCGGTCATCGTCGGCTTCACCGCCGGCATCGGCACCATCATCTGGGTCGGTCAATGGAAGGATTTCTTCGGCCTCGCGCCGGCGGACGGCGCGTATTTCCACGAGAAGCTCTGGTATCTGCTGCAGGCGCTGCCGCGGCTGCACGCGCCGACGACGATGCTCGCCCTCGTCTCGCTGCTCGTGGTGATCTTCTCCGCGAAGGTCCCCGGCCTGCGGCGCGTTCCGGGACCGCTCACGGCGCTCCTGCTCGCCACCGGCGCGCAGGCGGCGTTCTCGTTCGACGGCGTCGCCACGATCGGCAGCGTCTTCGGCGGCATCCCGCGCGGCTTGCCGCCCTTCCAGCTGCCCGAGCTCAGCGCGGGACGCGTGATCGAGCTGCTCGGACCTGCGTTCGCCATCGCGATGCTGGGCGCCATCGAATCGCTGCTCTCGGCGGTGGTGGCCGACGGCATGGCGGGGACCCGCCACGACTCGAACCAGGAGCTGGTCGGGCAGGGACTCGCCAACATGGCGGCGCCGCTCTTCGGCGGCTTTGCGGCGACCGGCGCGATCGCGCGCACGGCCACCAACGTCCGCAACGGCGGCACGACGCCGATTGCGGGCATCGCGCATGCGACGACGCTCGCGCTGATCATCCTGCTGCTCGCGCCCCTCGCGGTGCACGTGCCGCTCGCGGCGCTTGCGGCGATCCTGTTCGTGGTCGCGTGGAACATGAGCGACCTGCCGCACGTCGCGAAGATGGTCCGGCGGGCGCCGCCGGCGGACGTCGCGATCCTGCTCGCCACCTTCGCGCTCACCGTCTTCGCCGACCTGGTGGTCGCGGTCAACATCGGCGTCATCCTCGCCATGCTGCATTTCATGCGCCGCATGGCCTCCAGCGTCGAGGTGCGCGAGACGACCGCGGAAGAGCTGCGCGAGCCGATCCAGCGCGCCGGCCTCGACAGCCTGCCGCCCGGGGTGCTCGTCTATACGGTGGAAGGGCCCTTCTTCTTCGGCGCGGTGGAGCAGTTCGAGCGCGCGCTGATGAGCACGCACAAGGACCCCCAGGTGCTGATTCTCGCGCTGCGCCGCGTTCCGTTCATGGACATCACCGCGCTGCATACGCTGGAGGAAGTCGTCCAGCACCTGCAGCGCCGCGGAGTCCGGGTGCTGCTTGCCGGGGCGAACGAGCGAGTCGCCGGAAAGCTCGAGCGGGCGGGGGTCGTCGATCTGGTCGGCCGCGAGAACGTGTTCCAGGAGCTCGGCCAGGCGCTCGCCGCTTGCCGGCAATCCACGCGGCGGCCCGCGACTACGCCTTCTTAGCCGGCGCCTTTCACTGCGGCCTGGCCGCCGAAGGCGTCGCCGCCGCCTGCCGGCCGGGCCATGGAAAACACGCGCTCGACCACCGTGTATTCGTCGTAGCCGCAGCGCGCGATCGGCCGCATCGCGGCGGCATCGACTCGTCCGTTCTTCACGAAGCGCTCGTCCACGTGCATGCCGACGACCTGGCCCAGCACGAGGACGCGGGTGGCGTCCCGGCCGTCCTTGTCGAGGAGCCGGATCGTCTGCGTGACCTTGCATTCCAGCGCCGCGGGCGAGCGCAGCACGCGCGGCGGCCGCACCAGCCGGGACGGCGCGGTCTCGAGGCCGGCGAACTCGAACTCGCTGCGCCCGCGCTCGAGCGGCGCGGCGGTGGCGTTCATCTCCTCGCGCAGCTCGTAGGTCGCCATGCTCCAGACGAACTCGCCCGTCTCCGAGGCGAAGGCCTGCGAGTCCTTCTCGCCCTCGCTCGAGAAACCGACGATCATCGGCGTGCTCGAGAAGCCGTTGAAATAGCTGTAGGGCGCGAGGTTCAGCTCGCCGGCGCGGCTCATCGTCGAGATCCAGCCGACCGGCCGCGGAATGACCAGCCCCTTGAATGGATTGTGCGGGAACAGCGTCCTGTCGCGTTCGTCAGGCTCGAAGAACACCATCCGGCGCTCCTTATTCCCAAACCAATATGTTAGCGCCCCCCTGACAAATACCCTCTGCTCATGTAAAGATGCCGCCCGAGGAGGAGTGCCCACCATGAGCAAGAAAGCCATTGCCGTTCTGCTGGCAGGAACAGCCATCGCCGTCGCCCACCCCGCAGTGCGCGCCGACCGCGATCACGATCACGATTCACCGCGGATTCCAAGCAACGCGACGTTCACGACGCGCGCCATAACGCCGTTTGCGATCGAAGGATTGACCGGCGACGCCGCCGGCAAGCTCTACACCACCGGAAGACAACCGGATGTAACGAAGAAATGTCCGGTCTGGCGCATCGGCGCCGACGGCACGCGCGTCACGGTGGCGTTCATTCCCAATACCGCGCCCGGCTGCAATCCCTCGGGAATCACCTTCGACGGCAGCGGCGACCTCTATGTCGCGGACGCGGCCGGCGCCGGCACCGTCTGGCGGGCGACTCCCGATGTGAGTGGCTGCGCCGCCGACGACTCCGCCGATCCGGCCTGCGCTACGATCCCGACCGCGACGGCGTTCGCGACCGGCGTTCCGGGAACGAATGGCCTCGCTTTCGATCGCGACGGCAACCTCTGGACGGGCGACGGCACGACGGGCGTCGGGCGCGTCTGGAAGGTGGACCGTGCCGGAGGCGTTTGCGAGTCGAGCACCACGCCTTTCGTCGGTTGCGCCGAAGCCTTTCGCATCCAGTCGATGGCCAACGTGGTCAACCCCGCGACCAGCGGCGGCGTGGCCAATGTCGGCCGGGACATCCGCGCACTCACGCCGGGGACGATCACCGTCCTTCCAGGCAGCCGCAACGCTTCCAATACGTTGGGATCGCAGCCGCTGGTGGCGAACGGGCTCGCCTTCACGCGCGATGGCGATCTCTACGTCGCCGATACGGCGCGCGGAGCGATCTGGAAAGTCGAGTTCGACCGTCGTGGAAACATTCAGAGCCGCATGGGATGCGATACGACGTTCAGCGCGAACACTCTTTGCCTCGACGCGGTGTTCGTCGGCCATCCGTACCTGGAGGGCACCGACGGCATCGCGCTCGATCGGGCAGGGAACATCTGGAACGCCGCCAACGAGCGCAATGCGATCGTGGTCGTCGGCAAGCACGGACGGGTGGTCGAGGCTTTCCGCAATCCCGTCAATCCCGACACGGGCCTGCGGAACGCGGCCAATACGCCCGCCGGGAACCCCCACATCCTCGAGTTCCCCACGAGCCCTTTCCTGCTCGGCAGCAAGTTTTGCGTAGCGCAGTCGGACGGCGATCGGCGCGACAATTCCCCGCGCGCCGCGGGCCAAGTCAATGGCGGCGGGCCGGTCGGCGCGCGCGGCAAGATCTCCTGCATGGACCAGGACCTGGAGATTCCGGGCCTGCCGCTCCCGGTTCGCTAAGCGGCGTCAGGACGCGGCGGCACGCGCTGGGGTAGCTCCCTAGCGCGCGACCGCCACGCCCGCCTCCTGCAGCACGCGGCGCATCAGGCCGATCTGCTCGTCGAGGACCGGGGAAAGCTCCGCGCCCCGCAGGAAGACGTCCTCGACCTGGTTTTCCTCGAGGTATTTCTTCCAGCTCGCGGTGCGCGCGAGGCGCGCGAAGAAATCCTCCCAGTAGCGCGCCGCGTCCTTCGAGATGGCCGGCGGCGCGAGCACACCGCGAACGTTCGCGATGATCGGGATGCCGATTCCCTGCTCCTTGACCGTCGGCACGTCCGGCAGGACCGCCAGGCGCCGCTCGGTGAGCGCGACGATGGCGCGCACCTTCCCCGAGGCGATGTGCTCGTTCGCGTCCTGCGGCTGCGGGATGATGATGTCGACCTTGCCCGCGAGGAGATTCAGCATCCGGTCGCTCACCGCGGGTGTCTGCACGAACGTCCACTTCGCGCCCGTCGCGCTCTGGATCAGCAGGCCGGTCAGGCTCTCTATGGCGGTCAGCGATCCGCCCGCCTGCTTCAGCTTTCCCGGCTCCTTCTTCGCCGCGGCGACGAAATCGGCGAGGGTCCGGTACGGAGCATCGGCGCGCACCACAGCGATGGTCGGCTCCAGGACGAGGCGCACGATCGGCGTGAAGTCCTTCACCGTGTGCGCCGCGCTTTTGCCGGTGAGCGGCGTCGCGAGCCAGGTGTTGGTGAACACCGCGATGACATGGCCGTCGCCCCTTTTGGCGGCGAGGTAAGCCATGGCTTCGGCGCTGGCGCCGGCGGTCTTGTTGGTCACGCGCAGCGGCTGGGGCGCGAGCTTTTCCCTTTCGGCCATCTCGACCACGGCGCGCGCGAAAACATCCGAGCCGCCGCCCTGAGCGCTGTGCACGACGAATTCGACCGGCCGGCTCGGCGCGAAGCCCTGCGGCCACGCGCTGCCCGCCGGCAGACATGCCGCGGCCGCGAGCAGCATTGCTCCTGCGGTATTTCGATCCATCGTCGTCGCCCCCTGTTTCAGCGTTCATATAATCATGACATGCCCTTCGCGACGATCAACGGAATCCGGGTCAACTATCTCGTGCAGGGCGCCGGGCCGCATCTCCTGATGTTCGCGCCGGGCGGCTTCCGCTCGGTGATCTCGCGCTGGACCGCGCAGGGCGGCAAGCGCGAATGGAAGGAGATGGACGGGCTCGCCGCGCTCTCGCGGCACTTCACCACGATCGCCTACGACCGGCGCGAGTCGGGCCTCTCCGGCGGCCGCGTCGAGCCGCTCTCCTGGGACCTGTACGTGAAGGAAGCGAAGGCGCTGCTCGACCTCGCCGGCGCAAGACAGGCCTACATCCTGGGAAGCTGCATGGGCGCGTCGCTCGCGCTCGCGTTCGCGGTGCGCCATCCCGACGCCTGCAGGGCGCTGCTCCTGCACTGGCCGGTGGGCGGGTATCGCTGGATGATGAAGGGCCGGACGTTCTTCCAGCGCCACCTCGACTTCGTGCGCGCGCACGGCCTCGAAGGCGTGGTCGCGCGCGCGCCGCGGGGCGAGAATTTCTGGCTCGATCCCGAAATAGGGCCGTGGGGCTCGCCGGCGGCCGTGTATCCGGAATTCGCCGCGCAACTGTTAAAGCATGAACAAGACGAATACATCCGAATCGCGGAGCGGAGCCGCGACGCGCTGTTCAACGACACGATGCCTTCCGGCGCCGGCGGCGCGGAATTGATGAAGATGGAAATACCATCGCTGATCCTGCCCGGCGACGATTCCTCGCATGCCTACTCGGCGTCGCTCGCGTTGAAGGAGCTGATGCCCCGGGCCGAGCTGTGGGATGTGATGCCGCCGCAGCAAACCGGCAGGAACACCCTCGACGAGATCCTGCGCTTCAGTCGATCGGCTTGATTCCCGCCGCCTGGATGATGCGCGCGTACTTCTCGTTCTCGCGCTTGAGGAACCCGGCGAAGTCGTCGGGCGTGCTCGCGACCACCGTCATGCCGTCGGCCGCGATGCGCTCTTTCATCTCGGCCTGATCCAGGATCTGCGCGACTTCGCGCTGCAGCTTCGCGATCGCCGCGCGCGGGGTCGCGCCCTGGACGAAGAGCCCGTACCACGTCGTCAGCTCGTAGCCCGGCAATCCCGCTTCGTCCAGCGTGGGCAGCTCCGGCGCGATGGGGGAGCGCCGTGCGCTCGTCACTCCGAGCGCGCGCAGGCGGCCGTCCTTCAGGAAGGGCAGCGCGAGCACCAGGTTCATGTAGTACACCGGCACCCGCCCGGCGAGCACGTCGGCGAGCGCGCCGCCCGACCCCTTGTAAGGGACGTGGGTCATGCTCGTGCCCGCCATCGCGTCGAAGAGCTGCGCGCACAGGTGCGAAAGCGAGCCGATGCCGGGCGAGCCGTAGTTCAGCTTGCCGGGATTCCGCCTGGCGAAGGCGATCAATTCGCCTACCGAGCTCGCCGGAAGCTGCGGATGGACCACCAGCACCATCGGCCCGGAAGCGAGATTCGTCACCGGAGCGAGCTCGCGCGCCTGGTCGTAGGGCATGTTGCGCATCAGGATCGGGTTCGACATGAACCCCGGTTGCACGAGCAGCATCGTGTGCCCGTCCGGCGCCGACTTCGCCACCACGGCGCCGCCGATGGTCCCGTTGGCGCCGGCGCGGTTCTCCACCACCACCGCCTGGTTGAAGCGGTTCTTCAATTTCTCCGCCAGGGTGCGCGCCACCATGTCGGTCGAGCCGCCGGCCTGGAACGGGACGATGATGCGCATGGGCCCGCTCGGAAACTCCTGCGCCTGCGCCAAAGCGGGCAATAGGCAGAAAGCGAGCGCGACAAAACGCATCGGACCTACCTCGCGCTCTCGAGCGCGGCCAGAGCACGCTCGTAATACGACAGGTCGAAATACTTCTGCGGCGCGCCGGCCTGCCCGCCTTCCATCTCGGCGCGCAGCGCCAGCATGTTCCTGAAGCCCTCGGGGTCGAACTTGGCGTCCGGGGTGAATCCGCGCACCGGATCGGCGAGCATCCGGTAGGTCCGCTCGGCCACCTCGCGGGAGACCTTCAACGACCCCATCAGCAGGCCGATCGAGGCTTCGCGGTTCGACGGCTGCAGCGTCCAGCGCAGCGCTTCGACGTACGCGGCGATGTAGCGCTCGAGCGCCGCCCGGTTCTGCTTCGCCCATGCCCGCTGCACGAAGGCGCCGTTCGCCTGATAAGGCCCGAGCATGTCCACGGTGCTGCCCAGGCTCCTCATGCCGCCCTGCTCGGCCTGGATCGTGAACGGCAGGTTGAGGATGGCGGCCGCGTTCGCCTTGTCCTGCTCCATCGCCTTCAGGCGCAGCTCGCCGCGGCCCACCGGCTTCACGGTGTAGTCGCGGCCCGCCTGCAGCCCGTGCTTGAGCAGGATCTTCTTCGCCTGGAGCGCATAGGCGGTGTCGGGCGCATCCACCACCACGATCTTGCCGCGCAGATCGGCGAAGGAGCGCACGTACGGCTGCACGAAGAATTCGTTCATGCCGCTGTCGCCGCCCGTGACGATGATCACGTCCTGCCGCGCGGTCTCGACCAACGCGACCGCGTTGTCGACGGCGGCGTGCACCACCTCGAACGCGCCGGCCGCCAGCCCTTCGCGCTGCTTCGTCGAGTTCTCGGTGAAGGTGAGCTGCACCGCGAGCCCATGCTTCGCGAAGAAGCCGTTCGCCACGCCGGCGTGCAAAGGCAGCGCCTTGGCGTTCGGAAACGCATTCACGCGCAGCACCACCGGCTCCGCGGCCATTGCGCTCGAGAGCCAGATCGGCAATGCGGTGATCGCCGCGAGCCAGCGGTTCATTGATGCTCCCTCTGAAGTCCGGCCCGCCTCAGCGCACCGTCTTGACGCCGGCCTCCTGGAGGATGCCGCGCATGCGCTCCGTGAATTCGCCGTAGAACTTCCCGAGATCCGCGGCGTTCTGATAGCCGTTCTCGAACTGGTTCTCCTGCAGGTACTTGCGCCAGGACTCGGAGCGCGAGAGCTTCAGGAAGACCTCTTCCCAGTACGCGACGTTCTCCCTCGGGATTCCGGGCGGCGCGACCACGCCGCGCACCTGCGGCACCGCCTCCACGTCGAAGCCCGCCTCCTTCAGCGTCGGCACGTCGGGGAACCCGGACAGGCGCGTGCCGCTTATCTGCGCGAGCGCGCGCATGTTGCCGGCGCGGATGTGCTCGCCGATCTCGGAAGGCTCGATGACCATCATGTTGACGTGCCCGCCGAGCAGCGCCGCCATGCGCTCGCCGCCGCCCGGGAACGAGATGAAGGCCCAGCGCGCGCCGGTGTGCTTTTGCAGCTGCTGCCGGACCACGTTGTCGCGGCTGGTGATCGAGCCGCCCGACTGCTTGAGCTGTCCGGGATTTTTCTTCGCGGCGTTAATGAAGTCTGCGAGCGTCTTGTAAGGCGCGTCGGCCTTCACGGCGATCAGCGCCGGCTCGAGCACCAGGCGCGCGACGGGCGTGAGATCGCGCAGCGTGACCTTCGCCTCGGCGCTGGTGAGCGGCGTGGTCAGCCAGACGCCGGTGAAAAAGCCGAGGGTGTGCGCATCGCCCTTCTTCTCGGCGAGGTAGGCCGCGGCGGTCGCGGAGCCGCCGCCGGTCTTGTTCACCACCTGCAGGCGCACCGGCAGCAGCTTCTCCTTCTCCATCATGATCGCCACGGCGCGCGCGAGCAGGTCGCTGCCCCCGCCCGGGCCGGTATGCACCACGACCTCCACCGGCTTGGTCGGCTTGAAGCCTTGCGCCGCCGCAATTTGTGAAGCTGAAGCACCAATCAGAAACGACAAAAACAGACCCGCTTTCATGAGGCTCCTCCTCGTTGTCATGGGTCCTGCTCGAGCGCTTGAAGGCGCCAGGCATTGACCTTTGTGAATACAGGAATCAGCAGAATCAGCAGCGCGAGCGCCAGCATCACGGCGGAGATCGGCCGCGACACCAGGATCGAAAGCTGACCGTCCGACATCATCAGCGACTGGCGCAACGCGCGCTCCATGGCGCCGCCGAGGACAAGGCCCAGGACCAGCGGCGCCGAAGGATAGTCGAGCCTGCGCATCAGGTAGCCGACGAGGCCGAACGCGGCGAGCAGGCCGAGGTCGAACAGGCTGCTCGAGGTGCTGTAGACGCCGACGATCGAGATGCCGAGGATCAGCGGATACAGCACGTACTGCGGCGTGCGCAGCACCTGCGCGAAGAGCGGCACGAGCGGCACGTTCAGCACGAGCAGCATCACGTTGCCGATGTACATGCTCGCCACCAGGCCCCAGAACATCGAGGGATTCTCCGAGATGAAGAGCGGACCGGGCTTGAATCCCCAGAGGACGAGCGCGGCGAGCAGCACCGCGGTCGTGCCCGAGCCCGGAATGCCGAGCGTGAGCAGCGGCACCAGCGCGCCGCCGGTCTCGGAGTTGTTCGCGCCCTCGGGCGCCGCCACGCCTTCCACCACGCCGCTGCCGAACTGCTCGGGGCGCCGCGACACCGCTTTTTCGACGCCATAGGAGATGAACGAGGCGATCGTCGACCCGGCCCCCGGCAGCACGCCGATCAGGAAGCCGATCACCGAGCCGTTGGCGAACGCGAACCGGCAGTCCTTCAGGTCCTGAAGCGTGGGCAGCAGGTTGCGCAGGCCCTTGGGCACGGGCAGCAGGCGGGCCTCCCCGGGCGTCTCCAGGCCGGCGAGGACCTCGCCGATCGCGAACACGCCGATGGCGACGACGACGAAATCGACGCCCGAGAGAAGCTCGATGCGGCCGAAGGTGAACCGCGACGTGGTGCTGAACAGATCGGTGCCGATGCCGGCGATCCACAGGCCGACGAGCATCGAGAGCAGCGCCTTCACCATGGAGCGCCCGGCGAGCAGCACCACCATCGCGAGGCCGAGCGCCATCAGCGCGAAATACTCCGGCGAGCTGAAGGCGAGCGCCATTTTCGCGAGCGGCGGCGCGACCAGCATGAGTCCCAGCACGCCGACGGTCCCGGCGACGAAGGAGGCGATCGCCGCGATGCCGAGCGCCGCGCCGGCGCGGCCGTTCCGAGCCATCGCGTAGCCGTCGAGGCAGGTCACCACCGAGGCGGACTCGCCCGGCACGTTGAGCAGGATCGACGTGGTGGAGCCGCCGTACTTGGCGCCGTAGTAGATGCCCGCGAGCATGATCATGGCGCTCGCCGGATTCATCAGGAACGTGAGCGGCAGCAGCATCGCGATGGTCGCCGGCGGCCCGAGGCCGGGCATGATGCCCACCACGGTGCCCAGAACGGCGCCGACCAGGCACCACAGCAGGTTCGCCGGCTGCAGCGCCACCGCGAATCCCTGCATCAGCCCGGAGAGGATGTCCACGCGCCGCTAGAAGCCGAAGACGCCGATGGGAAGCTGGACGCCCAGCGCCAGCGGGAAGAGGAGATAGAAGCCGGCCGCCAGCGCCGCGGCGACGGTTGCCGCCGCGGCGAGGCGGCGGCGGAACAGGAACGCCACGATGAAGAGCGTAAGCGCGGCAAAGCTCAGCACGAAACCGAGCAGCTTGAAGGCGCCGACCGACGCCGCGAGGGCCGCCCAGGCCGCGAGCGCCCGCCCGATCCTGCGCCAGTCGGCGCGGCCGGTATCGGCGCTGCGCGCGCGCGACGCGCTGGAAATCACGAGCGCGGCCGAGAGCACGACCATCGCCACGCCGTACCAGATCGGGAAGAATCCCGGGCCGGGCCCGTCATCTCCGAGGTACTCCCACTGCCGGGCCTGGACGACGATGTACGCGCCCAGCGCGGCCAGCGCGAGCCCGGACCAGAAGTCCGCGGGCCGGCTTCTCATGGCTACTTCTTCTTGCCCTTCGCCTTCCGGGCTTTCTTCGCTTTCGCTTTCCTGGCGCCCGCCTTCGGCTTGGCCTTGACCTTGGCCTTCGCGGGTTGCCTGTAGCGGCCGCCGGGCACGAGCTCGCAGACCGTGCCGCCGGGCGCGCGGAACTTGACCGGGATCACGCCCGGATCGCTGATGATCTGGCAGCCGTATTCCTGCACCTGCCGGGTGGCGGCGAGGATGTCGTCGACCTCGACCGCGAAGTGATGGATGCACGGCCCCTCGCCCGCCGCCCGCGACTCCGCCGACTGCGTGCCGGCGTCGTACTTGATCAGCGCGACGTCGAGCTGGCCGTCGCTCAGGTGGCGTGAAGTGTGGTCGCGCACCTTCTCGGTGTTCATCTCGACGAAGCCGAAGACCTTCTGGTAGAACTCGGTGGTGCGCTCGAGGTCCTCGACCTTGAGCGCGAGATGCACGATGCGGTTCATGATTTCTCCCGGGTTATCCGTCAGCCCGCCGGTCAGGCGCGCAGCAACGGCCTCAGCTTACACATATCGTCGAGCCTTTCCAGCGCCCAGACAGCGTCGCACAGCCTGCGCGCCCGGGACTTGCCGAGGATCGGCGCGACGAGATCGTAGCTCTTCGCGTCGACCTCGGCGCGCGTCATCGGGTTCTCGGCGGTGCCGCGCACGGCGCGGGTATGGTGCCGCAGCTCGCGGCCGTCGCGCAAGCGGAGCTCGACGATGCCCTCGCGGCTCGGCATGGCGCGGGTGAGCGCGTCGTCGCCCCGGAGGGTGATCTTCTTCCTCAGCGCGAGGACCTTAGGATCGCGCATGCGCTTCTCGTCGTGCGACGACTTGAAGCTCACGCCGCCGTCGAGCAGCATCACCGCGCACAGGTGCTGCATGCAGATATCCGGCATGGAGCGGTTGTCGACCGTGTTCGCGCCCTGGTGCGCGACGCGAACGGTTAGCTGCTCGACGTCATCCGCTTTCACGTTATTTTGTTTGATTAATTCGAGAAGCGAATCGAGCGGCGCCTGGATCGGCGAGCCCACCGACCAGCGCTTGATGTTGGCGTTCATGATCTCGTAGGTCTCGCCCAGGCCGCGCGCCAGGACCTCGGGCTGCGGCGAGCGGCCGTAGGCGACAAAGAAGCTGCGCTCGCCGGCGAAGACGTCCTCGACCCCGGTGAAGCCGTGCGCGACCATGGCGGCGGCGGCGACGCCGTTGCGCGCCGGCATGCCGCCGAAATCGAAGGCCTTCTCGATGTGCTCCGGATCGCGCATCCAGCAGGAAACCCCTGACGCCTGTTGCGCCGTATACGAAAGCACATGCCTCGCCCCGCGTTCATCCACGCCCGCCAGGGCCCCCGCCGCCGCCGCCGCGCCGAACATCGGCCCGAAGCTGTGCGTGGAATGGCCGTCCTCGCGGAACTGATACGGGTTGAGCGAGAGGGTCAGCCTGCACCCCACGTCGTAGCCGAGCGCGACCGCGCGCAGCATCGCCTTGCCGTCGCGCCGCTCGCGCTCCGCCATCGCCAGGGCCGCCGGCACGATGCCGCAGCCCGGATGGGTCAGGGACGGCGCGTGCGAATCGTCGGTCTCGTCGGCGTGGGCGAGCATGCCGTTGGCAAGGGCCGCATGCTCGGCCGTGGTAACGAGCCGGCTCCCCGCCACGCAAGCTTCTTTCACGCCGCCGAGCGCGCCGACGTAGGAGATGGCCTTCCTGCCGGGAAGAAGGCGCGAGCCGGAAACCATCGCGGCGAGCGTGTCGAGGATGTGGTGCTTGGCCTTCTCCGCCACTTCCGGCGGCAGGGGCTTGCGCAATGCACCCGCAACGTAGCGGCTGAGCTGCCGCATCACGGGCGAAACCGCTGAGGAACCGGGTTCGCTCAAGTCAACATCCCGCCGCCGTTCACGTGGATCGACTGGCCGGTGACGTAGCGCGCGTCGGGACCGCACAGCATGCGCACCATCGCGGCGACCTCCTGCGGCTCGCCGCGGCGGCCCACCGGGGGCAGCGAGCTGCGGTGCTCCGGCCGCACCGGCGCGCCGGGCAGGCCGCGCACCGTCTCGATCGTTCCGGGGATCACGCAGTTCACCGTGATGTGATGCGGCGCGAAATCGAGCGCGAGCGCGCGGGTGAGGCCCGCGAGTCCCGCTTTCGCGGCGATGACGTGCGCGCGGCCTTCGGCGCCCTTATGGGCCGTGAGGCCGCCGATATTGAGCACCGTGCCGCCGCCGGCGCGGATGAGATGGGGCAGGCAGGCCTGGGTGCACAGGAACGCGCCGTCGAGCACCGTGGCGAGGACGTGCCGCCATTCCTCGTAGGTGATCTTCGCGAACGGCGTCTCGGCGCGCACCGCCGCGTTGTTGATGAGGAAGTCGAGCCGGCCGAACTCGCCGATGGTCGCTTCGACCATGGCCGCTACGCCCTTCGGATCGGTGACGTCCGCGAGGCGCAGCGCCGCCCGGCCACCCGCCGACTTGATCATCGAGACCGTCTGCTCGGCCTCGGCGCGCGAGGTGTTGGCGTTGACCATCACCGCGGCGCCGCCCGCGGCGAGCGAGCGCGCGATCGCGCGGCCGATGTTGCGCGCGCCTCCGGTCACGAGCGCCACCTTGCCGGCGAGCTCGGTTCCGGGCGTCATTCCGATGCTGCTCGTCATTCGTCAGCCTCCTATTTGCCGCTAGCGTACTAAAAGGACTCGAGCAGGAGGTGAAACGTCGCTGGCGTCCCGCCTGGGGGGACGCCCGCGCCTAGATCGAACCCGCGCAAACCACCCGGTTGCGGCCGGCTTTCTTGGCGGCGTACATCGCGTCGTCCGCGCGCTTCATCCACGAATCGAGCGACTCGGCCGGGCGAAGCTCGCTCACTCCGATGCTCGCGGTCACCTGCCGGCCCTCCAGCAGAGCCGATCCGGCGATGGACGTGCACAGCTGCTCCGCCAGGGCCTGGGCGTCCGCCTCGCGCGTGTCGGGCAGGAGCAGCATGAACTCCTCGCCGCCGATGCGAAACAGCAGGTCGAGCTTGCGCGCGCGCTTGCGGATGAGCGAGACGATCGCCGTCAGGACGCTGTCGCCCGTCGCATGACCGAGCTGATCGTTGATGCGCTTGAAGTGGTCGATGTCGATGAGCAGCACCGAGGCGGGCGCCGTGGTTCGCCGCTGCCGCTCGATCGCTTCCCCCACGCAACGCTCCATGTGGCGCCGGTTGAAGGCCCCGGTGAGCGGATCCACCGTCGCCTGCGCGAGGAGCCTGCGGTGCAGGTCGCCGATGATGCTCAGCACGATGTTCGCGAGGATGATCGTGAGCGTCAGCGTCATGGAAAACCGGATCGTGTACGCGAGGCCTATGTAGTAATACACGAGCGAGCTGATGCCGAGGAGCAGCAGCACGCTGCAAACGTTGGCCATGCGGCGGGTCAGGGCGAAAGTAAAGAGCAGCACCGTCGGATAGGACCACAGCGCGCCCCAGAAGCCCTGGACCTTGAGCGAGATTCCCGTGGCCACCGTCATCGGCACGAGAAGCAGGATCATCGGAATGGGCGGCGATTTCTTCAGGTAGATCGCGACCGCGTCCACCCCGAGCACCAGCACCCCGCACAGGATGCCGATCCCCAGGCCGGGATTTCCCTGCACGAAGGCGTTGACGGAGAAAGGAACGAGGAATACGACCGCGGCGATCGCGATCGTGTACATGATCCGATCGCGATAAAGGGCGAGCGGATCGTCCCCGGCTTCGACCGGACTTATGCCGCGCACCCTGCTTTCCCTCCCTCTGTCTTCAGTTTATCTTACCCGCCCGCAGACAAAGGAGCACATGCCGTGCTTTCACCCGGAAAACAGTGGCGGGTCGCGCTGGCGGCGGCCCTCGCGGCGCCCGCGCTGGCGCTCGCGCAGGCGGACGATTCGGCCCGGATCATGGAGTACGAAGGACCCGATCGCGAGCAGGTTCTCGCGCAAGGCGCGAAGAAGGAGGGCGAGGTGGCGGTCTACACCTCGCTCATCGCCGAGGACCTGGCGGCGCTTTCGGCGGCGTTCGAGCGCAAGTACGGCGTCAAGGTGAAGGGCTGGCGCGCGGGCTCGGAGAAGGTGCTCCAGCGCGCGGTCACGGAGGCGCGCGCCGGCCGCGGCGAGGCCGACGTCATCGAGACCAACGGTCCCGAGCTCGAGGCCATCTACCGCGAGAAGCTGCTGCAGCCGCTGCGCTCGCCGCACCTGAAGGACCTCATGCCGCAGGCGGTGCGCCCCCACGGCCACTGGGTGGGCACGCGCATCAACATGTTCGTGCACTCCTACAACACCAACCTCGTGAAGAAGGCGGAGCTGCCGAAGTCCTACGCCGAGCTCGCGCACCCGCGCTGGCGCGGGCGCCTGGGCATCGAGGCGGAGGACGAGGACTGGTTCGCGATGGTGATCCGGGAGCTGGGCGAGGAAGGGGGGCTGCGCACCTTCCGCGAGATCGCGCGGGTGAACGGCTTTTCCGTGCGCAGGGGCCACACGCTTCTCGCGGGCCTGGTCGCCGCCGGCGAGATCCCCTTCGCCCTCACCACCTACAGCCATGGCGCCGAGAAGATGAAGCAAAAGGGCGCGCCGCTCGAGTGGTTCGCCATCGCGCCGGCCATCGGGCGCGCCAACGGCATCGCCGTCACCCGCAAGCCCCCGCACCCGCACGCCGCCGCGCTGCTCGCCGATTTCGTGCTCTCGCCCGAGGGCCAGGCGATCCTGCAGAAAGGCGGCTACGTGCCGGCCAGCCTGCGCGTCGAGGATCGCGCGCAGAAGCTGCCCCTCAAGTTCGTCGATCCCGCGCTCGTCCTCGACGAGGCCCCCAAGTGGAAGAAGCTCTGGGCCGAGATCGTGCTCGGGACGGCGAAATGACCGGTGCGGATGCACAATCGCTCGACCCTGCGCGCACCTGCCTGCTTCTCTTCGATCTGCTCGAGGGCCACGTCAACAAGGACGAAGCTTCGCGCAAGCGCTTCGCTCCGGTCATCGTCAATGCCAGGGCCCTGCTCGCGGCGGCGCGAGAGGCGAAAGTAATGATCGCCTACGCCCACGCCGATCACCGCCCCGACCGCGGCACGAGCGCCCGCACCCTGCGCGATACCGACAACCGGTTGCGCCCGCTGCGCCCCGGCGAGAGCCCGGAGCCGCTTCTCACGGCCGGCACGCACGAGGCGCGCGTGGTGCGCGAGCTCGCCCCCGGGCCCGCGGACTACCTCGTCCCCAAGCATCGCTGGAGCGCGTTCCACGGCACCTACCTGGACCTGGCGCTGCGCACGCGCGGCGCGGACACCCTCGTCCTGTGCGGCGGCTCGACCGACGTTGGCGTCGCCGCCACCGCCTTCGCCGCACGCGACCTCGATTACAACCTCGTGATCGCCTCCGACGCCTGCACATCGCCGGAGCAGGACAATCACGAGCAGCTCATGCGCCGCGTCTTCCCGCGCATGGCGCGGATCCGGACCACGGCACAGGTGCTCGCGATGCTGCAGCACAGCGCCATGCCGTAGAAATTCTCGCCCGCCAAGGCGCGCCTTGCACCGCACAACGACAAACAGCGATTGACGCCGAAGATCGCGCTCGCCTAGCATCCGCGATCATTTCCGGGAGGAGAGTTCCATGAGATTTCCGTCACTGCTCGTGAGCGGCGCGCTGCTGCTGTGCTTCGCTCGCGAAGCGCTTTGCGATACGTACATCCTCGCGACCGGCCGGCGCGATCCGCGCATGTACGCGATCGACCTGAAGAAGGCGCTGCGCCCCGAGAACAACAACACGCCGAATGCGATCGTCAGCCGCTCCAAGGTCGCGCTCGACCGTCTCGACGGCAAGCTGCTCGGCGATTCGGCGAACATCGTGATCAGCGAGGACCGCAGGACCGCCTACGTGATCAACCACCACGGCGCCATCGACAACGACGAGTTCGTGCAGCACGGCGGGCGCGGCAACATCGCGGTGATGAGCATCAGGAAGATGATCAAGCCCAGGCACGACAATACCGCCGACGCGCTGGAGCGCCACATCGACAGCGGCCACTTCGGCTCGGTCGGGCTCGTGCTCCTCAAGGATCTCTTCATCCTCGGCAATGCCGAGAGCCATCTGACCGAGGACGGCGGCAATCGCATTACTTTCGTCGACCGCCACACCGGCAGCCTGCGCGGCGAAGTGGAGCTCGCGCTGGGCCGCGCCGATCCCGGCTTCGCCTGCGCCGAGGCCTTCAAGGTTCCTTTCGTGTCGCCCAGCGGCCCGCCGACGTTTCCCAACGGGCCCGTCGTCACGCCTCCCCCGCGAGCCAACAACGCGATCTCGCCGGTGCCGCTGCTTTCCCCGGACCCGGCCTGGGGCTGCTTCCCGAACACCAACGGCCTCGCGCTCGGCCGCGCCAGCAGCGGCAAGGCCTACCTGTTCGCGGCGAACGGCGGCACGGACGATGTTTCGGTGATCGATCTCGATTCCGCGCTCAGGGGCAACCGCCGGGCGGAAATCGGGCGCGTCCCGACGCAGATCGGACCGTGGGGCATCGCGGCCAGCCCCAACGGCCGCTACATCGTGGCGGCGAACCGCGAAAGCCAGCGGGTCGCGTTCGAAGGAAACACCATCTCGATCATCGACGTCGAGAACCCGACGGCCGAGGCGGCGCGGGTGCGGGTCGGCACCGACGATCCCGCCGGCCAGACGCGGCCGTTCATTCCCTCCTTCACGCCCGACGGGAAGGAGATCGTCGTGCCGAATTTCCGCTCGAACAACCTGTCGATCGTCGATCTGCGGCTCGCGCTCGCCGATCCGGCCAAGGCGGAGGTCGCGCGCATCGCGCTTACCCGGCCCGATGGACGGGCCGCGCGCCCGAAAGGCTCCGCGGTCACCTCCGACGGCCGCTACGCCGCGATTTCAGGCGGCGCGCGGGTGACCCCCTCCGCCCCCAGCGGGACCGTGTGGATCGTCGACCTGAAAACCCGCCAGGTGGTCGCCACGGTGACCGGCGTCGGCAACGATCCCTATGGGCTGGCCATCGTGGAGGTCGACGACCGGGATTAGCCCGTAACGATCGGTGTCCTTTCCTAGCGCTCGTGGCCGAACTGCGCGGCCGCGAGCGCCTTCCTCTGGCGCCAGCCGCGCCAGAGCGGCAGGAGAAGGGAAAGCGCGAGCAGCCCCCACAGCGTGTTCGCGAGCGGCGAGGAGAAGAGGATCGCGAAGTCGCCCTCGGAGAGGCGCAGCGCGCGCACCAGGTACTGCTCGAAGAGCGGCCCGAGGATGATGCCGATCAGGATCGCGGTCACATGGTAGTTCGTCTTGTGCGCGACGTACCCGATGACGCCGAAGACCAGCGCGAGCCCCATGTCGAACGCGTACTGGCGCTCGCCGAAGGCCGCCACGATCGTAACCAGGACGATGATCGGCGCGAGGTACGTGGTCTCGATCAGCACGATCCGCGACATGTAGCGCGCGAGGGGCAGGATGGTGAAGATCATGAAGATGTACGCCACCGCCATGGAGACGAAGACGCCGTAGGCGACCTCGGGATTACTGCCGAACAGGCGCGGCCCCATCACCATGCCGTGGTACTGCAGCACGATCATCATCACCGCCGCGGTGCTGCCGCCCGGGACCCCGAGGGCGAGCGTCGGCACCAGCGTGCCCGAGGTGACGCCGTTGTTCGCCGATTCCGGGGCGATCACGCCTTCCGGGATCCCCGTGCCGTAAAGCTCCGGGTGCTTCGACCAAAGCCGCGACTGCTGGTAGGCGACGAACGAGGCGATGCTCGCCCCCGCGCCGGGCACGATGCCGATGAAAAGACCCACGAAGGCCGTCCAGACGATCTGCCACCAGTGCTTCACCGTCAGGCGCAGGCCGTCGACGATGCCCGCCCATTGCGCGCTCACCGCCTTCCCCTGGCCCTCCTTGCCGACGATCATCTTCTCCTCGAGCATCACCAGCGCTTCCGAGATGGCGAACAGGCCGATCAGCGCCGGCACGAGCGGCACGCCATCGTAGAGCTCGAGGAAGCCGAAGGTGGCGCGCGGCGCGTTGTAGATGTGGTCGGTGCCGATGACGCCGATCAGCAGGCCGAAGAAGCCCGCGATCATGCCTTTCAGGAAATCCTTCGCCGCGATCACCGCGATCAGCGTCAGGCCGAAGAGCATGACCACCACCATTTCGACGGAGCGAAGGTAGAGTCCGATTTGCGACAGCCACGGCAGCAGCGCAAGGGTCGCGAGTGTCGTGATGAGGCCGCCGAAGACCGAGGCGGTAAAGCACAGCACCAGCGCCTGCTGCGCCTGGCCTTTCTGCGTCATGGGATAGCCGTCGAGCGTCGTGGCGGCCGCGCCGCCCGAGCCGGGGATCTTCACCAGGATCGCCGGGATGCCGCCGGCGAGGTGGTTGGCGCAGTAGAGCGCGATCATGAACGCGAGGGCGACCTCGACTTTCACCGCGAGGGTGAGCGGCAGCAGCATGATGAGGGTGTTCTGCGGGCTGAACCCGGGGAGGATGCCGACCACGATGCCGAGCAGGATCGCCGGCCAGATCACCCACCACAGGCCGAACTGGGTCGCGAACTGGCCGAGCAGGAAGTCCCAGGTCATCGCGAGAGCGCCCCGGCCAGGGCCGCGATCAGGTCCTCGAGCGGCCCGTGCGGGAAATCGGAATTGAGGGCGGCGATGAACAGCAGGTAGGCGCATGCGGCCACCGCTAGCGGCACCCAGAAAAGGTGCGCGCGCCTGCGCAGGCCCATCAGGTACAGCGCGGCCGCGAGGCCGAGGAAAAGCGACAGCGTCAGCCCGAGCCACGGCATCGCGGCTATGAAGGCCACGGTGAGCAGCACCAGGCCGATCCGCTTGCCCAGCGCTTCGCGCGGCTCGACCAGGGGAGCGAGGCTCAGATCGGCCTTGCCCTTCGCGATGCGTGCCGCGATGCGCGCCGCCTGGATCGCGACCAGGAAGACGAGCACCGCGCCGATCAGGACGCCGTTCGCCTTCGCCTCCCACGCGAGCTCCGCGATCGAGAAGAAGAAGTACAGCGCGAACCCGAGCGCGAGCGCCGGGATGACCAGATCGGCGCCGAGCGCCTCCTTCTTCCCGGCCGTCAGCGCTTTTCCCTCGCGGTGAGGAGCGAGCGGTACTCGTACGCGAGCTCGATCATGTCCTGCGCGTACTTCGTGCAGAGCGCCCGGTCGCCGTACTGCAGGGTCTCCACCGGCGCGCCGGTCTTCGCGTAGCCCTCCCTGTACTTGGGATCCTCGAACACCTGCTTCGCGGTCTTCTCCAGCAGGGCGAAGCGCTCCGGAAACTTGTTTATCACCTCGGTATGCACCGCCCAGGCGCGGGAGGAATAAAGCGCCGGCAGCCGTGTGCCGAACACCTTGTTGATCGGTGGCGCGTCGTGCGTGTAGCGCGCAAGCTTGTTCTCGTCGTTGAAGACGCCGAGGACGCGCACCTGCTCGCCCAAGGCGACGATTCCCGCGACCGGCTGCGACCCGCAATCCGCCTCGCCGTTCAGGACCGCGACCATCGTCGGGTTGCCGCCGCCGTAGGGCACCAGGTTGAACTTCGCGTTGGTTGCCCGCCCGAGCGCAAGCGCGCCGAGCGAGGCCGGGTGCGGCAGCCGCGTCACGGCGACGTTGACGGTTTTCTTCCGCGCCGCATCAACCACGTCCTCGATACGCCGGAACGGGCTCTTCTGGCGCACGAAGATCACGCTGTCGTCGACATCCAGCCGGCAGAAATACTGGTAATCCTGCGGAAAGCGGTACGCGGGCTTCTGCATCACGTACATGATCATCTCCGGGCCCATGTTGCCGAACAGGAGGTTGTGGCCGTCCTTGTCGCGCTTGTTGAGATAGACCTCGTAGCCCACCTGCCCGGCCGCGCCCGGGAAGAAGTTGTACTCGAACTGGGTCTTCAGCAGCGGCGCCCAGTAATCGTCAAACACGCGCGCGAGCCGGTCGGCGCCCCCGCCCTGTGCGGTCGGGACGACCACGCGCATGGTCTTCGATGGAAATGCCTGCGCGCGCGCCCGCGTCAGCGGACCGAGCGCCATTGCGCCCGCCGCGCCCGCGAGCAGGCGCCGGCGCGAAATGCTGGCTGTTGTCATCCTCCTCCTCCATTTGGGTGCGCTCGAGCTCCGGCGATCGAACCGCAAGAGCGTCCGGGCCCGATTGTGCTTATTATCCTAAAGTTTCCGCCGCCAACAGAAGGCAACCATGAAACGCACGCTGTTCTCCGTCCTTGCCGCGATCGCCGCCTCCGGCTGCGCCGAGCAGGTGGTCCTCGAGAAGCTGCCGCCCGCCGACCCCGCGACCGCGGGCGAGGTCGTGATGATCCGCACCACCGCCTTCATCGGCGACGACATCGTCTACGTCATCAACGTCGACAAGAAAGATGTCGCCGAGCTCGGCGCCCGCCAATCCCAGCGGTTCATGCTGCCTGCCGGGGAGCATCGCATCGCGATCCGCTGTCCCGGCGCTCTTTCGGGCTGGAGCGAGACCGCCATCACGCACGGCGTGGTCGCGGGGAAGACCGCCTACCTGGCGATTGCGCCGAAGCACGCATGCGCCAGCGTCGATCCAGTGCCCGAGAGCGAGGCCAAGAAACTGCTGGCGAACACGGCGGGGCCCAGGCCTGGGTGGCATTAGGAGAAGCGGCTCGGCAAGCAGCGCGGCGTTGCGTTTGCGCAAATTGCCGCAACGCGCCTTGACAGACCTTTTGCCCGCTTGTACCGTTTCCTGCGGCTGTTCCATATCCGGATCGCAGTTCCGAATGGAGGAACGTCCAGGAAGAAAATGAGGAGGCAGGAGGCGGACCGCTCTACATGGCGGACGCGACCAACGCATAACCGCTCAAGTGGAGGGGCAAATGAAGAAAAAGGCAATCGCACTCGCCGTCGGCGCCATGTGTGTGGCACCCGCGGCGCACAGCCAGATCACGTTCGGCAACGAGACGATCGGCACCGTGCAGTTCTACGGCAAGCTTTACCCGCAATACATGTGGGCGACAAGCAAGGGAGCCACGCAACCCGGCGCTACGGTTTCCACCATGGTCGCCACGTCCGGCACATTGGGAGGCACCGCGGCGATCGAGACGCCCGGTTCACGCCTGGCGGTCGATTCGCAGAACACGTACCTCGGCTTCCGCGGCGAGCGCAACCTGGGCAGCTCGGGCTTCAAGGGCATCTGGCAGGTCGAGCAGTCGGTCGGCATCGACGGCGTGGGCACCAACGGCTTCTCGAACCGCAACTCGTTCCTCGGGCTGTCGCACCGTCACGGCACGGTCAAGCTCGGCAACATGGACACGATCTACAAGGAGTACGGCGACACGTTGGGGATGTTCGGCGTCTCCAGCGGCAACTTCACTTCGGCGAGCAACGTGCTGTCGGCCATCGGCCTGGGCAACAACAACGTGGCGCGGTTCCACGAGCGCCAGCCGAATTCCGTGCAGTTCGAGACCGGTGAATATGCCGGCGTCAAGGCAGGGTTCCAGTACTCTCCCGACGAGACGAAGGGCGATGTCGGCAATAACTTGAACGCAAATCTGTTCTCGTACGGCGTCAAGTGGAATAGCGGCCCGGTCTACCTGTCGGCTCAGTACGAGTTGCACAACGACCGGTTCGGCGGCTCGGCCAATTCGGTGGCGGCGATCAGTAACATTGGGACCGCCGGCGCGCACTCGAAGGACACGGCCACGCGCCTCACCGGCGAATTCCGGTTCGGCAACCACCGCATCGTGGGCGATATCGCAATGCTCAAGTACCAGGAAAGCGGCCAGACCGCCGGCGCCGTCAGGTTCAACGAGTACAAGAAGACGAACTGGGACATCGGCTG
>CAYOVM010000003.1:40877-47674 GCA_964407355.1 uncultured Enterobacteriaceae bacterium
CCGCCGGCGCCGTCAGGTTCAACGAGTACAAGAAGACGAACTGGGACATCGGCTGGGATGCGCGCTGGACGAATACGTGGCGGACCGCGATTCAGTACATCCAGGCCGGCGCAGGCACGTGCTCTCTCACGGGCGGCGTCGACTGCAGCACGACCGGGCTGAGAGGCAGGGCGCTCAACGCTGGCGTGACGTACTCGTTCGACCGCCAGACCTTCCTCTACTTCATCGCCGGCAGGCTGTGGAACGACGCGTCGGCCCGATACGACAACTGGTCGGCCAGCAGCCCGGCCCGCGGCGCGGACGTCACGCAGGCCGCGATCGGGATGAGCTACACGTTCTGATCTGAGGCACATCGCTGTAAAGTTAACGGGCGCTTCGGCGCCCGTTTCTTTTTGAGGATCCGATGAAGAACTTCGCAAAACGCTTTTTGCTGGCCGCGGCGCTCTGCGCTTTCGCGGGCGCGACGCCCGCGCAACAGGGTTCGCACCGCGACTTGTACCTCTACAAGGGCGCGGACCGCGACCGGCGGCTACTGGAGGGCGCGAAGAAGGAGCAGCGGGTCGTCGTCTACACGGTGCTCAACCCCAAGGACTCGGTGCCGGTCACGCAGGCGTTCGAGAAGCGCTACGGCGTCAAGGTGGAGATCTGGCGGGCGAGCAGCGAGAAGGTCCTGCAGCGGGCGCTCGCGGAGGCGCGCGCCGGCCGCTTCGCGGTCGATGCCTTCGAGCTGAACGGCCCCGAGACGGAAGCGCTGTACCGGGAAGGCCTGCTCGAGGAATTCCACAGTCCGCACCTCGCGAGCCTGCCGCCGGCGGCGATTCCCAAGCACCGCCACTACGCGGCGAACCGGTTCAACTTCTTCACCATCGCCTACAACACCAACCTCGTGAAGCCCGAAGAGGTGCCGCAGCGCTACGAGGACCTGGCGCATCCGCGCTGGGCGGGCAGGATCGGGATCGAAGCGGGCGACAGCGACTGGTTCGGCTCCATCGTCAAGTGGATGGGCGAGGAAAAGGGCCTCGCGTTCTTCCGCCAGCTCGCGCAGCAAAGGCCGCAGATGCGCACCGGGCACACGCTGATGGCCGAGCTGGTCTCTTCGGGGGAGATAGCGCTCGCGGCGACGATCTACAACCACAATGCCGAGCGCCTGCTCGTGAGAGGCGCGCCGATCCGCTGGAAAGCGCTCGAGCCGACCTTCGGCAGGCCGAACGCCGTGGCGGTCGCAAAACGGGCGCCCCGGCCGCATGCCGCCCTGCTCTTCGTCGACTTCATGCTCTCGCCCGAAGGCCAGACGTTGATGAAAGAGCGCAATCGCGTTCCCGCAAGCGCCGCGGTGGACAGCAACCTGAACAAGTTCCGCTACGAGATGATCGACCCGGTGATCGTGCTCGACGAATCCGCCAAGTGGGAAAAGATCTGGTCGGAGCTGTTCCTCAAGGGACAGGCCGTCCAGCGCGAGCGCGAGTGAGGCGGCGCGCGCCGCCGGTTCAGCGGTTGCCGTCCTTTTTCGAGTAGACGTTCGGGTCCCATTGCCAGTAGTACCAGAGGACGCGCTCGCCGGGATCGAAGATCACGTGCAGGAGCTTCGAGATCCCCACGTCGTCGTAGCGATAGGTCCACGATCTCGTGCCGTTCGCGTATCCCTCTTTCAGATACTCGGGCGGCACGCCGGCGATCTCGACGACCTGCGCGGGTGTCATGCCGGCCTGGATCCGGCGGAAGTTCTGCTCGGTGTGCAGGTCGCGCACCTCGCGCACCCGCTCGTCCGCTCCGAACGTCACGCGGTAGTAGCCGTACGGGTCGCGCGGATAATCCCAATACGTCTCGTCGTTCGCGAGCCGGCCCTGGGCGATCGGCTTGCCGAAGCGCGTGGCGACTTCGCTCGCCGGCATGCCCGGCGATACGGCGCGGGTCACGTCCGTCGCGCAACCGGCAAACGCGGCGAACGTGACGAGGAACAGCGCTGTCCTGATGAATTGCATCCTGGCCTTTGGACCGCGGCCAGCGCGGTCCGTTCGACCTTACCGCTTCGGGATTCCCGCCGCAAACCAGGCCTGATTGGCCGCATTGCGGATAAGAAGCACGGGACTCGCGCAGTCGGCGGGCGCCGGCGTCAGCACGTCCTCGATGCGGAAATCGCCGTCAGGCTCCAGCGCGACCCCTGTAAGCGTCGTATTACGCTCGGTAAACGGGGCTGCGGCTTCGCAGATGAGGGTGGCGAAAACCCGCGCGTTGGCGTTTCCCGCGACGTTGTTGCCTCCGCCCAATAGCAACCCTCGCCCGTGGACCCTGATGCTTCCGTCAGCCTTGACGTCGGCTTTGAGGTCGGAAATCACCCAGATCTGCCCGGGAGGCTGAACGCCGCGCACGATATTCCGGTTCACGACCGTCGCGGTCGGGGCCGGTCCCGGCGCGCTGGAGACCGGGATGACGCCGATCCCGCCCTGGAACTTAACAAGCGAGTCGTCCGCGCTCGCGGAAAACGGCGCGACCGCTCCGAGGAAAAACAGCAAAGCCCTTGTGTTCTTGGTCATGGTGACTCCTTTCGGGGAAAAAGCAGTTCAGCCGGCTCCGACACGTGAACACTCCCATCCGGGCGCTATTCCTCGGACAAAAAGAGCGTTTGCTATCATCGAAGCCATGGAAAAAACGCCCGCGATCACCGTTTCCGCATTGCAGAACATGAAGCGCGACGGCCGCAAGATCGTCGGCGTGGTGGCCTGGGACTATCAGATGGCGCAGATCGCGGACCGCGCCGGCGCCGATATCGTGTCGGTCGGCGATTCGGTCGGCGTGAACCTCTGGGGCCATCGCACCGAGACCGAAGTGACGCTGGAAGAATTGCTGATCGTGTGCAAGGCGGTGCGTCGCGGCGTCAAGCGCGCGCTCGTCACCTGCGACATTCCGTTCGGCCCGGTGCAGCAGGGCGCGGAAGCGGCCGCGAGCGCCGCCGTGCGCCTCGCGCGGGAAGGCGGCGCGGACATGGTGAAGGTCTACGGCGAGTCCGACACGGTGCGCGCGATCGTCCGCGCCGGCGTGCCGGTGTTCGCCGAATTCCACGGCGGCGAGATCCCCGCCGAAAAGCTCGTCCAGCAGGCGTGTCTTCTCGAAGACGCCGGCGCATCGCTTCTCGACTTCAGGCATTCGGGGCCGCAGGCCGGTCCCGCGGTGGTGCAGGCCGTGCGCATCCCCGTGATCGGCGGGCTCGGCGGCGGACCGTGGCTCGACGGACGCATGCGCATGGCGAATGCCGCCATCGGGTACGCGGCGAGCTCGATCGATTCCAAGGCGGAAACCTACGCCAACGTGGCGAAGATCTCCCTCGATGCCCTCGCCGCCTACGCCGAGGACGTGCGCGCGGGGCGCCATCTTAAAGGACAGCGCCCTGCCTAAGGTCGTCGCCGGCGGGATCGAAACCCGCTACGAAGTCATCGGGAACGGCCCGCCGCTCCTGATGTATTCGCCCGCCGGCTTCGACGCGACCCTCGACAAATGGAAGACGCAGGGCGTGTACGCGAAGATCCGGCTGCTCGAGCACCTGCCGAAGAAATACACCTGCATCGTCTTCGACCGGCGCGAGACCGGAGAATCGGGCGGCCGCGTCGAGCGCCTGACGTGGGCGCACTACGTGGCGCAAGGCAAAGGCCTGCTCGATCACCTGAAGATCGAGCGCGCCCACTTGATGGGCGGCTGCATGGGCTGCTGCCCGGTCGCGGCCTTCGGCGTCACGCATCCCGAGAGAGTGCTGAGCATGATCCTGTGGTGGCCGGTAGGCGGCGCCAGATACCGCATCAGCACCCACAAGCGCTTCGCCGACCATCTCGCGTACGTCGAGCAGCACGGCCTCGCGGGCGTGGTCTCGCTCGTCATGCAGGAAGGCAAACCGTTCAATGCCGAGCCGCGCGGCGGGCCGTGGGCCTCGGTCATCAAGCGCGACCGCGCTTTCGCCGATTCCTACGCGAAGCTGGACGTGGCAATGTACGCGCAGCTCGTGGCCGACATGTGCCGCACGCTCTTCGACCGCGACACCGCGCCCGGCGCCGAGCCCGAAGACCTCATGAAGACGAACATCCCGGCGCTCATCGTTCCCGGCCGCGACGCCTCGCACGCCACCTCGGCGGCGAGGTATCTCGAGGAGTGCCTGCCGAAGTCGGAATACTGGGATGTGCTTCCGGACGCCCAGACCGAGGAAACGGCGCCGGCGCGGCTCCTCGAGTTCCTCGACAGGACGCGATAAGTCAGTACTTCTCGAAGATGCGCTGCAGCTCGGCGGGATCTTTGGTCGTGGTGAGGGCCAGCATCAGCAGGATTCTCGCCTTCGTGGGCACGAGGTTGTCGCCCCAGATCAGCGTGCGGCCTTCGCCGGCGCGCGTATCGTGCACGCGGCCCATCCCGCCGCGGTTGGTCATCACCACCGGGATTCCCTTCGCCGTGACGCGCGCCACGGCCTTGTCCATGGCCGGCGTCCCGGACCCGGTCGGGAAGCCCGCGATCACCAGGCCTTCCGCCTTGCCTTGCGCCACGGCGGCCTCGATGAGCGTCCCGTCGGCGCCCGCGTAGGTGTAGATGATGTCCACCCGCGGCAGCTTCTGCAGGCCGCCGACGTCGAAGGGCGCCGCCGTCGTGTGCTGCTTGAGCGGCGCGCGATAGAAGGTCACGCGATCCTCGTCGACGAAACCGAGCGCGCCGAGGTCGCGGCTGTTGTAGGTCTCGACGCGGTAGCTCATGTTCTTGCTGACATCGCGCGCCGCGTTGATGACGTCGTTGGCGACGACGAGCGCGCCCTTGCCGCCCGCTTCGTCGCTCGCCGCGACGCGCACCGCCTGCAGGAAATTCTTCGGGCTGTCCGAGCTGAGGGTCGTGAACTGGCGCTGCGCGGCGGTCAGCACGACCGGCTTGGGGCTCTTCACCGTGAGGCTGAGGAAATACGCCGTCTCCTCGACCGTGTTCGAGCCGTGGGTGACGACGATCCCCTTCACCTCCGGCTCGGTGGCGAGGATCTCGTTGACGCGTTTCGCGAGCGCGAGCCAGTTCTCGACGCTGATGCTGCTGCTGCCGACGCGGATGACTTCCTCCACCTCCAGCCGCGCGACCTTCTTCAGGGCGGGGATCGCGTCGGCGACCTCGCCGGCGTGGAGACGGCCGGAGGGGGTGTTGGCGATGGTGCCGCCGGTGGCGACGACCTTGATGAGCGGAAGCTTCGCCTGGGAATGCGCCGCGCCCGCGCAAAGCGCAAGCGCCAGCGCCGCGGCCGGCCGCAGCATCGCTACTTCCACGCGCGGTTATCGACGGTGTTCTCGAAAGTCGCGCCCGGCACGGTCATGTTCCACTTCACCGTCCAGTTGTAGGTGTCGTCGAAGCGCTCGCGCGTGTAGGGCTGGGGCGCGGCGTGCAGCAGCCGCCAGGTCTGCAGCTCGTCGGGCTTGAGCAGGCCGCCCGTCTCCCGGATCAGGTAATGCACATAGGGCGTCGGGTCCTTCTCGAGCAGCTCGACCGCCCTCGCCTGGGCGCGGAACATCTTCTTGAGCGTCGCGCCGTCGAGGTCGTCGCCGGCCGCCTCGCTGCGCGTGGAGTGCGACTCGATGAGGATGCGCATGCCCCACTTCTGCGCGACGCTGATCCAGGGCTCCATCAGGCTCGCCGCCGCGACCTTGCCGTCGCGCACCGCCTCGAGGCGCTTCAGCATCGAGCCGGCGTTGGTGCGCTTGACGTGCTTCGGCTCGAGGAAGCCTTCCATCATCTTGAGCGTGGTGAAGTCCGAGCCGTTGTTCGGCGTCACCGCGATCTCCTTGTTCTTCAGCATCTCGGGCTCGTAGATCTCCGAGCCGCGCGAGACGACGATCGCGAACTTCGACATGGAGGCGCCCAGCGCCACGATCTTGCGCTTGCGCAGGCCGCCGCTATCGGCCTCGACTGCGCGCTTCATGATGCCCCACTCGCACATGCGGAACTGATCGATGCCGCCTTCGTTGTAGGCCGAATCGAGCGGGCGGTCGAACACCGAGTCGAACTTGACGAAGTGCGAGGTCGTCACCTGCGCCATACCGGGGGTGGTCACGAAATCGAGGTCGAGGCCCTCGTCCTTGAAGAACCCCGCGTCGCGGGCCACCAGCACCGGCAGGTCGTGCACCGCGTTCATGATCGCGACCTGCGGTTTCTTCGCGACGCCCGGGGTCCTCGTAGCTTCCTTTACGCTCATGGGTGCCTCCTCGTGGATTTCCGTGACCCAGTGTACGGAAAACGCCCGTCGAGGAAAGCGCTGGTTCCGCATGGCGTAACGCGGTCCCGTTTCCGCCTTCTATGTAATACTTGTTTCCAATCAATCGTCCGATGATGCCCGCCGATCTCCTCGCCGACCTTGCCGCCGCGAGCCGCATCCTCGCCGCCCAGGGGGTGGTCGACGGCTTCGGCCACGTATCGATGCGCCATCCGTCCGATCCCGGCCGCTACCTGATGTCGCGCTCGGTCGCGCCCGCGCTCGTGACGCCGGGCGACATCGTCGAGTACGACCTGAACAGCGAGCCGGTCAACGCCCACGGCCGCGCCAGCTTTCTCGAGCGCTTCATCCACGGCGAGATCTACAAGGCGCGGCCCGACATCATGTCTGTCGTGCACAGCCACTCGCCTTCCGTGGTGCCTTTCGGCCTGGTGGACGTGCCGATGCAGGCGATGTTCCACAACGCCGCCTTCCTCGCCGCCGGCGTGCCGGTGTTCGACATCCGCGAGAAGTTCGGCGCCACCGACATGCTCGTCGGCAACCCGCAGAAGGGCGTGGCGCTCGCGCGGACGATGGGCAA
>CAYOVM010000003.1:47774-52646 GCA_964407355.1 uncultured Enterobacteriaceae bacterium
TATGCCGCGAGAAGCTCTGGAACGCGAACCTCTTCAAGCGCACCTGGGACCACTTCCGCGCGAAGCTCGGTAAAGACCAATGACAAAGCAAATCGCGGTCAATACAACGCGCCGCGCCCTGGTTTTCGGTGCGGCGATCGCGACCGGCTGCACTACGGCCGGCACGAGCACAACGCCTTCGGCACGGCCGCGAACCTTCGTGCTGGTGCACGGCGCCTCGCAGGGCGGCTGGTGCTGGCGGCGGGTGTCGGATCGGCTCGAGCGCCGCGGGCACAAGGTGTTCACGCCGACGCTCACGGGCCTGGGCGAGCGCTCGCATCTCATGAGCGCGAACGTCACCCTCGACATGCACATCACGGACATCGTGAATGTCCTCAAATTCGAGAGCCTGGACGATATCGTGCTGGTCGGGCATTCCTATGGCGGCTGGGTCATCTCGGGTGTGGCCGAGCAGATGCTGCCGGTGATCTCCTCCATCGTATTCCTGGATGCTTTCATGCCGGAGAACGGGCAAAGGGGGCTCGATCTCAATTCGGAGCGCAGCAAGGCCGAGATCGCGCTCGCGCTCTCAAAAGGCGAAGTCTCCCGGCCCGCACCCCCGGCGACCGTCTGGAACGTGAACGAGAAGGATCGCGCCTGGGTTGACGCGAAGCAGACGGCGCAGCCGCTCGGCGTTTCCTTCCAGCCGATCAAGCTCACCGGCGCCCGCGATCGCGTCCCGAAGAAGACGTACATTCGCGCAACCGGTTACGCCAACCCGGTCTTCGACAAGTTCTACGCGAAGACCAGGGCGGACAAGTCGTGGCGCACCTACGAAGTGACCTGCGGCCACGACGTGATGATCGATATGCCCGACCGGTGCACCGACATGCTCGAAGAGGTAGCGTAGCTCTTCAGGCGCCGCGAGAGGATATTCCGCCGGCGAGGCCGGGGTAAGCCGGTCACAGCCCTGCGCAGCGGTAATGATGAACCGATCGCGGGATAAACCATCCTGATTTTTCCTGCACGAAAAGCTGAGCCGACCGCAGCGGGAGATGCGAGCATATCGTGCCCAGCACCGCCTTGAAGATCCTTTTTTCGGGATAGGGATTGGCATTGAAAGCGTCGCCGGTCCACGCATTTATGTCGAGCGTGGCCGTGCGGGAGCGCACGGTGATGAACGGCGAAAGCTCACGCGGCAGATGGCGTGCGTCGTCGCTGTACATGCTTATTTCGGCGCGGCTGACATTGCCTGTGTAGATGTTGAAGGAGAGAGCGGAATCCCAGAGATTCACATTGTTGAGAAGCGGCAGGATCCCGATGAAGACGACAGCAAGGGCTGCGGGTACGGCGTGCGGACGCAGGCCGCCGAACATTTCCCTGAACTGGAACGCGGGGGCTTTGCGAAAGATCGTCCAGGCCAGCACCGCCGTGGCCGCGCTCCAGATCCAGGCGCTGCTGTTCCAGTTGTTCCTGAGCGGGCCGATCAGGAAGAAGATGAGGGCATGCATCAGCATCGCATCGTAGAGCGCGAACGTGCGGAATCGCCGCGTGAGAAGCCCGATCCCGAACAGCACTTCGAATAGCGCCCCGAAAACCGCGATCGTCGGCAGGTGAGGAATCTGGAATGGCAGGAGATCGGTCAGCGGCTGCAGGAACCACGGGAAGGTCTCGTTGAAGAAACGCGGGTTCAGCTTGAGCAATCCGCTCCAGAAATACACCGCGGCCAGGACGAAGCGCATGCCGGTGAGTATGCGATGCGCCTCGTCGGCGCCGGCGTTGGCCCTGTGCGTGATCAGCAGCAGGAAAAGGAAGAAGAACTCGTAGAACGACGGCCAGATACGGTTCTGGTCCTGCAGGAAGAGGAACGCGAAGCCCGCGAGGACGAGCCCCACAAGAAGCTTCGAGCGCGGGCGGACGACGATGCCGCAAAGGACCGCGCAAAGCATCCCGAGAAGAACATAGTCGAACGGATACGGCAGCGCCGGGATGAAGTCGAAGACGGGAACCAGCGGGTAGAGGCGGCTCGAGATCCAGAGCTTCCAGGAGAACCCGATGCACAGCAGAACGAAGACGGCGAGAAGCCGCGTGAAGACGTCGAGCCGTTTTCCTTCGCTGCAGTCCGACTCTGCGGGTGCGTTGCAGCCGAACATGGTCCCCTGCTTGTTCGAGCTCACCTCGATGCATGTTGCGCGCCGGCACGCGATGAGTCAATGTGGCACTGAATGGAGCCGGCATCCTCGGTCGAGTCGGTGCTCGTCTACGACGGCGGATGTCCGGTCTGCTCCGCCTATGTGCGGGTTGTGCGGCTGCAGGCGGCTGCGGGCCCGATGCCGATCGTGAATGCGCGGGACGGCGGCGTCTGGGTCGAGCGCGCCCGGGCGGCCGGCCTGCGGCTGGACGAAGGCATGGCGATGTATTACGGCGCACGCTGGTATCACGGGGCGGACTGCATCCACATGATGGCGCTGCTCGGCAGCCCATCGGGCCTGTTCAACAGGATGAATGCGGCGGTATTCAGGCATCGCGGCCTCGCCCTCGCGCTTTACCCTGTGTTGCGTGCCGGCCGGAATCTTCTCCTGAAACTGCTGAACAGATCGCCCTTGCGGCTTTCGTGAGGCTTGCCCTTTCGAGCGCCCTGTCCTTCAACCGTCCTGGATTGTCCTTTCGACCATCGCCCTGAGCTCGGCCGTCACCGCGGGCTCGATCCCGAACCACGCCTTCCACGCCGGCCGACCCTGGTGCAGCAGCATGCCCAGGCCGTTGACGGTCGGGTTGCCGCGCTTGCGGGCGGCGGCGAGAAATGGCGTCTCGAGCGGGATGTAGATGATGTCGGCGGCGAGCGCGCTCTTCGGCAGCCGCTCGAGACTGATGTCGAGCGCGGGCTGGCCGACCATGCCGTTGCTGGTGGTGTTTACGACCATTGCCGCACCGTCCAGGGCGTCGTGGCGCTGTTCCCAAGGAAGGGCCCGGATCGGGCCGCCGAACTCGGCGGCGATACCCTGCGCGCGGGCGAGCGTGCGGTTGACGAGGCGAACCTCTTTCGCGCCCTCCTGCAGCAGGCCGTAGCATACGGCGCGCGAGCCGCCGCCGGCGCCGATGACCACGACCGGCCCGGCGTCCGCCCGCCAGCCCGGGCGCTCCTGCTTGAGGCTGTGGATGAAGCCGTAGCAATCGTTGTTGCTGCCCGCGAGCGAGCCGTCCGCCCGCACGACCACGCAGCTGATGGCGCCGATGCGCTTCGCGACGTTGTCGACCTCGTCGACGATGGCCATCGCCTTCTGCTTATGCGGGATTGTCAGATTGCAGCCGGCGAAGCCGAGGGGATGAAGCGCGCGCAGGGCCGCGGCCAGGCCGTCGGGATGGATAGCGAGCGGCACGTAGGTTCCAGCCAGCTCGTGCTGCCGGAACCAGTAGTTGTGCAGCATGGGCGAGCGCGAATGCATGACCGGCCAGCCCATGACGCCGGCAAGGAGAAATCGGCTCGGATGCGGATCGGGGGGCGCCATGGAGGGATTTTCGCACGCGTTCGGGCTCGCGCTTTTTTGATAGGCTCGATTGGTGGCCCGAGCTAGCGAGAAAAGCCCCGAGCGCAGCGCCGCGGGGGCGCAGGTCAAGGCCTGGACGCGCGAGCGCTTCAAGCTGTCCCCGGACGCGGCGATTTCGGTTTCGGAGCTCGCCTGCGGCCTGCCCGGCTGCGCCCCGCTCGAAACGGTGGTGCTGTTCTGGATCGCGGAGCAGGCCTACCGGATCAAGGTCTTCAAGCCCCTGGGCGAAGTCGCGGCCGAAGACCTGCCGCCTGCCTGGTTCCGGGACGCGCTCGCGGTCGGCGACGGCTCCGACTGCGGCTGCTGCTGAAAAAAGAAAAGCCGCGCGGAGCGCGGCTTTCCGGGGGGACTTCGAACCGCTTCTAGCGGGTCGCGACGTTCGTCTTGACTTGCGCGTCGATCGCCCACACCAGCGATTTGGCGGTGGCCGCACGCTCCATCTGCGCGGCTGAAATCTCGACCCGGCGTCCCGCCTCATCGACGAAGCGGGCCGGGGCGCCGGCGGCAAGAGTCCGTGTCGCGCTCAGCTCGCGCCAGTCGCCGGGTATCGCTACCGCGACGCCCTGGCCGCTGGACAGCTTGTAGACCCGCAGCACGTCGAATTGGGGCTGGTCCGCGTGCGCGAGCGTAGGAAGAACCATCAGCGCGGCGGCAAGCATCGTAAAGGCCAGATTGTTTTTCATAGAACCTCCTTAGTTCTTGCGCACAAAGAATAACGAGCGGCCGGCACCCGGGTCAGTGGAAGAATTGGCACCGCGCTGACAATTGTTGACCCCATGTCCCGCGCAGCGGAACTATTGCCGCCGGCGGCCCCGTATTTGGGAGAAAATCACAGGGTAAAAAGTCACACTCGCAGGAACCCCAGTTTCGCGTGCCATAGAGCCGAAGGGAAAGGTAATGGACAAGGTTTTGGCAGCCGTGAGGACCGGTCCGAGCAGGACGGAGATCCGCGAATTTCCGATGCCGGACATCCCCGAGGACAGCGCTCTCATGAAGATGGAGGTCGCCGGCATCTGCGGCACCGACGTCAAGCTGTACAAGACGCCGCCTTCCGCCGCGCCGGTGATCATGGGCCACGAGAACATCGGCGTCATCGCCAAGGCGGGACGCGAGTTCACCCGGCGCAAGGGCTTCAAGGAGGGCGACCTGGTGTTCGTGGAGCACTACGTCATGTGCGGCAAGTGCGAGTGGTGCCATCTCGGCCAGTACCGCCACTGCGAGAACACCGACTGGCGCACCAACCCCGACGGCATCCGCTACGGCTACACGTCGGCCGAGAAGGCGCCGCATCTGTGGGGCGGCTTCGCCCAGTACGTCTACCTGCCGTGGAACGCCGTCGTGCATC
>CAYOVM010000004.1:0-26096 GCA_964407355.1 uncultured Enterobacteriaceae bacterium
GGCGAGCCGAGCTCCGGCACTTCGGCGCGCATCCCGGCCAGGCAATTGCGCAGGCGCCGCTGCAGCGAGCCGAGCGACTGCCACTCCAGGCGATAGATCGGGTATCCGGTCGGATGGGCTTGAGGGATGACGCTGCCGGCGAGGCGCTTGCCGGGATTGTCGTCGTGGCACTGCTTGCACGAAAGGTTGATCTGCCCCTGCCGCCGGACGAACGCTTCCCGCCCCGCTTCGACAAAGCGCTTCGTCTGGTCGTTCCCCGAGATCGTTATGGGCATGCCGCGAGACTGCTGGCCGACGTAGGCGGTCAGGGCGAGCAGGTCTCTGCTTTCGTACGGCAAAGGCTCGGCACGCTGGTGGTCGACGCGGCATGCGTTGATCCGCTGCTCGATGTTGATGGGGCGTTTCCTGGCGGAAGGGACGGCCGGATAGCGCGCGGCGACGCCCTTCATGCTTTTGGCGGCGTCGCCGTGGCAGTCGGCGCAGGCCTTTTCCGCGGCGCCTTCCTTTTTCATCCACAGAGCCTCGCCGTCGAGCACTCCCAGCGTGCCGGGATTGGCGGCGTCGTCGTCCTGCATGGCGCGGGTCTCGCGGCTCATGAAATCGTAGCCGGAGCGCCGCGGCGAAGTCTGGACCTGCGGGATCGCGCTCTCTGCGGCGAGGAGCAAAAACAGCGCGGTGAGAAGCGGGACCTTCAAACGACGGTGAGCTTGAGCGATTCGGTCACCGAGTAGCCGTTGTCGCCGCTCCAGCGGAACTCGATCGTGCCGCTCTCGGCGGCGACGGCCGTAAAGGTGATGAACGGGTTCGCCGCGATCGCCGGATACAGCTCGGCGCTGAAGATCTCCGTGCCGTTGTAGGTGCAGACGAAGTGCGTGATGATGTCGCGCGGGATCGAGGCCCCGCGCTCGGTGCGCCGGAACCCGGTCTCCATGGGATGCGAGGCGAGCGTGCGGATCTCGATGATCTCGCCGCGCTTCGCCTGCGCGGGCATGCGGATGATCGCGCGCGCCATTGTCAGCCCCGTCGGCCCCGCCTCATATGACTTCCAGGCACGCGGCGAGCGTCACCACGACGTCGACGTTCTGCGACCAGAACGTGCCGTCGCTCAGTTGCGCGATCGCCGTCACGGTCTGCGAGTCGGCGAGGCGGATGCGGGTCGAGACGGCGGCGCGCCCGGAGCGCGGCGTCAGGTGGAAGCTCGCGACGTTCGGCTGCGGGTTCTTCTCGGTGAAGACGTGGATCGCCTTCACGTAGCTCGCTTCCGTCATCGGGCTGTCGACCTTGACCGACATCGACACGGTATTGCCGTTCTCGACGAGCTGCGGCAGCTCGAGCGTCACCTTGCCCTTGTTGATGACCGCGCCGCCGACGACCTTGCCGATGGCGTCCTGCATCTCTTTTGGATCCGCTTTTGCATTTACGGTAACCAAAACCGTAAGTGCGGAGGCTGCTCGAAGAAAGGTCCGTCGCTTCATTCAGTCGCGCAATGTCGAAAGATAGGCCACCACGTCCTCGATCTGCTCCGGCGTCAGGAGCGGCTTGCCGCGAAAGCCCGGCGCGACCCGCGCCAGGCCCTCGGTCTTTGAGTAAGACGGCATGATCGTCGCGGGGTTCACTTTGGCCGGATCGACCATGCGCAGCCGCAGCTCGTCCTCGGTGTAGCGCTTGCCGACGCCCCGCAGGTCCGGCGCGAGGTCGCCCTGGAAGCGCTCCTCGGGAAACGGGCCGCTGTGGCAGAGCAGGCACAGCCCGACCTGCCGGTTCGCCACGATCGCCCGCCCGCGGACCGGATCACCCTTCTCCGCTTCGACCGTGGCTGGCAGTGTTTCTTCCCCGAATGAAACTTCGATGACGGAGAAAAAAACGCAAACAGCCGCCAGCCACCGTACCCTTCTCACACCATCTCGATCCCGTGGTTCTTGAGGGGGAAGCTGCGGATGCGCTTGCCGGTGGCGTTGAAGAACGCGTTCAGCACCGCGGGGGCCGCGACGCAGATCGTCGGCTCGCCGACCCCGCCCCAGAAGCCGCCCGAGGGCATGATGATCGACTCCACCTTCGGCATCTGCGCGATGCGCATCGAGTCGTAGGTGTTGAAGTTCTCCTGCTCGATCTTGCCGTCCTTCACCGTGCACTCCTGCATGAAGAGCGCCGACAGGCCGTAGACGAACGAGCCCGCGATCTGGCGCTCGATCTGCGCCGGGTTCACCGCGTAGCCGGTGTCGGTGCCGGCGACGATCTTGTGCACCTTCACCTTGTTGCCGTCCTTCACCGAGATCTCGGCGCAGGCGGCGACGTAGCTGCCGAAGGCGCGGAAGTGCGCGAGGCCGAGGTGACGGCCGGCGGGCAGCTTCTTGCCCCAGCCGCCCTTCTCCGCCACCGCGTTCAGCACCGCGAGCGACTTCGGGTTCTTCGACATGATCGCGCGGCGGAATTCCAGCGCGTCCTTGCCCGCGGCGTGCGCCAGCTCGTCCATGAAGCACTCGAGGAAGATGGCGTTCTGGTTGATGTTCACCCCGCGCCAGAAGCCCGGCAGGATGTGCGTGTTGCGCATCGCGTGGTCGATGTGCAGGTTCGGGATCGTGTACTCGAACGAGTGCTCGCCGGCCGGCCAGAATCCCTGGAACGTGAACGGATCCTTGCCCTTGTCGAGCGCTTCCGGGCGCGCCGAGGCGAGGATCGACTGCCCCGAGAGCCGGATCTGCAGGCCCGCGAGGTTGCCGCTCGCGTCTAGGCCGCCGGTCAGCTTCGCGTGCATGATCGGGTGATAGCGGCCATGCAGCATGTCTTCCTCGCGCGTCCAGAGCAGCTTCACCGGCGTGCCGGGCATCTGCTTCGCGATCTCCACCGCCTGGCGCACGTAGTCCGTGAAGCCGCGCCGGCCGAAGCCGCCGCCGAGCAGGGTCTTGTGCACGTCGCACTTCGAGATCGGCAGCCCCGAGACTTCGGACGCCGCGGCGAGCGCCGCCTCGCCGTTCTGCGTCGGGCACCAGACTTCGCAGCGCTCCGCGGTGTAGAGCGCGGTGGCGTTCATCGGCTCCATCGGCGCGTGGTTCTGGTACGGGTAGGCGTACACCGCCTCGATCTTCTTCGCCGCGCCCGCGATGGCGCCCTTCGCGTCGCCGGCGCTGTTGTGGACGAACGCCTGGTCGGCCTCCAGCCCCGCCTTCAGGATCGCGTCGATCGTCTGGCTCGACACCTTCTCGCTCTCGCCGCCGTCCCACTTGAATTGAACGGTGTCGAGCGCGGTCTTGGCGTGCCACCACGTGTCGGCGACGACCGCGAGGCCGGAACCGAACACGCGCACGACCTTCTTCACCCCCGGCATCGACTCGGCCTTCGCCGCGTCGTAGCTGACGAGCTTGCCGCCCATCACCGGGCAGTCCTTGATCGCGGCGTTCAGCATGCCCGGCAGCTTGATGTCGGCGCCGTACACCTGCTTGCCGGTGACCTTGTCGAGCGTATCCAGGCGCTTGAGCGGCTTGCCGATGATCTTCCAGTCTTTCGGATCCTTGAGCGGCACGTCCTTCGGCGGGGTCAGCTTGGCGGCGGCTTCCGCCACTTTGCCGTAGGTCGTCTTCCTGCCGGATCCCTTGTGCGTGATCACGCCCTTCGAGACGGTGCACTCGCTCGCCGGGACTTTCCACTGGTCGGCCGCGGCCTGGATCAGCATGACGCGCGCCGCGGCGCCGCCCTGGCGCACGTAGTCGTGCGAGGTGCGGATGCCCCGGCTGCCGCCGGTCGAGAAGTCGCGCCAGACGCGGTTGCGGGCGGCGTTCGTGCCGGGGGTCGGAAATTCGGTGGTGACTTTTGCCCAGTCGCACTCGAGCTCCTCGGCGACGAGCTGCGCGAGGCCGGTGAGCGAGCCCTGCCCCATCTCGGAGCGGGCGATGCGGACCACCACGGTCTCGTCGGGACGGATGACGACCCAGGCGTTGACCTCGGGCGAGCCGTCGGCCGCGCGAACCACGGCGGGGCCGAACGGCACGTTGAAGCCGAGGGCGAGGCCGCCGGTGAGCGCGGCGGAGCTGGCGATGAAGGTGCGGCGGGAAATCTTCGGAGACTCGATCATGGCGTTCTCCTCAGGCCTTGGCGGCGGCGTGGATCGCTTCGCGCACCTGCTGGAAGGTGCCGCAGCGGCAGATGTTGGTGATCGCGGCATCGATGTCCGCGTCGGTGGGCTTGGGCTTGTCCTTGAGGAGCGCCGTGACCGCCATGATCATTCCCGACTGGCAGTAGCCGCACTGCGGCACGTCGTTCTCGAGCCAGGCTTTCTGCACCTTGGTGAGGACGCCTTTTTGCGCCAGGCCTTCGATCGTGGTGATCTTCTTGCCTTCGACCGCGCTGACCGGCATCACGCACGAGCGCACGGCGGTGCCGTCGATGTGCACGGTGCACGCGCCGCACTGGGCGACGCCGCAGCCGTACTTGGTTCCGGTGAGGCCGATCTGCTCGCGCAGCACCCAGAGAAGCGGCGTGCTGGGCTCGACGTCTACCTGCGTGGATTTTCCGTTGACAGTAAAGCGGGCCATTTGCTGGTCTCCTGGTGGGAATACAACCTGCGCGGATTGTAGTCTTCAGCGCGCTGGGATGGGTCATTTGCTGCACTGCAATCAGGCGGCGTTTCGCCATAAAATCGATCAGACCCCGGATTTAACCGAACCATGTCCGCATTCCATCCCTCCCCCTCGAAACCGAACGTCAAGCTGCCTCGGGGCGCCTGCGACACGCATTTCCATGCGGTCGGGCCGCGGGAACGCTTTCCCTTTGCACCGCAGCGAAGCTATACGCCGGAAGGCGACGCACCGAAGGAGAAGCTGTTCGGCTTGCATGCCCATCTGGGCATCGAGCGGGGCGTGGTCGTGCAGTCGGCGGTGCACGGCTTCGACAATTCCGTCTCGGCCGACCTGATCGCCGCGAAGCCGAAGGCCTACCGGGGCGTGGCGCTCGTGCCGATCGACGTTTCGGATGCCGAGCTGAAGAAGCTCGCGGCGCAGGGCTTTCTCAGCGCGCGCTTTCACTTCATGAAGCACCTGGACTCCGGCGTGCCGATCGAAGAGGTCATCGCCTTCGGCAAACGGCTCGCGAAGCTCGACTGGCACCTGACGCTCCACCTGGACGCCACCCTGATCGAGCAGATGGCCGGCACGCTCGCGCGCTCGCCGGTGCCCATCGTGATCGACCACATGGCGCGGATCGACGCTTCGAAGGGAC
The DNA here is from genome assembly GCA_964407355.1 of uncultured Enterobacteriaceae bacterium. Taxonomy (GTDB): domain Bacteria; phylum Pseudomonadota; class Gammaproteobacteria; order Burkholderiales; family SG8-39; genus SCGC-AG-212-J23. Next base: position 5,212 of record CAYOVM010000004.1, read on the forward strand.
TTCAGGACCCGGCCTTCCAGAATTTGCTGAGACTGATGAAAGACAAGAACGTCTGGGTGAAAGTCAGCGGCTGCGAGCGCGCTTCGAAGCAATCCGCGCCGTGGAAGGACGCGGTGCCGTTCGCCCGCAAGCTGGTCGAGGAGTTCGGCGATCGCACGCTGTGGGGCACCGACTGGCCGCATCCGAACCTGAAGGAAGTGCCCGACGACGGCGTGCTCACCGATCTGCTCGCCGGGATCGCGCCCACGCCGAAGGCGCTCGAAGCGCTCCTGGTTCTCAATCCCGCGAGACTCTACAAGTTCGAAAGACTCGAGTGAAGCCGAGGACTACGCGAGGTCGGCCTGGAAGGCGCGCGGCGCCTCGGGGGCGCTCTCGAGCTCGAAGTAGATGCGGCCGATCTCGCGGCCGTCGGTGGTCTCGATCTGCACCTTCCAGTCGCCGGGCTGGTAGCTCGCCTTGAAACCGTAGCCGCGGAAGCCCTCCTCCCGGCCGCCGACGATCTTGATCGGGATCGAGTCCTGCAGCGTCCAGCCCCGCGCGCCCTCCTTGCGGTACCAGCGCATCAGCACCTGGTCGGAGAATCGCGTCGGCGAGAACACCCGGAAGAAGACGTAGACCTTGTCGCCCGGCTGGGCGAGGAAGCTCTGGTCGCCGTTGTGCCACCAGCGCCAGGCCGGGCGCTCGTGAATGAGCCGGTAGCCCGATTCCGTGCGCTCCACGGTGTGGTAGACGCCGATGAACGGGACCGTGAGCGGCACCGGCGGCACCAGCCTGAAGAGATAGAAGGTCAGGAAGCCGAGCACCACCAGGCCCAGCGGCACCAGGATCTGCCGGCGCGCGCGCCCGAACTGCTCCGGCGCCGAGACCCGGATCCACAGGGCGGCGCCGATCAGCGGCAGGCAGCCGACCGCCATCGAGAGCAGGAACACCGGCAGGCCGATCGAGCCGGTGAACACCGGCACCATCGCCGCGGCGAAGCAAAGGAAGCACAGGCTGAGCAGGGCGAATTTCAGCGACAGGCCGAGGACCTTCAGGCGCTCGGACTCGTTCGCGAGCAGCAGGAGCACGAGGACACCCATGAACGCGAAGGACACGAGGAGCGAGGAGCTCTTGAAGAAAAAGATCGTGTACACGTTGAGCAGCGTGCCGAGGAAGAAGTTGACCGCCGCGGGGCGGTACTTCCGGTACAGCTGCCGGGCGCGCGACAGGCCGGCGGGCTCCGGCGCCGGCGCGGCCTCGTCGCCGAACGACTGCACCAGCAGCAAAGTGATGACCGCGAGGTAGGCGATCTGCTGGCCGATCACGTGCCACGAATCGATCCGCCCGAGCAGCAGCATGTCGAAGACGAAGCCGGCGACGAAGAACGCGGGGCCCTGCAGCTTGTTCACATTGCGCAGGGTATCATCGGCGGACTCGGGAGCGACTCCCCGTTCCCGCCACTCTTTCCTCTTTCCGACAACGCCCATGACAGACGACCGGCCGGCCCGCCGCTTCCTTTTTTTCCTTCTCGTCGCGAGCCTCGCGCTCGTCGGCGCGGTCGCCTGGCCCCTCGCGAGCGCGCTGCTTCTGGCCGCGGTCCTGGCGGTCGTGCTCGATCCGCTGCAGCACCGCCTCGCCTCGAAGGTCCGCGGACGCCAGGGCCTCGCCTCCGGCGTCCTGGTGGTGGCGGTGGTGTTCGTGGTGGTGGGGCCGCTGATCTGGGGCTCGGCGTTCGTGGTGAAGGAAGCGAGCGACGGCGTGAAGTTCGTCACCGACACGGTGCGCAGCGAAGGGACCGCCGGCCTGATCGAGCGGATTCCCGAGCCGCTGAACGGATTCGTGCAGAGAGCCCTCGCCCGGCTGGGCGATGCGAGCGCGTTCCTGCAGAAGCACGCGACCGAGCAGGGCCCGAAGGCCGCGAGCGCGCTGGCGACGGCGCTCGTCGCCACCGGCTCGCTCGTCTTCCAGCTCACCATGATGATCATCGCGCTGTACTTCCTCCTCGCGCGAGGACGCGAGCTGGTGGCGTGGGTCGTGGAGGTCCTGCCGCTGCGGCCCCGGCAGACCCGCGAGCTGTTCTCGGATTTCAGGAAGGTCGCGCGCGCGGTCATCGTCTCCACGATAATCACCGCCGCGGTGCAGGCCGCCGCCGCTTTCGCCGGCTACCTCATCGCGCGCGTGCCGCACCCGTTCTTCTTCGCCTTCGTGACGTTCTTCGTCGCGCTGATCCCGGCGATCGGCGCGGCTAGCGTGTGCCTTTTCGCGGCGCTGATCCTGCTGGTGACCGGCCATCCGTACATGGCGCTCTTCCTCGCGGTGTGGGGCGTCACGGTGGTCGCCCTGATCGACAACGTGGTGAAGCCCTATCTCATCAAGGACGAGGTCGAGATGGGCGGCGCGGTGGTGTTCTTCGCCCTGGTCGGCGGCATCGCCGCCTTCGGCATGGTGGGTCTGCTCATCGGCCCGCTCGCCTTCGCGGCGTTCCTTTCGCTGCTGCGCATGTACCGCCGGGACTACATGCCGCGCGAGTAGGAACGAACGGCCGGAACGTGACGGCCGTCACGCCTCTCCGAGGCGAGGATATCTAGAATAAGACGATGCGGATCTTGGCCAAGTCCAGGTAATAGCCTCGCCAGGCAATGAAAGCCGCCAAAGATCTGTTGCGCCGGCGCTTCGGCCTGCGTCGCCTGCGGCCGGGGCAGCAGGAGGTGATCGAGAGCGTGCTCGCCGGACGCGACACGCTGGCGATCATGCCCTCCGGCGCGGGCAAGTCGCTGTGCTACCAGCTTCCCACGCTGCAGATGCGCGGCACCACGGTCGTGGTCTCGCCGCTCATCGCCTTGATGAAGGACCAGTCCGACAAGCTCGAGGCGCGCGGCGCCGACGCGGCCGCCGTCAACAGCGCGCTTTCCGCGGGCGAGCGGCGCGAGGCGCTGCGCCGCATCCGCGCGGGCACGGCGGACTTCATCTTCGCCACGCCCGAGCAGCTCGCCAACCCGGCGTTCGTGGAAAAGCTGAAGGCGCACCCGGTCGACCTGTTCGTCGTCGACGAAGCCCATTGCATCACGCAGTGGGGCCACGATTTCCGCCCCGCCTACCGCGAGCTCGGCGCGGCGCTGCGCGCGCTCGGCAACCCCACCCTTCTCGCCCTTACCGCCACCGCCACCGCGGATGTGATCGAGGACATCGCCCGCCAGCTGGGACGGCCGCGCATGCGCGTGCTCAACGCCGGGGTGTACCGGCCGAACCTGTTTTTCGAGGTGGTGCAGGCGACCAACCAGGCCGAGAAGAAGCAGGCGCTGCTCGAGGTGGTCCGCGCCGGCGGCGCCGGCATCGTCTACTGCGCCACCGTGAAGGAGGCCCGGGCGGTGCACGGCTGGCTCGCCGCGCAGGGCGAGAAGGCCGAGCTCTACCACGGCCGCCTCGCCGGCCGCGAGCGCGTCCGCTGTCAGGACGCCTTCATGAAAGGCGCGGCGCGCACCATGGTCGCGACCAACGCGTTCGGCATGGGCATCGACCGGCCGGACATCCGCTACGTGGTGCACTACCAGCTGCCCGGAAGCCTGGAGGCGTACTACCAGGAGGCCGGGCGCGCCGGCCGCGACGGCGAGGACGCCCGCTGCACCCTGCTCTATGACCACGCCGATCGCCGGGTGCAGCTCTACTTCGCGAGAAAGCGCAGCAAGGTCGAGCTGCTCGCCCGCTATGCGCGCGGCACGCAATGCCGCTGGAAGATGATCCTCGAGTACTTCGGCGAGGAAATCGAAGGCGCGAGCGAGTGCGGCGCCTGCGACAACTGCGTGCAGCGCAAGGCGGACGCGGACGCGCGCACGCTCCGGATGAAGGCGCAGCCGAGGCTGAAGAAAGGCGATGCCGTGCGCGTGCCGAAGCACGGCCGCGGCACCGTGGCGGAGATCCACGACGACCGCATCGTGGTCGCCTTCCCCCGCGGCAAGACGCGCGAGTTCGCGCCGCGCTTCGTCGAGCGGACCTGATCGATTTCGTAGAGCCCGGCTGCGACGGTCACCTGCAGTGCTCGGCCGGCGTGAAGCCGGGTGGGTTGCGGCAGCGGCGGTAGTCGGCGTCGGCGGCGAGCGGGCGCAGGCAGGCGATCTGCGCGGCGAGCAGCGCCTGCATGCAAGCCTGCTTGTTGCTGAGCCACTGGAAGTAATCCGCCGACATGCCGCCGCGGGATTCCATCACCTTGCGGAACTCCTCGGCGGTCCGATCGCCCTTGAGCTTGTTCAGATCGCCGGGCAGGCCGGAGAAGTTCTCCGGGTTGTGCAGCACTTCCGCGCGCTTGAACCAGTCGAGCTTGTCGTAGCCCTCGAGGTCCTTGATCTGCGAGACGGGCAGGATATGGTCGGCTTCCAGGCCGCCCGCGGGCGGCGGATTGGCTACGAGCGGCTTGCCGCGTTGCGGATCGTAATAAGGCTCGCTGTTCACCTTCTGGCGCAGCTCCGGCGTGGTGCGCGGAATGTCCACGTCGGCGTGGCGCAGGTCCGCCATCGCCGCGCCCGCCATGGTCTCGCCGCGGCCGCGCGCGTATTGGTAGCGCTCGACCAGCGCCTTGACCGCATCGTCGCTCAGGCCCTCGCCCGCCGCCGCCCGCAACTCCGCGCCGACCCGGTTGGCGAGGGTTTCGAGCCTGCGCGCATCGCCCGGATGCACCTTGCTCGGATCGAGCCGGCGCAGGTTTTCCAGGTAGAGCATCTCGTCGAGCGCCGAGGAGGCCCGCGAGAACGCCTCGGGACTGAGCTTGCCGGTCTCGATCAGCTTCTCCAGGCGCTCGAGGTGCATCGGATACGTCGCCGGCGGCACGCCCTCGCGCAGGCCGTTCATCACCGCGCGCCCCCCGCCGGGACGCAGATAGGGCGCCATCGGGTCGATCGTCTTGCGCGCCGCGATCGCGTCGCGGATGAACAGGTTGTTGCGCGAGAGCTGGTCGATCTCGCCGGTGATCTTGCGCATCTCGGCGGCGAAGGCGGCCTCGCCCAGCTGCGCGCCCTCGATGCGGCGGATCTCGGAAAGAAGATCGGTCAGGCGGTTCTTCGTCTGCTGCGTGCCGAGCCCGCTCCTCAGCAGGGACTCGATGAACTCGGCGTAAGGCTCGCCGCAGCCCGAGCAGATGAACAGCCGCGTCCTGCCGCCCAGGAAGGAAAGCGCGGCGGTATGGGCCTCGCCGGCGATGCGCACCGGCGAGCTCACGCCGGGCGTTCCCGGCAGGCCGCGCACCAGCGCGTTGCCGAGGACCTTGAGGTCCGGCACGAGTCCGGCGATCAGCTTGCGGATCTCGTCGTCCTTGAACCCCGCGGCGCGCAGCCGGCTCACCACCTCGGCGAGCTCCTCGGGCGCCATGCGCGTGAAGCGCCGCGAGAAGATCGTCGCGAGCAGCTCCGCCTCCTGCGGAGTGATGACCCGATTGAGAAGGTTGCGCGCGCGGCTGAGAACGGTCGCGTCGGCCACCCGGCGCAGCGCGTCGGGGACCATCGGCAGCAGGCCCGTGGCGACCTCCAGCAGCACCGCTTTCGTGACGCAGCTCTGGTAATCGCGCACGATCGAGGGTCCGGTGTACTCCGCGGCGGTGCAGCTCGGCCCTCTTATCGTGTCGAAGGGCACGCGGGCGAGCGGGGTCGTGTCGGAGAACGCCGCGGTGCACTCGGCCACGGCGTTGCTGAGCTGGTTGGCCGAGGTCCCGAGGTTCAGCGCGAACGAGGTCACCTCGAGCGCGCGGGCCACGGTGAGCGAGGTCCGGGTGGCGTTGACGGCGGTGCTCGCGGCGCGCGCGGCCAGGGCGGCCTCGCCCACGCCGAACGTCACGGCGGTCAGGGCGGCGGTGACATAGAAATCGTGCAGCGTGCCGTCGATCTCGTCCATGATCACGCGCTGCTTGCGGCGGTTATTCGCCCACTCGAGCTGCGAGTTGGCGTACACGCCGCGCTCGTGCAGGTGCCGGGCCGCGCCTTCGCCGGGCGGCGGTTCCGGGAGCGGCGCGAGCGGCGGCGCCTTCGCCACGGTCTTGCGCAGCTCGTCGGTATCCATGTCGCAGCCCTGCGCGCCTTCGACGCAGACGAGCGCCCGGCGAAACTCCACGAGGTGGCCGCGCAGGCGCTCCTCGAGCTCGCCCGCCTGAGCCTGGATGGCGCGGCAGGCGAGCGGCGCGAGCCCCCGGCAGCCCGCCGCATCCGGGTTCGCCGCGCAGCTCGAGTAGGCGCCGTTCGCCGCGTCCTGGAACGCCGGCTGCGAGATCCAGGAATTCACGCCCTCGAGCACCTTTTTCGCCTGCTCGAGCTGGTCGCGCTCGTCGGTGAGCTTCTTGAAGCTCTCGGCCATCCTGGCGGCCGCGTCCGGCGGGACATAGACCGAGGGCACCCGGTAACCCGCGATCTGCGCGTTCTTCGCCCGAAGCAGCCTGTCGACCGCCTGCCATTGGCTGTAGACCGCGTCGGTCTGCTCGATCATCTCGGCGTAGCTCTCCTCGGCGCGGCACTCCTGCTTGAGACGCTGGCAGATCGCCGGCACGCCCGGAGCGAGCGCGAAGTCCGGGCACTGCACGCGGGCGATCACCGAATCGGGGGTGTTCGACGGCCTGCGCTCGACGGAGGAGAAGCCCAGCCCGGGCGGGACCGTGCAATGCATCATCTTCAGCTTGTTCAGCGCGACCAGGCTTTGCAGCGTCACGAGGATGCCGTCGCGCAGCCGCCGCCTGCTCCAGTAGTACTCCCCGACCATCGCGAGCCTGAGCTCGTTGTTCTTCTTGCGGTCCATGCCGGGCCAGTCGTCGCGGCAGGCGAACGCGACCGCGCGCGCCGGGCGCTCCTCGCCCAGGAGCTGCGGCATCGTATGCAGCTGCACTTCGAGCCGGCTCGCGTCGGTCTCGCTCGAGGAGTGCACCAGCTCGGCGTGCATCGACTCGACCGGGCCGAGGCGCACCTGGTCGGCGATACGGTCCCAGCCGATCCAGCGCCTGTAGGTGAAGTCCTCGTGCACCGAGCGCCACAGCAGAGCCGGGCAGTACGCCTGCGGCTTCTCCGGCAAGGCGGGCAGCGTCCACTTGTGATGCGCGACCTTGCGCACGATGAGCTCGTGCTCGCCGCCGGCCGCCCGGCCGACCGGCTCGACGCGCACCAGCAGGCCCTCCGGCGGCCGCGCGTGGGGTCCCATCGGCAGGCGCGCGAGACGCCAGCCCCGCTCCCACGCGCGCCGGATCCGGCCCTCCTCGCGCTCCTTCGCGAACGAGGTGTAGCGCTGCGGATCCTTCAGCCGGCGCTCGAGCTCGGGCTCGAGGCGCATCTCGGCCGACGGTCCTTCCGCGAGCGTGTAGTAGTTGAGAAAGGCGCTCGTATTCGCGTTCGCGGCCTCGATCCACGTCGCCTTCCTGCCGTCGCCCAGGTTGAAGCCGTAGACGAAGAGCAGGTACGAGGGCTCGAGCGGATGCGGCGGCGGGAAGCCCTCCTCCTCGGGCACGAGCACAGCGCCGTGCACGATCGGGCCGCGGGTCCAGGGAACCCGGAAGCGGCCGCGGTCGGGCAGCGTGAAGACGATCTCCATCGTGCGGCCGTCGGCCGCGGCCGTGCCCTCGAGCGTCACCTTGTGCGGCTCGCGCTCGACCGCGGGACGCGCGGAGGAAATCTTGCACTGGCGGTCGGCGAGCGAATCCAGGCGCAGCCGCGAGCTGAAGCGCCCCTCGCCGGTCTGCCGCCCGGCGAAGCGGCAACCGTTGTTCAGCACGATCTCGACCTCGCCGTCGCGCTCGTCGATGGTCGCGCTCGCGCCCTGGTCGTCGGTCCAGTAGCCCACGTAGCGCTGCGCCTGCGCGCCGCCCGCGGCGACGAGGAGGAGCACGGCGAGAAGCGTCGCCCGCATGTCAGCGCTCCTCGCCGGCGCCGGGCTCGCCCAAAGCGCGGTCGAAGGGCGGCCGGCCCGCGCGAGGCGAATCCGCCGGCGCCGCCGGCGGCCGGCCGGTGGGCGTGCCGCCCATCATTTCCCGGTAGGTGCGCTCGGCGAGATCGTCGTCGGGCTCCTCGCTTTCCAGCTCGCGCGCCGTGTCGCCGGCCGGCACGCCGGGAAGACCGCCGTAGAGAACGCCGCGGCTCGCATCCCAGCTCGAATCGATGAGGCGGCCGGAATCGTCGGCCGAGGACCACTTGCGAACGCCGTCCCAGGTCATGTTCTTTTCGTAGAAGCCCGCGTCGTCGGCGAGCGCCGTCGCGGCCTCGAGCAGGCCGAGCAGCACGCTCGCCCCGCCGCCGAGGGCGAGCAGGCGCCGCGCGCGCGGATCGGCGCAGAAGAGCAGCGCCGCGCCCGCGGCGAGCGCGGCGAGCGTCCACACCGGCAGGTTCAGCCCCGCGACGAAGAGCCCGAGGCAGCCGAGCCCGGCGCCCGCGAGAGCGAGCGCGCTGTACGCCGGCTTGAAGAACGGGGACGGCACATCGCGCGACATGAGCCGGCCCGCGTACCCCCAGGCGAGCGACACCAGCACCGCGAGAAAGACCGCGTAGCGGCTCGCGGCCAGCAGAAGAAGCGCGAGGCCGAGCGCGCCCGCGGTCCAGTGCATCGCGTGCTGGCCGAAGTACAGGCCGAGCGCCAGTCCCGCGAAAAGCGCGCCGGCGCCGAATCGCCCCCCCGCCTTCAGCCGGCCGCCGAGGGTAAGCGGGAACCGAAGGAGCGCGAGCGGCGCGCTCCAGCGCCCGTCCGCGATCCAGTAGCCGAGCGCATAGAAGACCGCGAACGAGGCGAGCGCCCAGAAGGTCTGCGGGATCGCGGTGTACCCCGGATACGCGACGATCGGCTTGTACGCCGGCGCGGTTCTCGCGAAGTCGAACCAGCCTCCGGCCCTCGCCACGAGATACGTGTTCCAGAGCAGCACCGCCGCGGTGGCGAGCGCGACCGCGCCGAAGCCCCACAGGATGCGCCTCACCCGCGGACGAGCGAGCGTCGCGCGAAGCGTTCCATAAGTCTTCTTCCCCAGGCTTACGAAGTCCATCGCTACCTCCCTGTATCCGCCACCGGCTCGACGATGGCGAAGCTGCTATAGGTTCTCTGCGGCGTTTCGACGTGCAGCTGATAGATCCCGGGGCGCGTGAACCGCGCGCGCGCCTCGCCTAGCGGCGGCACCGCGTAGGCGAGATCGCTGGTCCGATCGCGCACCACCACGGGCGCGGCCGAGCCGTTCACCAGCGCCACCTCGCCGGGCCGCGCAAGGCGGATGATCTCCGGATTGAGGGTGGTGAGCTCGACGTTGAGCGCGCCCGGCGCGGCGCGCGCGTCCCGGGCCGCGCGCTCGGGAAGGAAAGCCTCGGCGAGCAGCCAGCCCAAAGCGGCGGCGAACAGCGGGAGATACACGAGCCGCGGCGCCGCCGCCATGCGCCTCAGGCTCGCCTCCCAGTGCTGGGTCATCAGCCCGAGCGGAATGCCGTAGGCCACGTGGCCGAGGTAGAGGATGAAGATGCCGAAGTAGTTCGAAGAGAGGCGGAAGATCTCCATGAACGGAGACATGAGGTTGATGGTCTCGAGGGCGAGGGCGTAGAGCACCGCCCAGAGCCAGTGCCGGCCCCGCATGAACAGCGCGTAGATGATTCCGAAGGTGATGCCGTTGCTGAAGTGGTAGCTCCAGCCGAGCACGTCGGTGAGCCCGCTTGAGCGAGGCGCATCGGCGATCCACACGCCGTAGGCGTCGATCGACATGAAGACGTGGACGCCGGCGAGCATGAACGGCACGCGGACCAGGTCGTAGGCGAAAGTTGCGAAAAGGCCGGCAAGCGCACCGAGCGCGAGCGCATCGCTTACCTCGGCCGCGCCCCACGACCTGCCGAAGCGCCACACCGCCAGCAGGAACACGGCGCAGGGGAGGAAGAGGAACGGCACGGAGTAGTGCATCTCCGCGACGCCGTAGACCTTCAGCAGCAGCGATCCGGCGGAGGGAACGCAGGCGAGGGCGCAAGCGACGCGCAGCTTGAAATGGTCCTGCGATACGAAATACCGGATCAACCGCATCCAGCCCTCCCCCGGCCGCGATTATTGCATCCGGCAAGCGCGCCGTTTGTGCCGCATTCACAAAACGCGCGGGGTATCATTGCCCGGTGCTGATCGATTTCTTCCTCAAGCTGAAAAGCCACAAGCTGCCGGTCTCCATCAAGGAGTACCTGACGCTGCTCGAGGCGATGCAGAAAAAAGTCATCGGCCCGTCGATCGACGAGTTCTACTACCTCTCCCGCATCGCGCTGGTGAAGGACGAGGCCAACTTCGACAAGTTCGACCGGGCCTTCTCCGAGTTCTGGCACGGCGTCGAGACGATTCCCGGCATGGAGGCGCAGGTTCCGCTGGAGTGGCTGCTGAAGCAGGTCGAGCTCAACCTCACCGAGGAAGAGAAAAAGCAGATCGAGGCGCTCGGCGGCTGGGAGAAGCTGATGGAGACGCTCAAAGCACGCCTCGAGGAGCAGAAGGCCCGCCATCAGGGCGGCAACAAGTGGATCGGCACCGGCGGCACCTCGCCTTTCGGCGCGTACGGCTACAACCCCGAGGGCGTGCGCATCGGCCAGGACAAGTCGCGCAACCGCAGCGCGGTGAAGGTGTGGGACCAGCGCGAGTACCGCAACCTGGACGATTCGCTCGAGCTCGGCACCCGCAATATAAAAATTGCCTTGAGAAGATTAAGGAAGTTTGCCCGGGATGGCGCGCCGGACGAATTCGATCTTGAAAATACGATCAATTCAACGGCGAAAAAAGCCTACCTCGACATCCACATGCGGCCCGAGCGGCGCAACACGATCAAGGTGCTGATGCTGATGGACATCGGCGGCACGATGGACGACCACATCAAGCTCGCCGAGGAGCTGTTCTCGGCGGCGAAGACCGAGTTCAAGCACCTCGAGTTCTACTACTTCCACAACTGCCTCTACGATTTCGTGTGGAAGGACAACCGCCGCCGCCACGCCGAGCGCACCCGCACCTGGGAGCTGCTTCACAAGTACGGGCACGACTACAAGGTGATCTTCGTCGGCGACGCGACCATGAGCCCCTACGAGATCCTGCAGCCGGGCGGCTCGGTCGAGTACGCCAACGAGGAGCCCGGCGCGGCCTGGATCAAGCGCGTCACCGAGGTCTACCCGAAATGCGTCTGGCTCAACCCCGAGCCCGAGGAGATCTGGAACTACCGCCAGTCGATCGGCATCATGAAGGAGCTGATGAACGGCCGGATGTATCCCACCACGCTCGAGGGGCTCGAGCGCGCGATGAAGGCGCTCGCCAAATAAGCAGGAAGACCTGCCAGTCGCTCGCCGAGGCGGCGGCTACAGCGGCTTCACCTGCACGTTGCGCCACTTGATGACATCGCCGGGCACCTTGCCGTGCAGGCCGTACTGCAGCGCGATGCGGCCTTCGGGAAACTTCTTGTCCATGACATCGACTGTCTTCACCCCGTTCAGCACGACTACGAGGTTATCGCCCTTCGCCGTGATGTCGAAGGTATTCCACTTGCCTACCGCCTTGTAGACCGTGGGCACCGGCACCTTGGCGACGCCGACGATGGCGCCGGTCCCGTATTCCGGGCCCGGCCGCAGGTCGTAGATGTTGACCTCGTAGGAGCTGTCGGAGCCGACCTTCTTCGGGTTGGTGACGCGGATGAAGACGCCGCTGTTGGTCGTGGTGTCGGCCCAGAACTCGGCGTGGATCTTGAAGTCGCGGTACGACTGCCTCGTCACCAGGTAGCTGTTCTGCGTCGCCTTGTCGGCGACGAGAGCGCCGTTCTCGATGCGCCAGTTGGCGTCGCCCAGACGGTCGAAATTCTCCAGCCCCTTCCCGCTGCCGTCGACGAGCGTGGTCCAGCCCATCCAGCCGTCGAGCGTGGCGCACCCCGCGACCAACGCCGCTACTGCAATGACGATCAGGCGCTTCATCGCTCTCTCCCCTGTATTATTCCGCTTTGATGTTGGCGGCCTTGATGATCGGCCACCATTTCTCGATCTCGGCCTTCTGAAACGCCGCCAGCGCCTCGGGCGTCTGCCGCGCGCGCGGCGCGACGTCGAGGCCCAGGTCGGCGAAGCGCGCCTGCAGCTTGGGATCGGCGAGCGCCTGGACCATCGCCGCGTTGAGCTTCGCCACCACCTCCTTCGGCATGCCGCGCGGGCCGAAGAGCGCGAACCAGCCCGGCGCGTACAGCCCGGGCACGCCCGCCTCGTCCGAAGTGGGCACGTTGGAAATCGCCGGCGAGCGGGCGGCCGAAAGGTTGGCGAGGATCTTTACGGCGCCGGCGCGCGCCTGCGGCAGCGCCGCGGCGGCCTGCAGGATCATGAGATCCACCTGCCCACCAAGCATCGCCTGCATCGCCGGGCCGGCGCCGCGGTACGGAATGAAGAGCAGCTCCGTGCCGGTCGCCTGCTGCAGCTGGATGCCGGCGAGCTTGGCCGCCGCGGTCTGCTCGACCAGGGTCGCTTTGCCGGGGTTGGCCTTCATCCACGCGACCAGTCCCTTCAAATCGTCGGCCGGGAATCCCTTGCGGGCGATCATCAGCTGCGGGTTGATCGACATCAGGCCGATCGGGTCGAAGTCCTTCTGCAGGTCGTAGTTGATCGGGTAGATGATCGCGCCGACGTGCGTGTCCCATTGCCCGATGTCGATGGTGTAGCCGTCGGGCGCGGCGCGCGCGACGCGCCCCACCGCGATGCTGCCGTTCGCGCCGCCGACGTTCTCGATCACGACCGACTGGCCGAGCGGCGCGCGCATGGCCTCGCCGATCAGGCGCGCCGCGGCGTCCGTCGAGCCTCCGGGCGGGAACGGCACGATCAGCGTCACCGGCCGCGCCGGAAACCCCTGCGCCCAGGCGAGTCCCGCAAAAGCCGCAAGCGCGGCCGCAACCAGGTGTCTTATCATTCCGCCCTCCTCCAGTGAAGCCAAAGTCTAGCGTGAACGCACCGCATACTGAAGAATTCCTCACCCTCCAGGAGATTGTCGCTGCGGCGCGGCGCAACCTCGCGCCCGGCCCCTGGAGCTATCTCATCGGCGGCGCGGAGACGGAGACGACCGTGCGGCGCAACCGGCAGGCCCTGGACAGCGTCGCGTTCAGGCCGCGCGTGCTGCGCGACGTGAGCCGGATCGACAGCACCGCGACATTCCTCGGCCGGCCCGTGCGGCTGCCGGTGATGCTCGCGCCGATCGGCGGCCTGGAGTCGATCGTGGAAGGCGGCGCCGCCGCCGCGGCCCGCGCGGCGGCGCGGTTCGGCGTTCCGCTGATGCTCTCTTCGGTCTGCAAGCCCGGCCTCGAGGAGACTGCGGCGGCCGCCGAGACGTTGCGCTCCTTCCAGCTCTACGTGCGCGGCGACGATGCCTGGGTCGACGACTACGTGCGCCGCGCGAAGGACCACGGCTTCGGCTCCTTCTGCTTCACGGTGGATGTCGCCGCCTACAGCCGGCGCGAGCGCGACCTCGTGGGCCGCTACGTCAAGCCGTGGCGCGCCGAGGCCGGCGCGGGCGTGAAGTTCCAGTCCGGGCTCTCCTGGGACCAGGTAAAGCGATACAAGGACAAATACTCCGGCAAGCACTCGCTGCCGCTCATCATCAAGGGCATCGCCACCGCCGAGGACGCCGAGCTCGCCGTGCAGCACGGCGTCGAGGTGATCTACGTCTCGAACCACGGCGGCCGCCAGCTCGACCACGGCCTGGGGAGCATCGCGGTGCTGCCGCAGATCGTCGCCGCGGTCGCGGGACGCGCCGAGGTGTGGGTGGACGGCGGCATCATGCGCGGGACCGACGTAGTGAAGGCGATCGCGCTCGGCGCGAAGACCGTCGGCATCGGCCGCCTCGCCGGCCTCGGCCTCGCCGCCGCCGGTGTGCCCGGGCTGGTCCGCGCGCTGGAGATCCTGGAAGACGAGGTCCGCATCTGCCTCGGCCTCCTCGGCGTCACTTCCTACGCCGAGCTCACGCCGCAGCACCTGGCGTCCGCGCCTCCGGTGAGCCTGCCGGACACCTTCAGCGCGTTCCCGCTTCTGTAGGAGACGACTCGCCGAATCAGGCGAGCAGGCTCACCGTGCCCGCGGCGCCGTCGACGCGAACCCGCTGCCCGTTCTTCAGCGCGGAGAGCACGCCGTGCACCGACATCACCGCGGGAATCTGCATTTCGCGCGCGGTGACCGCGCCGTGCGAAAGCGGCCCGCCGCTTTCCGTCACCACCGCGCAGGCGCTGTAGAAAAGCGGCGTCCATGCGGGATTGGTGGTGCGCGCGACCAGCACCGCGCCCTTCGGAAAGCCCGGAAAATCGTCGGGCGAGAGCACGAGGTAGACCGGGCCTTCCGCGATTCCGGGGCTGCCCGCGAGTCCCGACAGGCCGTCGGCGGCGGCTCGGCCGGCGTTCGCCTCGCCGAGCGTCCATTCCGGCGGCGTCGCGCGATGCCGCAGATAAGCCGCCTTCTCGTCCGCGATGGCCTTCGCCAGCGCGTTCCACTGCTCGTCGCGATCTTCCCGGACGGCCGCATCCAGATCCTTCAGCCGGGCGAAGAACACATCCATCGGCTCGTTGACCACGCCGCGGCGAACGAGGCGATGCCCCAGCTCACGCAGCCCCTTGCGCATCGGCAGCGTCAGGCGGGTGGTCTGGTAGTGCTCCAGGTCGTCGAGGCTGGTATAGATGCGCGCGAGGCGCAGCAGCTCGTGGAAGAAGAAATGCAGCGGCTGCGGAATCCGCGACAGCAGCTCGAATTCCGTCTTCTGCATGCGGCTCTTCAGGTCGTGCTCCTTGTCGCGCGGGCTCGCGCCCTCGGGGAGCTGCACCATCAGGCGCAGGTTGTCGAGCACCACCCAGGGCGCCTCGACCCAGGTCGGAACGTAAGGATCGAAGTCGGTCTCGCGGTGGCCATGGTCGCGCAGGAATTTCTCCAGCCGCGCCGAGAACTCCGGGTGCGGCGCGAGCAGCCGCTCGTCGACGAGCTTGCGCGACTCGGTGGCGCTCAGCAGGCCGAGGAGCGCCTTGTCGGCCCTCAGCATGGCGGCCAGCTGGAACAGCTCCTTGTTGATGACGCCGGTCTTCGTGTCGCACCACGCGAGCAGCGCGTCGAAGGCGCGCGTCGCCGCCTCCTTGTCCTGCAACAGCAGCGCGAGGAACCCGTGCAGCACGCGGTAGAGCACGCGCTGGGTGATCGAGATGGCGATGTTCGGGAGGAAGTATTGCGTGCCGAGCTCGTTCACTTCCTGCACGAACGCCCAGACCTCCTTCAGGCTTTTCCCGGCGAGCGGCTCGGCCATGAACTCGCCGATCCGCAGGAGGTAGTGGTCGAGCTCGCGGGACCATTCGAGCGGCAGCTCCTGCACCCAGCCGAACTCCTGCGCGAGCTTCGGCAGCTGCGCCTGCAGGTCGGCGATCGAGCGGATCGCGAGCGGCACGCGGCCGCCGTAGATCTCCACGGCGTTCTGGTTGCCGTAGATGTAGTGGCCGTGCATCCCGAACCACTTGCCGTCGTACGGCGGGTAGCCCATCAGCGCGAACGAATGGTTGAGCGAGCGGTGAAAGCCCTCCTCGACGAAATCCCAGGCGAGCGGCGTGACCGCGTTCGGGAAGCGCTCGGCGGACTCGTCGCGGGTCCAGCGCGGCGGGATCGCCGTGACGGGTCGCGCCTGCAGCAGATAGAGCTCCCCGCCCGCGACCGCCCACTCGATGTCCTGCGGAAACTGGTAGCTCTGCTCGACCTTGCGCATCAGCTGCGCGAGCCGCCCGAGCATGTCGGGCGAAAGGCAGGGCTTGGACCCGGTGCGCTCGTCGAGCGCCTCGGTCTTCACGCCGTCCTTCGCCGCCACGACCCGATGCGATTTGCGCCCGATCGTGCTGGAGCGCAGCGCGCCGTCCGCCTTCTGAAGCACGAACTGGTCGACCTCGCCTTCCCCGCTCACGACGGATTCGCCCAGCCCGTAGTTCGCGTTGATCAGCATCTCGTCGAGCCGGCCGTTGACCGGGTTCACGGAGAAGCCCACCCCGGCCACCTCCGCCTGCACCATCTGCTGCACCACCACCGCCATCGCGGCCGCGCGATGATCGAAGCCGCGCTGGCGGCGATACAGGATCGCGCGGTCCTGCCACAGCGAAATGAAGCAGTCGCGCACCCGCTCCAGGATGCGCTCGATGCCGGTGGTGTTGAGATAGGTATCGTGCTGCCCCGCGAACGCCGCGCCGGCAAGGTCTTCGAAGGTGGACGAAGAGCGCACGGAAAACGCGCTGCCGGCCGGAAAACGCGCGTGCCTCTCGCGCAGCGGCTCGACGACGGACGCGGGAAGCGGCAAGCGGACCAGCGCCGCGCGCAAGGCGCGCGCCTCGTCCGCGAGCTTCGCCGGGGAATCGAAGCTGAACGCCTCGACCTTCTGAAGGAGCGCGCCGGCGCCCGCGACGAACTCGCGGTAGGCGAGCGCCGAGACGATGAGGCCCGGCGGCACGGGGAAGCCGCGCTGCGTCATGAGCGCGAGGTTCGCGCCCTTGCCGCCGCTGATATCGCCCTGGATCGCAACGGCGTCGGAGAAATCAAGGACGAGCGACATGGGGCTCCATGCTTGAGGGCGCGCTTCTCTCGTAGCGGCGGGCGATCGCCATGGCGAGCGCGGCGAGCGCGAAGCCGGCGAGGAGGTCGACGAAGTAGTGATAGCGCAGATAGACGGTCGAGATCCACAACCCCACGGCGGGCACGAGGTAGCTCCAGAAGCGCCAGCGGCGGTGGACGAAATCGAAGGCGAGAAAGAAAGCCGAGACGGCGCAGTGCAGGCTCGGGAACACGTCCACCCCGTTGGAGCCCATCCGCACGATCGCGTCGTTCCACGCGGTGAGCTTCCAGCCGGCGAGCGGCACGCTGAACTCATCCGCCATGGCGAGGTAGGGCCCGGCGGCCGGGACCAGCGAATAGCCGAGGAAGCCCAGGCCATACAGGCTGAACAGCCCGACGCAGAATTTTTTCGCGAGGCGGATATCGCCCGCGAAGTAGACGACGATGCTGAAAAGCAGGTAGGGGAAAAACAGCAGGTAGCAGAAGCTCAGGATCTCCGTCGCCCACGGATTCACCCACGGCTGCAGCGCGAGGCTGAGGTTGCCGCCGACGAGGTGCCGATCGAGCGCCTGCAGCGCGAGGTCGGCCTTTCCCGGATGCACCGCCGGGATCGCGGTGCGCAATTGCTGGAAGACGACGTTGATTGCGATCGGGTAATAAAGCAGCCGCGCCATCCAGGCGGCGCGGCTGGGGCGCATCTCGGCCGCGAGGATCAGGCACAGGTTCACCGCGATCAGCGCCAGGAATACCAGGGCGTCGAGGCTCGCGCCCGCGCCGGCGAGGACCAGGCGCAGCCACATGACGCACAGGAACAGCCCGAACAGGATCTCGTGCGGCAGCAGCCGGTCGAGCTCAGCGCGCATGGCTCACCGCGGCGTCGAGCCGCCGGTGCAGCTCGAGCAGCTCGCCTCGGACGCCGCGCCCGCGGATCGCGTTATGGACCGAGATCGCCAGCTTCCGAACGCGGTAGAAAGCCGCCACGCCGAGCACGCTGATGCCCGCGTAGAGGACGAAGAGCCACGGCGCGTCGACCGCGAATGCCGCGACCGCGATCGCGATCGCCCAGAGCCAGAGCGCCGGGATGCCGACGAGGATGCGCCAGAGCGCGACGACGTTGCGCGCGTCGGCCATTCTGGCGGACGCGGCCATGGAGAGCAGGAGCGGCGGCAGGTTGAGCAGGAGCGCGCACACCACGACGGGCCCGAGCGCGAGCAGCGCTAGTACATACGGCCACACGGACGAGAGCGGCACAAGCGGCACCCCCTGATGACGAAGCAATGCGAGGTTAGCGCACTTCTCCTCGAGGCGCTCCAGCGCCTCGGCGACGCTCGCCGGCACGCCGCGCTCGAAAATCTTGAGCGCTTGAAAATAGCCGTGGCCGGTGCCGAGCGTGGCGGCGTACGCGAGCTTCTCCGCGCGCGCCTGCTCCGCGGCGCTCTCTACGTTGAAGCCGACCGCCTCGAGCCCGCGCGTGAAGCGCTCGTGCAGGATCGCGCTGCGCTCGGCCTCGCCCCGCTCCGGCAGGCGCGTGTCGATCGTCTCGCCGACGACGACCTCGACGTTGCTGCGAAACGCCCAGGCCCTCTCGTAGTGGATGCCGAGCGGCACGATCTGCAGCGGCAGGCCGCGCGCGAGGCAGGCTTCGGCGATGCGGGCGGCGCCGCGCTTGAACGGCAGGTGCCGGGGGCCGAGGTCGCTGGTCCCTTCGGGCAGCACGAACAGCTCGCCGCCGGCGCGCAGGTGCGCGAGGCAGCCCTCGAGCGCCGCCTGGTTGCGCGCCCGCTCGGCCGCGGAGCCGTCGCGATCCTTGTCGCGCACGACCTCGATGCCGGCGAAGAAGAGGCGCCCGAGCGCGCTGCGCCGCAGCTGCGCGGAGATCATGAACACCGCGCGCGGCACCACGCTGTGATACACGAAGCCATCGACCGCGCCGTTACGGTGAAGCCCGATGAACAGCGTCGCGCCGGCGCGCGGCAGGCGCTCGGGATGGACCACCGCGACGCGATTAAAATACAGCGACACCGCGGAGCGCCAGACGAGCTCCTGGCAGGCGCGGGCGAGGAAGGACAGGACGGACGACACGATGGGCAGCGGCAGTCCTTTTTCGCCGCAAAATAACACACATGAGCGAGCAAGACCCGGTAAGCCCGCAGCAGATCGAGACCGACGCCGCCACGCTGCGCCAGGTATTCGAGGGCTTCGACCGTCTCGAGGCGATGTACCAGGACGCGTTCGCGATGATGTCGCCGGGCGAGCGCGGCTACTTCACGCCCGACGAGGACAACGAGGTGCGCCGCATGCTGCTCGCGTACCGCAACTATCGCCTCGCCTGCTGGGACATCATCTGGCGCTACTACAACGCCTATAAGACGCCGGGCAAGGCGCAGAGCAAGGTGCGCGGGTTCATCCTCGGCTACGCCGCTGCGCTGCGCCTTTTCCAGAAGTCGCTGCGCCTCGTCGAGATCGCCGAGTTCGATCCGATGCTGCGCGCCAAGCTGAACGAGCCGGACCGCAAGTTCGATCTGCCGGGCGGCTTCTTCGAGGACGTGCTCGTCTCCTATTCCTCGCTGCACAACTACGTGCGCATCCTGGCCGCCTCGTACTACTGGCTGAAGAACCGGCGGCTCGCGCGCGCTCTCGGCCTGGAAAGCGACCCGGCGGTCGGCTGGCTCATTCCGGTCATCGCCCGCGAGCGCCGCGTCCTGCGCGGCAAGTTCTGGAGCATCCTCTGGAAGCGGCTGAGGCGCGACTGGCGCTCGGCGTGGCGAATGCTCGTCAAGCCGGTCGCGATGTTCCGCTATCGCTCGCGCGCCGGGATCGCCTCGATCGTCTCGGAGCTGCGCATCGGCGGCGGCTACGTGCGCGGCGTCGGACTGAGGGCGCTCGAGCACGTCCGGGGCGCGCTGCGCCCGGGCGACGTGCTTCTGACGCGCTCGGAAGACAGGATCACCTCGGCGATCCTGCCCGGCTTCTGGACGCACGCGGCGCTTTTCGTCGGCACGCGCGAAACGCTGGCCGCGAGCGGCATCCTCGACCATCCGAAGGTCGATCGCCTGAGCGCGATTTTCGCCCGCATCGACCCGGGCGCCGGCTTGGTGGTGGAAGCCGTGCCGCGCGGCTGCCGGCTGCATACGCTCGAGTACTGCCTGCGCGCCGATCACGTCGCGGTGCTGCGCCCGAACCTGGAGGCGGCCGAGCTGAGCGAGTGCATCGTCGAGGCCTTCAGCCACGTCGGCAAGCCTTACGACTTCGAGTTCGACTTCAACGTGAGCACGCGGATCGTCTGCACCGAGCTGATCTACCGCAGCCTGCACGGCCGCGGGCCGATCCGCTTCGCGCTCACCAAGCGCCTCGGCCGCTACACGCTGACCGCCGACGACATGGTCGAGCAGCTGCTCGCCCAGGCCGAAACGGCGCCCTTTTCCGTGGTCGAGCTGCTCCTGCAGGAAGGCGAAACGGAAGCGCAGCCGGTTCCGGAGCCCGAACGGCTGCGGCGGCTCGCGAGCCTCTTTCGCGGCACAGGCAATGAGGAGCCCGCGAGCGTCCGGAAGGAAGTTTCCGAGCTACCCTCTCTCCCGTGAAAGTTCGAAGTCTTGCGCGCTGCTTCCAGGCGCTCGCTTTTTCCACGCTCGCCGGGTGCGCGGCGGCCCCGGCCGAGCCGCCGCGCGAGTACGAGCCCGAGGTCTGGCAGGCGGGCAAGGATGTCGTCTGGGTGCCGATGGCGAGGGAGCGGGTCGAGAAAATGCTCGACCTCGCGAAGCTCACGCCGGCCGATTTCGTCGTGGACCTCGGCTCGGGCGACGGCATCACCGTGATCGCCGCGGCGAGGCGCGGTGCGCGCGCGATGGGCGTCGAGTTCAATCCGGACCTCGTCGCCTTCTCGAAGCGCCAGGCCCAGCGCGCCGGGGTCGCCGACAAGACGCAGTTCGTCCAGGGCGATCTTTTCCAGGCCGACCTGTCGCGCGCCACCGTGATCACGCTTTTCCTGCTCGACGAGATCAACCTGAAGCTGCGTCCCTCGCTGCTCGCGCTCAAGCCGGGCACGCGCGTGCTCTCGAACACCTTCAGGATGGGCGACTGGGAGCCGGATGCGCTCGAGGCGGCGGCCTCCGGCTGCGCGAACTGGTGCTGGCTCTATCTCTGGATCGTGCCTGCGCGCGTCGAAGGCACCTGGCGCTCGCCGGAAGGCCCGCTCGCGTTGAAGCAGCAATACCAGAAGCTCGGCGGCACGCTCGGCACGGGCCCTCTTGCGGCTTCGGTGATCGACGGCAGGCTGAACGGCGACGAGATCCGCTTCACCGCCGGCGGCGCCGAATATCGCGGGCGCGTGAAAGGCGACCTCATCGAGGGAACCATCACGACCGGCGGCGGTGTCCGGCTTTGGAAAGCCGC
>CAYOVM010000004.1:26196-30400 GCA_964407355.1 uncultured Enterobacteriaceae bacterium
GGGTTAGCTTCGTCTCTCAAGGGGGGAGATCAAGTCTTGAAGCGTGTTCTCGTCGTGCATTTTTCGCAGACCGGTCAGCTCGCCCGCGTCGTGCGGAAACTGTTGTCGCCGCTGGCCGCGCAAGGCGACGTGCAGCTCGTGGAGGAAGTGCTGCGTCCGCGCCCCGCCTACCCCTTCCCGTGGCCGCTGTGGCGGTTTTTCGATGCGATGCCCGAATCGGTGCTGCTCGATCCGCCCGAGCTCGAGCCGCTGTCGGTGCGCGCCGATGAGCCGTTCGATCTGGTCGTGCTCGCCTACCAGGTCTGGTTCCTCGCCCCGTCCGGCCCGATCGCCGCGTTCCTGAAAAGCGACGCCGGCCGGCAGCTCGTGCGCGGGCGGCCGGTCGTGACGGTCATCGCCTGCCGCAACATGTGGCTCACGGCGCAGGAGACGATGAAGCGCCTGATCGGCGAAGCGGGCGGCCGGCTGCGCGACAACGTCGTCTTCAGCGATCCGGGCGGCACGCTCGCCACGCTCATCACCACGCCACGCTGGCTGCTCACCGGCCGGCGCGACGGATTCTGGGGGCTGCCGCCGGCCGGCGTCGCGGAAGCCGACATCGCGGGCGCCGGGCGCTTCGGTGAGGCGTTGCTCGCCGCGCTGCGCGCCGGCCGCGAGCGCGGCGCGACGCCGATGCTCGCCGGGCTGGGCGCGGCGCGCGTCGATCCGCGGCTGATCTTCGGCGAGCGCGCCGGCGCCCGGGCGTTCGCGGTGTGGTCGCGCCTCATCCGCCTTGGCGGCCGGCCCGGCTCGGCGGCGCGTGCCCCGCTCGTCGCGCTGTTCGTGATCTACCTCGTGGCGATGGTGTTCATCGCCCTGCCGGCCAGCCTGCTCGCGCAGCGGCTGCTGGGTCCGCTGTTCGCGCGGCGCCTTGATTCCGCCAGAGCCTATTTCGAGCTGCCCTCGGGACGATAACCGCATGGCAAAACGCAAGACAGATGCACAGGGCGGTGCGGCATCGAATGCCGCCTACATCACCCGCACCTCCGTCTGCCTGCCCAACGCTCCGGTCGAAAACGACGCGATGGAAGCGGTGCTGGGCCAGACCGGCCCGAACCCGTCCCGCGCGAGACGGCTCGTGCTGCGCGCGAACGGCATCCGCAGGCGCCATTACGTCATCGATCCGGCCACCGGCGAGCCGACCCACAGCAACGCCAGCCTGACCGCCGCGGCGGTCAAGGGCCTCGCCGGCGGCGATTTCGCGCTCGAGGACATCGATTGCCTCGTGTGCGGCACTTCCAGCCAGGACCAGATGCTGCCCAACCACGCCGTCATGGTGCACGGCGAGCTCGGCACGCCGAGCTGCGAGGTGGTGGCGACGGCGGGCGTCTGCCTGTCGGGCGTCACGGCGCTGAAGTACGGCTGGATGGCGGTCAAGGGCGGCGAGGCGAGGCATGCGGTGACCACCGGCTCGGAGGTCGCGTCGCTCGTTCTGCGCGCCTCCAACTACGCCCCCGAGCAGCCGCAGGACGTGGCGGCGCTCGAGGCGCATCCGGAGCTCGCCTTCAACCAGGACTTCCTGCGCTGGATGCTCTCGGACGGCGCCGGCGCCTGGCTGCTCGAGCCGGCGCCGCGTCCCGGGCTGAACCTGCGCATCGAGTGGATCGACATTTTCTCCTATGCTCACGAGCAGCCGGCGTGCATGTACATGGGCGCGGAGAAGGAGCCCGACGGCGGCCTGCGCGGCTGGATGCGCTACCCGGCGCGCGGGCGCGAGGCGACCGGCGTGTTCGCGCTCAAGCAGGACGTCAGGCTGCTCAACGAAGCGATGATCGACGCCTGCATGAAGCCGATGCAGCGGATCATGGCGCAAAGGGACCTCCGGCCGGGCGACGTGGACTGGCTCCTGCCGCACATGTCCTCGGAGCATTTCCGCCCGCGCATCGCCGAGGGAATGAAGCGCGTCGACTTCCTGGTCCCGCAGGAACGCTGGTTCACGAATCTCGCGTCGACCGGCAACACCGGCTCCGCCTCCATCTACATCATGCTCGACGAGCTTCTGCGCAGCGGCAAGGTCAAGGACGGCCAGCGCCTGCTCTGCTTCGTGCCCGAAAGCGGCCGCTTCTCGTCCGGCTTCATCTATCTCAAGGCGATCATGCATGCGTGATCGCGACGTGCCGCAGGAGGGCAGCGCGACACTGGGCGGTCACCGAAAAGCGGTGTACGCGCTCGCCGATGACGGCAAACTGCGGATCGTCCCCTCGAGCGGCTGGGAAGCCGACGAGATCGTCACGCGTCAGGCGCTTGAAGACCTGGAGCGGCGGGCGCTGGCGGCGCGCGAGCGCGCGCGCGCCGGCGAAAGCTCGCCGCTCGAATATCACATGTACCGCGCGCGGATGGACGTCACCCTTCTCTCGCAGGCCACCGGGCTGTGGGCCTGGCGCGTGCGGCGCCATTTCAGGCCGCGCGTGTTCGAGCGGCTCGCGCCGCGGCTGCGCCGGCGCTACGCCGAGGCGCTCGGCATCCCGCTCGAAGCGCTGGGCAGGGTCGACTAGCGATGCCGCCGGCTTTCACGCATGCCCACGCCTCGCATTGCGAGTCGGGCGTGATGTCGGCCCTGGTGCGCCACAGCGGCCTGCCGATGACCGAGGCGATGGCCTTCGGCCTCGCCTCCACCCTGTCTTTCGCCTACCTGCCGTTCATCCGCATCAACGGCCTGCCGCTGATCGCGTATCGCATGCCGCCGGGCTTCATCATCAAGGGACTGCACCGCGGCCTCGGCCTGGGCATGCGCTTCGAGAAATTCCGCTCGCCGCAGCGCGGCATGGCGCGCCTGGACGAGCTGCTCGACGAAGGCCGGCTGGTCGGCCTGCAGACCTCGGTGTTCTGGCTGCCGTACTTTCCGCCCGACCTGCGCTTTCACTTCAACGCCCACAACCTGCTGGTGTACGGCCGCGAAGGCGACGACTACCTGATCAGCGACCCGGTCGTCGAGACCGCGGTGCGCTGCCCGCGCAAGGACCTCGAGAAGGCGCGCTTCGCGAAGGGTCTGCTCGCGCCCAAGGGGCTGCTTTACTACGCCACCCGCGCGCCCGAGGCGCCGGACCTCGCGCGCCTCGGAAAACGCGCTCTCTCGCGCACCGCGCGGATCATGCTGCACACGCCGCTGCCGCTCATCGGGGTGCGCGGCATCCGCATGCTCGCGCGCCGCGTCGAGAAGCTCTCGCTCGCCGACGGCGGGGACTCGGCGCGCATGTACGCGGGCAACATCGTGCGCATGCAGGAAGAGATCGGCACCGGCGGCGGCGGCTTCCGCTTCCTGTATGCCGCGTTCCTGCAGGAGCTCGCGGCCGCCACCGGCTACGGCGCGCTCGACGGCCTCGCCGCGCGCCTGGTCGAGATCGGCGACCGCTGGCGCGAGTTCGCGCTCGCCGCGGCGCGCATGATCCGCGGACGCGACGCGCTCGCGCCGCCGGCGCTCGGGGCCCGGCTGCACGCGCTTGCCGCGGAGGAAAAGCAGTTCTTCCGCAGCCTCGACGCCGCGCAGCGCGCGTGGCAATGCTGAAGATCGAAGGGCTGTCGTTCCGCTACCCGGGCCGCGACCAGACGGTGCTGGACGGCGTCAGCCTGGAGATTCCGGCGGGCGGCATCTTCGGCCTTCTCGGGCCGAACGGCGCCGGCAAGACCACGCTGATCTCGATCCTCGCGGGCCAGCTGCGCTCGGCCGGCGGGCGGATCACGGCCGGCGACGAATCGCTGCAGAGCGCGCGGGAGCGCCGTCCCCATTGCCTCGGCCTCGTGCCGCAGGAGCTCGCGTTCTATCCGATGCTGACGGCGCTCGAGAACTTGCGCTTCTTCGGCGGCGTGCAGGGACTAAGGGCGGCCAGGCTGCGCGAGCGCGTGCAGGCGGTGACCGAGTTCGCGCGCATCGAGAATGTGCTCGAGCGCCGCGCCGGCGAGCTCTCCGGCGGCCTCAAGCGGCGCCTCAATTTCGCGATCGGCCTGCTCACCGAGCCCGAGATCCTGCTCCTCGACGAGCCGACGGTCGGCGTCGACCCGCAATCGCGCGCCTTTCTCCTCGAGTCGATCCGCGCCATCTCCGGCCCGGGCAGAACCATCATCTACACGAGCCACTATATGGAGGAAGTGCAAGCCCTCTGCGACCGGGTCGCGATCATCGACGCCGGGCGCGTGCTGCTCGCCGGCCCGCTGGCGGACGTGCTGC
>CAYOVM010000004.1:30500-49015 GCA_964407355.1 uncultured Enterobacteriaceae bacterium
TCGAGCACGGGCAGCGCGATCTCGAGCAGGTCTTCATGCAGCTCACCAACCGGTCGCTGCGCGACTGATGCGCCGGCTCGGCTTCCTGTGGCTCAAGGAGTGGCTCGCGCTCTCGCGCGACGTGCACGGCCTCGCCGTCCTCTTCCTGATGCCCGCGGCGTTCATCGTCATCATGTCGCTCGCGTTGAGCGATGTAGCGAAGAGGGATCCCGGGCGCGGGCTGGAGTTCGCGGTGCTCGGCAGCGGCGAGACGGCGACGCGCCTCGCGCGGGACCTCGCCGGCGACGGCTTCCGCGCCGTGCCGGCGCCCGCGGACGAAGCGGCGGCGCGCGCCGCGGTGCGCGGCGGCCGGCCGGGGCTGGTTCTGATCGTGCCCGAGGGATTCGAGGGCGTCTTCCAGCCCTCCGCCGCCGGAACGGCGCCGGTGCTGCGGCTCCTAGCCGACCCTGCTCTGCCGGGGCTGCAGCTCGCCGCCTTTCAGCAACGCGTGCTGGGCGCGGCCCTCGGCGCGCCGCCCGAGGCGATGGCGCAGGCGCTGGACATCGAGGTCGTGGGCAACCCGCGCGGACGGCCCTCGGCCGTGCAGCAAAGCGTGCCGGCGTGGCTCATCTTCGGCATGTTCTTCGTCGTCATGCCGATCTCGTCGCTGTTCATCGTCGAGCGGCGCGACGGCACCCTCGCGCGCCTCGTCAGCCAGCGGGTGCCGTTCTCGATGCTGCTCCTGGGCAAGGTCGGTCCGTTCTTCCTCATCAATCTCGCGCAGGCGGGCCTGATGCTGCTCGCCGGGCGCCTGCTCGTGCCGTGGCTGGGCGGCGAGGCGCTCGCGCCGCCGCAGCGCTGGGACCTGCTCCTTGCGGTCACCGCCTGCACCAGCCTCGCCGCGATCGGCTGGGGCCTGCTGGTCGCCGTGTGCTCGCGCACCCTCGAGCAGGCGACGGTGATCGGCGGCGTGGGCAACATCCTCGCCGCCGCGCTCGGCGGCATCATGGTGCCGCGCTTCGTGATGCCCGAGACGATGCAGCGCTGGGCCGAGCTCTCCCCCATGGCGTGGGCGCTCGAGGGCTTCCACGCCGTCATCCTGCGCCACGGCGGCGCCGCCGACATCGCCGCGACTTGCGCGAAGCTGCTCGCGCTCGCCGCGGCCCTGCTCGGCGCGGCGCTGTGGATGCACTATCACCGCCGCGGCCGCGCATGACGCCGCGCGAGGCGCTGGTCGTCGAGCTCACGGCGCTGATCCTCGAAGCGACCGAGAAAACCCTCGACGGCGCGCCGCTCGCCGCGGACGAGCCGATCTTCGGCAGCGAGGCGCGGCTCGCGCTCGACTCGCTCGACGCGCTGCAGGTGTCCATGGCGCTGCAGAAGCGCTACGGCGTGCGGCTGGTGGACAGCAAGGAGACGCGCCGGATTCTCGCCTGCGTCGGCAACCTCGCCGATCACCTGCTGCAGAAACGAACGTGAGCGCCGTTTTACAGAAACGCGCATGAGCGCCGTTTTCGTGCGCGCGGGCGCCCTGGCGAGCGCGCTGGGACGCGACCTGGATGCGGCGATCGGACGCCTGTCGGGCGCACCGCTCGTGCCGGCGCCATGCATCGACGCGGGAGGCCGCTGGCCCTACTTCGCAATCCCGGGTTCATCGGGCGATTGGATGGAGCGCGCCGAGCAGCTCGCGCGGGCGCTGGCCGAAGACCTGCGGCGCAAGGCCGGGCTGCCCGCCGGGGACTGGGAAACACTGCCGTGTTTCGTCGGCTCTTCTTCCCACGACATCGGCGCCCGCGAAAACGACGCCGACCCGGCGCTGCGGCCGCCGCTCGAGCTTGCGAGCGAGCTTGCGCGATGGTTCGGCGTGCGCGGCCCGGCGCTCGCGGTGAGCAGCGCCTGCACCTCCGGGCTTACTGCGCTGCAGCTCGCGCTCGACCTCATCGCGGCGGGCGCCTTTCGCCATGCGCTGGTGCTCGGGGTCGAGCTGGCGAACCGCCTGACCGTGGCCGGATTCGCCGGCCTCGGTCTGCTCTCCGCCGGCGCGGCGCGGCCCTGTGACCGCGGGCGCGACGGCCTGGTTCTCGGCGAAGCGCTCGGCGCGGTGCTGCTTTCCGCCTCCGGCCCGTGGCGCATCGGCTCGCTCGCGTGGGGCATGGACGCGTCGAGCCTCACCGGCTCGGCGCCCGACGGCGACGTCATCCGGCAGACGATGCAGGCGGCTCTCACCCGCGCGCGATGGGCGCCGTCCGACGTCGATCTCGTCAAGCTGCAGGCCGCAGGCAGCCCCACCGGCGATCTGGCCGAAGCACGCGCCCTGCACGCGCTTTTCCGGACTCCGCCGCGCACGGTGTCGCTCAAAAGCGCGATCGGCCACACCCTCGGCGCGAGCGGGCCGGCCGAGCTCGCGCTGCTGCTGGGCGCGCTCGATCGCGGCCGCGTGCCGGCGACCTGGGGCTTCGCCGCGCCGGACGCCGAGCTGGGATTGGCGCCTTCGGGCGGCGAGGCCGCCGCGGTGCGCCGCGTGCTGTTCAATCTCTCCGGCTTCGGCGGCAACGTATGCTCGATGGCGCTGCATCGTTCGAACTGACCATGCATCGCTCGAGCTGACCGTGCATCTCCTCGCCCCCACCGTATTGCGCGTCGCGCCGCGCGAGCTTCGGGCCCGCGCGCAGGCGCGTTTCGGAGGCGAGCTGCGGCGCGCCGGAAGCTTCGCGCAGCTTTGCCTGCTCGGCGCGCAGGAGTGCCTGGACGCCGCGCCGGCCGGCGGGCCGCTCGGCATGCTGTGGACCTCGACGCACGGCGCGCTTCTGGCGACGCGCGCCGCGCTCGCCGATGGGTTGTCGCGCGGCGAGCCGGCGATGCCGTTCACGTTCGTCGCGACGCAGCCGCACCTTGCGGCCGCGCTCCTCGCGCAACGTTCAGGGACGCTCGCGCGCAGCGCTTTTATCTATCTCGCGGCGGAGGGCTGGCCGTGGCTCGCGCGCGTCGCGCAGGCCTGGCTTGCGGACTGCGGCCGGGTCCTGGTCGGCAGGGTCGAGGAGTCGCTCGCGGAAGATGTCGCGCACCAGAGCGACTGGTGCCTGCTCACGCACGGGCCTGCGCAGCCGCGGTCCGCGCCGCTTGAAGGCTCCGATTTTCTGCGCGCGCTCCGGGGCGCCCTGCAGGCGCCGGCGAAGTAGCTTCTAGCGCGGCGGACGGCAGCTCGCCGGACGGTAGCGTGGCTCCAGCGTTCCGCCGGTGCAGTCCCAGCTCAGGCCGCCGCCCTGCTTCTCGGTTGCGCGGAACTCGATGGTCTTGCCCCTCTGCGCGCCGGCGGCCGGCGACAGCGTCGCCGTGATCACGCCATTGGGTCCGAGGCTGGCTATCGAATACCGATCCTTCGCGTCGGGCACCGCGCTCGGGCGCAACTCCGCCGCACCGTTGGGCAGCTTGCGCTGCTCGGCGTAGTACTCCTCGACCGCGATGCGCCATGGCGTGACGGAGCCGATCACCCCGGACACCCGCGCGCGCGTCGTGTAATCCTGGTACGCGGGGATCGAGACCGCGGCGAGAATGCCGATCATGGCGACTCCGAACACCGCGACGACCACCAGGATCAGCACTGCCGAGCCGTTCGCGGTGTATTTCTCGTCCAGCCTCTCCTGGCTGGTGAAGGCATAGACCAAAAATTCCACCAGCGCGACCAATCCCGGGATCATGGTCCAGCAGAAAAGCAGGTACAACGCGCCCTGCCAGTACTTGCCGAGGTAGAACTTGTGGGCGCCGATGCCTCCGAAGAACAGCGTCAGCAGCAGCAGCGCCACCTTGCTCACGTGACCGCGCTGGCGCACGCCGCACTTCGGGCAGATCTCCGCGATCTTCAGGATCTGCGCCCCGCACTGCTGGCACGCCCGGTGGTCGGGCGTGAGCGGCGCGGCGGCCGCCATGGTCGGATTCGCTGCCTGCGACATGCTTTCCCCTTTTATTCTTCTGCTTCTTTTGCTTCTTTACTGCTTCTATTTCTTCTTGAGCGTGACCACCGTGCCGCGCAGCGCGACGCCCGCGGTGAACGTGCCGGCGCCGCAGAGATACTGCGTGTCGTTTTCGACGTTCTCGTTCTTGTAAACGCTCTTGATGTTCACGACGGCGTTACCGCCTTCTCTCCTGGCGCGGTCCTGCAGGGAGAGCGCCGCGCTCACGAAGGCGATCTCGCAGGCGTCCTGGTCGGACTTGTTGGCGGCGTTGGTCTTCTTGTTCGAGGTCCACTCGCCGATCTTCTTCTCCACGCCGGCGGGCGTCTTCTTGCCGAAGTACAGCGGGATCGACGGATCGAGCTTGTCCTTCGTGGTCTGGCCTTTGGCGATCGCTTCCTTCACCGGAAACATCAGCCGGTCGTCCCGCGCGAGCGCCGCCGACATGCTGCCCAGCGCCAGGATCGCGACGCCCGCTACGACTATCGATTTCGATCTCATCGTTGCCATCCCCCGTTATTGATAAAGCTTCCACGCCTTGGCGCGGATCGCTTCGACGCCGCGCAAGAGCGCCCGGTCGAGAGGTCGATCTTCCTCCAGGAACTCGAAATCCGCCGAGACTTTTTCCACAAACGCGCGCATCTCGCCCGGCAGCCGGGCGGCCTCGAGCTCGCCCTGGCGCCGGCGCAGCAGGACCGCCTGCTGCGCCGCGAGCACCATTGCCGCCGCGACCTGCTCGGTCAGCTCGAGCACCCGCAGGCAGTCGCGCGCCGCGATCGTGCCCATGCTCACCTTGTCCTGGTTGTGCGACTCGGTGGAGCGCGAGAACGACGCCGCGGGCATCGTGAGCTTGAGCGCCTCGGCGGTCCAGGCGGACACCGAGATCTGCACGCCCTTGAAGCCGTGGTTGATGCTCGCGCGCTCGGGCCGCGCGCCGGAGAGGTTCTGCGGCAGGCCGTGGTTGAACTTGGCGTCCACCAGCAGCGCCATCTGCCGGTCCATGAGGTCGGCGACGCTCGCCACCGCCGCCTTGAGCGAATCCATCGCGAAGGCGATGTGCCCGCCGTAGAAATGCCCGCCGTGCAGGATCATGCGCCGCTCGGGATCGACGATCGGGTTGTCGTTGGCGCTGTTCAGCTCGTTCTCGATGTCGCGCCGCAGCCATGTCAGGGCGTCGCGCAGCACGCCGATCACGTGCGGCGCGCAGCGGATCGAGTAGCGGTCCTGCAACCGTGCGCCGTCCGTTTCGGCTCGCGCGAGCGCCATGTCGGCGTAGATCCAGGCCGCCGCCTCGCCCTGGCCGGCGTGCGGCTTGACCTCGAAAAGCGCGGGATGGAAATGCTCGCGGTTGCCATGCATCGCCAGCGCCGCGAGGGCGCTGATGCGCGCGGCGAGCCGGCTGAGATATTGCGCGCGGTCCCAGGCGAGGCAGGCGAGCGCGGTCATCACCGCGGTGCCGTTCATGATCGCGAGGCCTTCCTTCGGCGCGAGGACGAGCGGCTGCAGGCCGAGCTCGCGCAGCACCTCGGCCGCCGGCCGGATCGCGCCGCGATAACTCACCTCGCGCTCGCCGATGAGCGCCGCCGCCACGTAGGACAGCGGCGTCAGATCGCCGCTCGCGCCGACCGAGCCTTCGCTCGGAATGCACGGCAGCACGCGATAGTTGACGAGCCGCTCGAGCCCCTCGAGCAGCTCCCAGCGCACGCCCGAGAAGCCGCGCGCGAGCGAGTTGAGGCGCGCCGTCAGCACCGCGAGCGTCGCCTGCTCGTCGAACAGCGCTCCGGAGCCGCAGCCGTGATAGCGCACGAGGTGCGCCGGCAGCTCCTCGACCAGATGCGGCGGGATGCCGACGACGCACGAGTCGCCGTAGCCGGTGTTGACGCCGTAGACCGTGGCGTTTTGCGCGAGCGTCTCGCGCAGGAAAGCGGCGCCGCGCCCGATGCGCTCGATGAAAGCCGGCTCGCGATTCAACGCGAGCGCGCGGCGCCCCGCCGCCACGTCGGCCACATCCTCGATCGTCAATTGCACGCCGCCGACCTTGACCGGCGCAACGGCCGCGGTCGCCTCGACCGCCGCTGAATTTCTCTCCACAGGCCCCCCTGCTCGCACCCCGGATGCGTAGCGCGCCGACTGTACCCTATGCGCCGGATTCGCGCACGCGACGGCGGGCGATTTCTCCTGGGAGGAACGTCCCCGTGCGATTCGCCCGGTGTAAAAAATGCCGGTGAAGGGGCCCGTGCAAAAAATTGCGCGGTCGCCGCGCCACGACAGTGGCGGATCGCGCCGAAAAACATTTGTTCGGAACCGCTGCAGGCCGCCTCACTACGAGCCCAAATTTGATACGATTCGCAGCATAAGCTCTGCGGGGGGAAGCCGCGGAATTCTCAAAGTTTCGAGCTTGGGGGAGGCATTCGTTGCAGGTCAGTCTTCCGATCATGCGCTGGTCCGCGTGGCCGCCTGTCGAGGCCGGCGACAGCGCGCCTTCGGCGCCGCCCGAGCTGAAGGCGATCGACCCGATGCTGCGCCGGCGTCTCGGCCCGCTCGCGAAAACCCTGCTGCACGTAGCCGGCGAATGCTCCGCCGGCCTCCCGGGGGTGCGCCTCGTGCTCGCCTCGCAGCACGGGGAGCTTTCCTACACGCTCGCCATGCTGCGCTCGCTCGCCGCGGCCGAGCCGGTCTCGCCGACGTTGTTCAGCCTCTCCGTGCACAACGCCCCCGCGGGAATCTTTTCCATCCTGCGCGCCGAGCGCACGCCCTCGACCGCCATCGCCGCGGGCGAGGAGACGCTCGGCCACGCGCTTCTCGAAGCCTATTGCCAGCTCGACGACGGCGAGGAGCCGGTGCTGATGGCTTACGGAGACGCTCCGCTGCCCGCCGAATACCGCGCTTATGCGGAGCGCCCGGCGCCGCGGCGCGCGATCGCGGTGCTGCTCGCTCGCGGCGCGGCGCGCACCACGACACTGCAGGCGGGCGACGCGCAAGGCGCGCCGGCCTCGGCCGAGCCGCAGGCGGACGCCTTCCTGCGGCACCTCGCCGACGAGCAGCCCGCGGCCTGGACCGGCGCGCAGCGCTCCTGGGCCTGGCACTGATGCTCGCGCGGCTCAACTATTGCTGGCGCACGCTCGTGACGAGCGGCTGCTTCATCGCGTTCGCCGTGCTCGGGCTGCTTTTCTCGCTGACGGTGTATCCGCTGCTCTGCCTGCTGGAGGGCGAGCGCCGCCACGCGCCGGCGAAGTGGCTGCTGCACAAGTTCTTCTCGCTGATCGTCTTCGTGCTGCGATCCACCGGCTGCATGCGGCTGCAGACCTCCGGCCTCGAGCGGCTGCAGAACGCGGGCGCCGTGCTGGTGCTCGCCAACCATCCGACCTACATCGATTTCGTGGTGCTGCTGTCGCAGGTACCCACCGCGAACTGCGTGGTGAAGAGCGAGCACTGGGACAATCCGGTGTTCGGCGGCATGCTGCGCGCGGCGGGCTATATCCGCAGCTCCAGGGCCGACCAGCTGCTCGAGGACTGCTCCCAGGCGCTCGCCTCCGGCAAGCCGGTCATCATCTTCCCCGAAGGCACGCGCAGCAGCCCCGGCGCGCCGATGAAATTCCTGCGCGGCGCGGGCTACATCGCGCTGAAGAGCGGCCGGCCGATCGTTCCGGTCCTGCTGCAGTGCGATCCGCCGACGCTCAACAAGAATTCGCGGTGGTACCAGGTGCCGCCGCAGCCGTTCCACTATCGCGTGACGGTCCGCAACCCGCTGCGCGCGGAGGCGCTCGCCGACACGCGCCACGGCTCGCCGGTCATCGCCGCGCGGCGCCTGACCCGCGCCCTCGAGGGTTATTTCAGCAGCGAGCTGAGCGTCCTATGAGCGATCTGAAGCTCGAGATCAAACGACTCATCATCGAGGCCCTCGCGCTCGAGGACGTCAAACCCGAGGACATCGCCGACGACGCGCCCCTCTTCGGCGAGGGCCTGGGCCTGGACTCGATCGACGCGCTCGAGCTCGGCATCGCCCTGCGCAAGCGCTACCACCTCAAGCTGCAGGCCAACGACGCCGGAATGAAGGAGTATTTCCGCTCGGTGAGCAGCCTCTGCCTCCTGGTGGAGAGGCAGCGCGGAGCCCTATGAGAGAAGCGAGTCGCGTAGGCGGATGATCCGCGCGCCGTCGGTCAGCAACCTGCTGTTCGCGCTCTATCCGATCCTGATCTTCGCCGGGCTGCAGTTCCTCGACCCGCGCACCGTCGGCGCGGCGGTGCTCGTCGCGCTGGTCGTGCGCTACCGGCGCAACATGCTGCGCCTCGTGGCGGACCTGTCTTCCTGGCAATGGGTCGCGCTCTCGCTGCCGCCGATTCTCGGCCTCGCCGTCATCGTCACCAACAGCGAGACGCTGCTGCGCCTGTATCCCGCGTCGATCAGCGCGAGCATGCTGCTCCTCTTCGGCGTCACGCTGCTGCGCCCGCCGACGATGGTCGAGCGCTTCGCGCGCCTGAGCGAGCCCGAGCTCTCGCCCACCGCGGTCCACTACACGCGCCAGGTGACCCGCGTCTGGTGCCTGTTCTTCGTGTTCAACGGCGCGATCGCCGCCTACACGGCGCTCGACGCTTCGCGCGAGGCCTGGGCGCTTTACAACGGCTTCATCGCCTACATCCTGATGGGGACCCTGTACGCCGGCGAGCGCGCAGTGCGGCGCCGCATGATGCACGCGGCGTAGAAGCGGATGCCGGCGTCGTTCATTCCCCTGTCAAGGCTGCTCGCGACAGGCCGCCCCGAGCACGCGCCGGTCTGCTCCGATGGCGATCGCAGCCTGAGCTGGGGCGATTTCGCGCGCCTCGCCGCCGCGATCGCGCGCGCGGTCTCGCAGCGTGAATCCGGCGCGCAGCGCTGGCTGATCCACTGCGAGCAGCCGTTCAACTTCGCCGCGGCGCTGCTTGCGGTCCTGCACGCCGGAAAGCGCGCCGTGGTGGCGCCGGGCTTCCAGCCCGGCATGGTCGAGGAGCTGCGCCCGGCGTTCGACGCGATCGTCGGTGAAAATCCGCTTGCCGAAGTGAATCTTTCCGCCCTCGCTCCCGCCACGTTCGATTTCGGCGAGCTGCGTCCGCAGGCGGCGCGGATCGATCTGTTCACCTCGGGGTCGAGCGGCGCGCCGAAGCGCGTCGAGAAATCGCTGGCGCAGCTCGAGACCGAGGCAGGCGTGCTCGAAGCGTGCTGGGGCGCTGCGATCGGCGAAGCGACGAGCGTCGCCACCGTCCCGCATCATCATATCTACGGCCTGCTGTTCCGCCTGGCATGGCCGCTCAGCGCGGGGCGGCCTTTCGACACGGCGCTGTGCACCGACCCGGCGCTGCTGCACGAGCGGCTCGCGCGCGCCGGGGAGGCGGTCATCGTCTCGAGCCCGGCGCACCTCGCGCGCCTGCCGGAGCTGATCGCGCTCGAGTCGCTGCGGCCCGCCACGCGCGCCATCTTCTCCTCGGGCGGGCCCCTGCCCGCCGCGGCCGCGCTCGAGTTCAGGCGCCGGCTCGGCGCCGCGCCGATCGAGGTGTACGGCAGCACCGAGACCGGCGGGATCGCGTGGCGCGCGCAAAGCGAAGGCGCGGACGGCGCCGCCTGGACGCCCTTTCCCGGCATGGCGCTCGAGATCGACGGCGAAGGCGCCCTGCGCCTGCGCTCGCCGTATCTGCCCGACGCCGAGTGGCTCACGATGAGCGACGCGGCCGAGCTGCTCGCCGACGGCCGCTTCCATCTCAAGGGGCGCCTTGACCGCGTGGCGAAGATCGAAGGCAAGCGCGTGTCGCTGCCCGAGCTCGAGCAGGGGCTGCGCCAGCATCCGTGGGTGCTCGACGCGGCGGTCGTGCCGCTCGCGGGCCGCAAGGAAAAGCTCGGCGCCATCGTGGTGCTGCGCGAGCCGGCGCGCCTGCGCGAGCAGGGCCGGCGCCAGCTCGTCGCCGCGCTGCGCACGCGCCTGCTCGAGCGCTTCGACCGGATCGTGGTCCCGCGGCACTGGCGGTTTGCGGAGCGCCTTCCCGCCGACGAGCGCGGCAAGCTGAGCGTGCAGGCGCTGTCCGCGCTCTTTACCAAGGAAACCGCCACGGAAACCGCTACGGAACGCGCGAGCGATGACGCGACTGCTTCCTGAGATCGTCGCCGAGCGCGCCGCCGGGCCCGGCGGCGTGGAGCTCGAGCTGCGCGTGCCGCCGGAGCTGGAGCACTTCGCCGGCCACTTTCCCGGCATGCCGATCCTGCCGGGGGTGGTGCAGGTCGACTGGTCGGTCCGCCTGGGCCGGGCGCGCCTGCCGGTGCGCGGCGCCTTCCTCGCCGCCGAGCAGATCAAGTTCCTCTCGATCGTGAAACCGGCGGCGCAATTGACGCTCGCCCTTCAGCTGAACGCGGACCAGACGAGAATGAGCTTCGCTTACGCCGGCAAGGACCGCAAGTATTCCTCCGGCACGCTGGTGTTCGGCGGGACATGAGCCGCCCCGGCGCGTTCCAGCCCTGCTGCGTGATCCCGATCTACGATCACGGCGCGACGATCCGCGCCCTCGTCGCCTCGCTCGCGGAGCATGGCCTGCCGATCTACATCGTCGATGACGGCAGCGGCGAGGCGACTCGAGCCGAGCTCGCGCGCGTGCGCGAGGCGTTCCCGCAGGTGCGCCTGTCGCGCCTGCCGCAGAACCGCGGCAAGGGCGCCGCGGTGATGCACGGCATGCTCCAGGCGCGCAACGACGGCATGACGCACGCCCTTCAGATCGACGCCGACGGCCAGCACGACCCGCGCGACGTGCCGCGCTTCATCGCCCGCGCCCGCGAGCGCCCCGACGCGGTGGTCTGCGGGCAGGCGCTGTTCGACCGCTCGGTGCCGAAGGCCCGCTTCTACGGCCGCTACCTCACGCACTTCATGGTCTGGGTCGAGACGCTGTCCTTCACCATCCGCGACTCGATGTGCGGCTTTCGCCTCTATCCGCTCGCCGCGACGGGCGAGCTGATCGAGCAAGGCGTGATTCCGCCGCGCATGGACTTCGACACGGCCATGGTCGTGCGCCTCGCCTGGCGCGGCGTGCCGGTCGAGAACCTGCCGACCCGGGTGATCTACCCCGCCGGCGGGATCTCCCACTTCCGGATGGTGCGCGACAACGTCCGCCTTACCCGCATGCACGCGCTGCTCGTATGCGGAATGCTCGCGCGGCTTCCGCTGCTCCTATGGCGCAAGCTGCGGCTTTGGCGCGGCGCCGCGTTCAGGGCGCAGCCGTGACGCACTGGTCGCGCCTCGCCGAGCGCGGCGGCATCACGGGCCTGCGCCTGATCGCGGCCGCCTGCGACCTGGTCGGGACGCGCGCGGCGAAGCTGCTGCTGTATCCGGCGGTGGGCTATTTCTTCCTCACCGGCGCCGCCGCGCGCCGCGCCTCGCAGGACTATTTCGCCCGCCTGCGGCGCTTCGCGGGCGAGCGCGCCACAACGCCGCGTCCGGGCTGGGCGAGCAGCTTCCGGCACATGATGGCCTTCGCCGAGTCGGCCCTGCACAAGCTCGCCGCCTGGATGGGGCGCGTCGAGGCGATCGACGTGCGCTTTCCGGACCGGGCGCGCCTCGATGCGCTCCTCGCGAGCGGCAAGGGCGCGATGCTGCTAAGCGCGCACCTCGGAAACCTGGAGATGTCGCGCGCGCTCTTCGCGAGCGAGCGGCGCATCGCGGTGAATGCCGTCGTTTACACCGAGCACGCGCCGGCCTTCGAGCGGGCGCTCATGGAGGCGAGCCCGGACTACGCGGTCAACCTGGTCCACGTCACCGCGATCGGCCCGGACACCTGCATCGACCTGAAGGAGCGGATCGATCGCGGCGAGCTGCTGGTCATCGTCGGCGACCGCACCCCGGCGGCCGAGAACGGCCGCGTCTCGACCGTCGATTTTCTCGGCGCGCCGGCGGCGTTCGCGCACGGCCCTTACATGCTCGCGGCGGTGCTCGAGTGCCCGGTGTACCTTTTCTTCTGCGTGCGCGAAGGCCGGGGCTATCGCATGTACCTCGAGCCGTTCGCCGAGCGCGTCGAGCTGCCGCGCAAGGCCCGCGACGCCGCCCTGCGCGAATACGTGCGACGATATGCGCGCCGGCTCGAAGAGCTTTGCCTGCGGACCCCGTACCAGTGGTTCAACTTCTACGATTACTGGCAACGCCCATGAAGACGCT
The DNA here is from genome assembly GCA_964407355.1 of uncultured Enterobacteriaceae bacterium. GTDB lineage: Bacteria > Pseudomonadota > Gammaproteobacteria > Burkholderiales > SG8-39 > SCGC-AG-212-J23. The sequence goes on from CAYOVM010000004.1 coordinate 42,594, forward strand.
CGCCGCGGAAGTGGAAGTCGAGGTCGAGTTCCAGGACGTCGATCCCATGGGCATCGCCTGGCACGGCCACTACCTCAAGTATTTCGAGCGGGCGCGCGCCGCGCTGCTGCGCAGCTTCGACTACGACTATCCGCAGATGCGCGACTCCGGCTACCTCTGGCCGATCGTCGACTGCAGGCTGAAGTACGTCGCGTCGTCGCGCTACGGCCAGCGCCTGCTGGTGCGCGCGACGCTGAACGAATGGGAGCACCGGCTGCGCATCGAATACCTGATCCGCGACGCGAAAAGCGGCGAGACGCTCACCCGGGGCTACACCGTGCAGGTGGCGGTGACGCTGGGGGCCGGCGAGCTGCAGTTCGCCTCGCCGAGCGCGCTGCTGGATCGATTGGAGCGGGCATGGAAAGACTAGCCGCGCCGGCGCTTTTCGTTCTGCTTCTGGCTTTCGGCATCCGGGCCGACGCGGACGCGTTGGGCGACATCCGCGCGCGGCTCGACGCGCACCCGGTGGTGCGGGCGGAGTTCGTCCAGACCCGCACGATGGCGGACCTCGCGCGCCCGCTCGTGACGCGCGGGCGGATGGTGGTGTGGGGCGCGGGCGGGGTGATCTGGCAGATCGAGAAGCCGGTTCGCGCCACTTACGTCCTGCGCGACGAGAGCACGCTCGAGATCGCCGCCGACGGAACGCGCACCGTGCGCGGCGCGCGCGACGACCGCGGCGCCGCCCGCATCGGCCGGGTGCTGCGCGCGGTGCTCAAGGGCGACGCGAAGACGCTCGGCGAGTGGTTCGACGCCGATCCGCGCATCGCAGGGGAGCGCTGGACCCTCGCCCTCACGCCGCGCAAGGGGCCGCTCGCGTTCTACGTCAAGTCGGTCCAGGTCTCGGGCGCCGACTTCGTCCATAGCGTGCGGATCGTGGAGGAGAACGGCGACACGACGCAGATGCAGTTCCACGGCTCGCGGAGCGACGCGGCGCCGAGCGACGAAGAGCGCCGCCTGCTCGCTGGTGGATAGCGCGCCGCGCCCGATGCTTTCCGGACAACGGCTCGCCGCCGCCTGGGCGCTCGCCTCGATCCTCCTCGTCGGCGCCGCGGTCGTGCTCTTCGCGCGGGGCGCGCCCGTGCAGACGAACCTGCTCGCGCTGCTGCCGCCGACCGAGCGCAGCGAGGCCGCCGAGCGCGCCGTCGCGGCGATGCACGACGCGGCCGCCAACCGCGCGGTTTTCCTGGTCGGCCACGCCGACCCGGCCGCGGCGCGGCAGGCGGCGCGCCGCTTCGCCGCGGCGCTCGAGGCGAGCGGCGCGTTCACGAAGGTGCAGCTCGAGATTCCGCCGGTGGACCCGCGCTCGCTGCTGCGCGCGAGCCTCGACTTTCGCTTCGGGCTGCTCGCGGACGCCGATCGCCTCGCGCTCAAGCAGGGAAAGTTCGACGCCGAGCAGTGGCTGACGAAGCGCCTGAACGACCCGTTGCGCTTCGGCACCGTCGGCGGCCTCGCGCTCGACCCCTTCGGCTTCTTCGACCGCTACGTGGCGAGCCTGCCCTACCGCAACCTGCGCCTCGAGCCCGACGAGGGGCTGCTGGTCGCGCGCGCCGATTCCGGCGCGGGCCTGCATGTGCTCGTGAGCGCCGAGCTGCCCGGCTCGGCGTACGCGGATAGCGTGCAGGGGCCCGTGATCGCCGCGGTGGCGCAGGCGCAGGAGAAGCTCGGCGCCGGCGTCGAGCTGCTGCGCACCGGCGCCGTGTTCTTCGCCGCCGACGCGCGCAGCGCCGCGCAGCGGGAAATGGACCTGATCGGCCTGGGCTCCGTGGCGGGGATCGTGCTGCTGCTGCTCGCGGTGTTCCGCTCGCTGCGGCCGATGCTGCTCGGCTTGCTGACGGTGTGCATCGGCCTCGCGGCGGCGGTCGTGGCGACCATCCTCGTGCACGGCGAGCTGCATCTCCTTACGCTGGTGTTCGGCGCGAGCCTCATCGGCGAGGCGATCGACTACTCGATCCAGTATTTCGGCGCTTACGCAGGCGGCGGCGCGCAATGGGACGCGCGCCGCGGCATGCTGCTCGTGCGACCCGGCCTGACGCTCGCCCTCCTCACCAGCCTGCTCGGCTATGCCGCGCTCCTGCTGCTGCCGTTCCCGGCGGTCAAGCAGATCGCCCTTTTCGCGCTGACGGGCCTCGCGGCGGCTTATCTCTCGGTGATCCTGCTGCTGCCCGCGCTGCTGCGCCGGCCTTATCCGCGGGACCTGTCCGCCGCCACGGCGCCGATCGGCCGCTTCATCGACGCCTGGCGCGCGCGCGTGAGCCCGCGCGCGGGCCTCGTGCTCGCCCTTGTGATCCTGATGATCCTGGCGCCGGGGGTGCTGAGCCTCAAGCGCGACGACGACGTGCGCTCGCTCACCAACCGCTCGCCTTCCCTGCTGCAGCAGGAGGCGCGCATCCGCGCCCTGACCGGGTTCGAGATCGGCACCCAGTTCCTGCTCGTCGAAGGCGACTCGGCCGAGACCGTCCTGCGGCGCGAAGAGCAGCTCGTCGCGCGGCTGCAGGAGCTCTCGGCGAAGGGCCAGCTGAGCCATTACCAGGCCATCTCGTCGTTCGTTCCGTCCGCCCAGCGCCAGGCCGAGAATCGCGGCCTCGTCGGCCAGCGCGTGCTCGCCGACGGCACGCAGCTCGAGCGGGCGTTCGATCGCGCGGGGCTGCGCAAAGGCATCGCGCCCGAGCTGGCGCGCGCCTACCGCGACTCGGAAGGCCGGCTGCTCGAGCCGCAGGCCTGGCTCGCCACCCCGGCCGCGGCGCCCTTCCGGCAGCTCTGGCTCGGCAAGACCGAGAGCGGCTATGCGAGCGTGGTGGCGCCTTTCGGCGTGCGCGACGCGGCGGCGCTCGCCGAGGCCGCGCATACCGTCGAAGGCGTCGCCTACCTCGACAAGGCGGCGAGCGTGTCGCGGCTTTTCCGCGATTACCGCAACAGCTTCAGCTACGGCCTTGCCGCGGCGGTCCTGGTAGTGCTGTGCGTGCTCTCGCGCCGCTACGGCTGGCGCGGCGGCGCGGCGGTGCTCCTGCCGACGCTGCTCGGGATCGCCGCGGCGCTCGGCCTGTCCGGGTATTCCGGCGTGCCGATGACCCTCTTCAGCATCATGGCGCTGATGCTGGTGCTCGGCGTCGGCGTGAACTACGCCATCTTCCTCGTCGAAGGCGGCGGCCGCGAAGGCACCGCGTTCCTCGCCGTGCTGCTGTCTGCGGCGACCACGGTGCTGTCCTTCGGGCTGCTCGCGTTCAGCGGCACGCCCGCCCTCGCCCAGTTCGGCCGGACGCTCGTCGCCGGCATCGGCGTCGCGGTGCTGCTCGCCCCGCTCGCGCTGACCCTGGCGCCACAGCGCTTCTTGGCGCGGTAGCATGCGCGCCATGTCCGGCAAGCGCTGCTTCATCACCGCCGTCGGCCTCGCCAACGCCCTCGGCGAGGGGCGCGACGCCGTGCGCGAAGGCCTGCTCGCGGGCGACACCTCCGGCATGGTGCTTGAGGAAGGCTGGGCGCCGGACGGCCCGGTGCGCGTGGGGCGCGTCGTTGCCGAGCTGCCGCCCATGCCCCCGGGCAACGAGCGCTACGACTGCCGCAATAACCGCCTGATGCTGCTCGCGCTCGCGCAGATCGGCGACGCCGTCGCCGCCGCGATCGATCGCGTCGGGCCGCGGCGCGTGGGCATCGTGCTCGGTACCAGCACCTCGGGCATCCACGAGGGCGAAGAGGCGGTGGCCGCCCTGGCGCGCGGCGAAGGGCTGCCGCCGCGGTTCGACTACCGGCAGCAGGAAATCGGCACCGCCGCGCCGTTTCTGGCGCAGCACCTGAAGATCACCGGCCCCGCCTACCTGGTATCGACCGCCTGCACCTCGAGCGCCAAGGCGATCGCCTCGGCTTGCAAGCTGCTGCGCGCCGGCCTGTGCGATGTTGTGATCGCCGGCGGCGTCGACACGCTGTGCAAGCTCACCATCAACGGCTTCACCGCGCTCGAGTCGACCACGCGCGAGGTCAGCAATCCCCTCAGCCGCAACCGCCGCGGCATCAACCTCGGCGAGGGCGCCGCGCTGATGCTGATCAGCCGCGAGCCGGCCGCCGTCGAGCTCCTCGGCTACGGCGAATCGAGCGACGCGCACCATATTTCCGCGCCGGACCCGAGCGGCCGCGGCGCGGAGGCCGCGATGCGCGGCGCGCTCGAGCGCGCCGGCCTCGAGCCGGGCGACGTCGACTATCTCAACCTGCACGCCACCGCGACGCCGAAGAACGACGAGATGGAGGCGCACGCGGTGAGCCGCGTCTTTCCGAAGGGGGTGCCCTGCAGCGGCACCAAGCCGATGACCGGCCATACGCTCGGCGCCGCCGGCGCCACCGAGGCGGCGTTCTGCTGGCTCGCGCTGCAGGGCGACGGCCGGCTGCCGCCGCACATCTGGGACGGCGAGGCCGACCCGGCGCTGCCGCAGCTGGTGCAGGTGCGCGCGGGCGATCGCTTCGCGCGCAGCGGGAAACGGGTGTGCATGAGCAACTCCTTCGCCTTCGGCGGAAGCAACGCCTGCCTGCTGCTCGGCGACGCGCGGTGACCCAAGCCTTCCCGCCGATCGAGGAGCTGCTGCCGCACCGCGGCACGATGCTGCTTCTCGACCGTGTTTTTTCAGGAAATGAAAATTCCATTGTCGCCGAGACGACGGTTCCCGAAGCGGCGTGGTATCTCGACGAGGAAGGCGGCATGCCGGCCTGGATCGGCATCGAGCTCATGGCGCAGGCAATCGCCGCGCACGCCGCCCTGCAAGGCCGGCTGAAGGGCGAGCCGCCGAAGCGCGGCGTGCTGCTGGGATGCCGCGCGTACCGTGCGCGGGCGCCCCGCGCGGCGGCCGGTGCCCTGCTGAAGGTATCCGCGCGAGCGACCGTCGTCGACGAAACGGGGCTCGCCGCCTACGACTGCCGCATCGACAGCGGCACGGCCGAGTTCGCCACCGCGACGCTCAAGGTTTTCGAGCCCGAGGATTTCGATGCCTTCATGAAAGCATCGGCATGAGGCGCGTCCTGGTCACCGGCTCGAGCCGCGGCATCGGCCGCGCGATCGCCCAGCGCCTCGCGCGCAGCGGCTTCGCCGTCACGGTGCATTGCCGCGCCGGGCGCGAGGCCGCCGACGCGCTCGCGAAAGAGATTGCCGGCACGGTGCTGCAGTTCGACGTGACCGACCGCGCCGGCGCGCGCGCGGCGCTCGAGGAGGACGTCGCCGCGAAGGGCCCCTACTACGGCATCGTCTGCAACGCCGGCGTGACGCGCGACAACACCTTCGCCGCGCTCTCGGAGACGGACTGGGACGAGGTGCTCGACACCAGCCTCGGCGGCTTCTACAACGTGGTGCACCCGCTCGTCATGCCGATGGTGCGCGCGCGCAAGGGCGGGCGGATCGTCACCATCGCGTCGATCTCCGGGATCATGGGCAATCGCGGCCAGGTCAATTACAGCGCCGCCAAGGCCGGCCTTATCGGCGCGACCAAGGCCCTCGCCGCCGAGCTCGCCAGCCGCTCGATCACGGTGAACTGCGTGGCCCCCGGCTTCATCGAGACCGACATGACCGGGGACCTGCCCATGGAGCAGATCCTCAAGGGCATCCCCATGAGCCGCACCGGCAAGCCCGAGGAAGTCGCGGCGGCGGTCGACTTCCTGATGTCGGACGACGCGGCCTACATCACGCGGCAGGTCCTCAGCGTGAACGGCGGCCTGATCTAGGACCTCTCACATTTCCTGACGGCTTGGGCTCTTATTACCATTGAATATCCTGTGCTTTCCGAGCAACAATCCCGATTTCATGGCGGCCTTTGACCGCCAAAAGGGGAACCGAAATGAAGACCGCACGCAGCTTGCTGTTTTTGCTCACGGCCCTGCTCGCCGCATCCGGTGCGCTCGCCGCCCGGAGCGGCGCTCCGATCCAGAACTACGAGGACCTGCCGGTCGCAAGCGGAAACGGGAAGCCGCTGACCGCAGAGCAGGTGAAGAACGCCATCATCAGCGGCGGAGCGAGGGCGAGGTGGACGGCATCGGTCCGGTCTGGGAACGTCATTCGCCTTACCTTGTCGCCGCGCAGCCATTCGGCCAGCGTCGATGTCACCTACAGCGCGAAAAGCTATTCGATCCGCTACGCCGACAGCGTCAACCTCGGCTACAGCCCGGAGGGCGGCGCAGGTATCATCCATCCCAACTACAACAAGTGGGTGGGCAATCTCCGGCAGGCCATCGAAGTCGCGCTGAGGAGTCAGTGACTCGCGTAGCCGCGGTGAGATATCACGAGGATCGACACATGAAAACCTTTCGAAATTTTCTGCTGTCCGTCGCCACCCTCTGCACCGCGGCCGCCGTTCAGGCGGGGGTCATCCCGATCGTGGATCGCGATGTGCCGGTGGAACCCGGAAGCGGCC
>CAYOVM010000004.1:49115-51783 GCA_964407355.1 uncultured Enterobacteriaceae bacterium
CGCGGCCTCGTTGGCGGCGCGGATCTTCGCCCACAGCGGGTCGTGCAGCTCCACCATGCGCAGCGCGTCGCGGTCGCCCTTGGAGGCCGCGACGCGCAGCGCCATCAGCGGGGCGACCTGCTTCGTCAAACGCGCGACCAGGAAGAGGTTCAGGCCGATCAGCGCCGCCTGAAGGAAAGCATGCCTGAAGGTGAGCCATGGGGCGAGCAGCAAAGCCGTGAGCCCCAGCGCGGCCAGGATCGACGCCGCATCGCGAGCCATGGCGGGAAGAGTGAAGTAGAAGCGATAGTGCCCGATGAAAGCCGCCTCCTCCTCGGTGAAGTGGTACGGCGCCTCGTTCACCGGCACCGGGCCGCGCGCCGTCGACGCCATGCGCCGCACGAGCCATAGCTCGAAGACCGCGAGCGCAGCGATGTAGGCCCACGACAGGCCCGGGTCGAACGCCGCGAGGGCGGCGAGGCCGAGGATGCCGACGGCGCCGTACTGTCCCATCAGCTTTTCTCCACCGCGCGCTCGAGCTCGGCCTGCTTCTCGAGCCACTCGGCTTCGAGCTGGGAGAGCTCCTTCGCGACGTAGGCCTGGTCGAGCAGGATCGGCTCGACCTTCCCGCGGTCCTGGTAGACCGAGGGGTCCGCGAGCTGCGCGTCGATGGCGGCCTTCTTCGAGTTGAGCTTCGCCATCTGCTCCTCGAGGCGCTTGATGCGCGATTCGATCGGCTTGCGGTTCACGGGCCTGGAAACGCTCCCCTTTTCGGCGCGCTTGTGATTCTCGGGCTTTTCCCGGGTTTCCGGTTTTTCAGGCGAGGCGAGCTTGCTCTTCAACAGCCATTCCCTGTAATCCTCCAGGTCGCCGTCGAAGGGCCGCAGGCCGCCGTCGGCGACGATCATGAACTGGTCGGTGGTGGCGCGCAGCAGGTGGCGATCGTGCGAGACCAGCACGAGCGTGCCCTCGAACTGCGCGAGCGCCACGGTCAGCGCCTCGCGCGTCTCGAGGTCGAGGTGGTTGGTCGGCTCGTCGAGCAAGAGCAGGTTCGGCCGCTGCCACACGATGAGCGCCAGCGCGAGCCGCGCCTTCTCCCCACCGGAGAAATTCTCGATGCTGCCGGTCGCCATGTCGCCCGGGAAGTTGAAGCTGCCGAGGAAGTCGCGCAGGTCCTGCTCGCGCGCCGGACGCGCCGCGGTTTCCTCGATCTTCGCAAGGTGCCATACCGGCGAGCAATCGTCGCGCAGCATCTCGACCTGGTGCTGCGCGAAGTAGCCGATCTTCACGCCCTTGTTGAAGACGGCGGAACCGGAAAGGGGGGCCAGGGCGCCGGCGATGGTCTTGATCAGCGTCGACTTGCCCGCGCCGTTCGCCCCGAGGAGACCGATGCGCTGGTCCGACTGCAGCGAAAGCGTGATGTCCTTCAGCACGACCTTCTCGCTGCCCTTCTCGCCGTAGCCCGCCTGCACGTCCTCGAGGACGAGGAGCGGGTTGGGGGCGCGCAGCGGCTCCTTGAACTCGAACGAGAACGGCGCGGCGACGTGCAGCGGCGCGAGCTCCTCCATCTTCGCCAGCATCTTCATCCGGCTTTGCGCCTGGCGCGCCTTGGTGGCCTTCGCCTTGAAGCGGTCGATGAAGGACTGCAGGTGCGCCCGCTCGCGCGCCTGCTTCTCGTACTGGCCGGCCGCCAGCACCAGCGCCTGGGCGCGCTGCTGCTCGAAGCTCGAATAGTTGCCGCCGTAGCGCCGCAGCTTCTTCTGGTCGATGTGCACCACGCAGGTCACTACGCCGTCGAGGAAATCGCGGTCGTGCGAGACCACGATGAGGGTGCCGGCGTAGCGCTTGAGCCACTCTTCCAGCCACAGGATGGCGTCGAGGTCGAGGTGGTTGGTCGGCTCGTCGAGGAGCAGGAGATCCGAGGGACACATCAGCGCCTGCGCGAGGTTCAGGCGCATGCGCCAGCCGCCCGAGAAGCTCGAGACGGGATTTTCGAGCTCTTCCTTGCGAAATCCCAGCCCGAGCAGCAGCGACTCGGCCCGCGATCGAACGGTATACGCGTCCGCATCGGCAAGCGCCGCGTGCAGCTCGCCCATCAGCTCGCCGTCGCCCGCGGTTTCCGCTGCCGCGAGACGGGATTCTATTTTTCTGAGAAAAACATCGCCATCGATCGCGTATTCGACGGCCGGGCGGTCCAGCGCCGGGGTCTCCTGGGCCACGTGCGCCACGCGCCAGGTGCGCGGGAAGTCCGCGTCGCCCTTGTCGGCGTGCAGCTCTCCGCGCAGCAGCGCGAACAGGCTCGACTTCCCCGAGCCGTTGGCGCCGATCAGGCCCACCCGCTCGCCGGGGTTGAGCGAGACGTCGGCCTTCTCGAGGAGCGGCTTGGTGCCGCGGATGAGGGTGAGATCGGAGAAGCGAATCACGGGAACCGCGCAAAGCGCGCGATTTTACCGCGCGGGCACGCCGTTTGCGGGCTTCGGGGCATGAGAAAACTCGCCCTTCTTGCCTTCGCCGCCGCCGGCGCGGCCCTCGTCTATACCTACTTCGATCGCCGTGCCATGTCGCGCGCTCGCGCCCGGTTCTCGGCGCCGAGCGACGCCAGCCTCGCGCGCGAGGTCCGCGGCGTCCTCTCGCGGATCATCGCCGACCCGGAGGCGGTGCATTTGACCGTGCATGAAGGGACAGTGAC
>CAYOVM010000005.1:0-2289 GCA_964407355.1 uncultured Enterobacteriaceae bacterium
TTGCTTCAGGTCTTCGGGGGCGGGGCCGAAGTGGGCCTGGGCTTGCCACCAGATTTTGGCGAGGAGGGAGCGCTTGCTGGGTTCTTTGGTTTGGTTCTCTTCGTCGCACTTTGCGCAGGCGAGGAGGTGGAGGCGTTGCTTGGCGCGGGTGGCGGCGACGTAGAAGAGGCGGGAGGACTCGATGTCTTCGGCTTCTTTTTCGAGCTCGCGGATGTAGTTGTAGGCGGGTTCTTTGTCGGTGCCGGTTTCGTTGATGGGGGCCAAGAGCAACCCCCCGCTCGCAAGCTCGCTGCCCCCCTTAACAGGGGGGTGAACAAAAGGCAGGGACTTCCAGGCGAGCAAGGGTTTGAAGCCGGAGCGGGGGATGCGGTCGAGGCCGGGGACGATTACGGTGTCGAACTCGAGGCCTTTGGCTTTGTGGATGGTCATGATCTCGACGGCGTCGTCGCCGGCGTCGACGTCGGGGAGGGCGTAGAGTTTTTCGATGCTCTCTTCGAGGGCGGCGAGGTCGACGGTGCCGGCGGTTTCGAGGCGCTCGAGCTCGTCGAGGAAGATCTCGGCGTCTTCGAGCTCGGTGGCGTCGGCGGCGCAGGCGGGGCCGCCGAGGGCGAGCCAGGCGCCTTCGACGCGGTCGCGAAGGGTGCCGCGCTGGCGGTTGCGCCAGGCGGCGTCGAGGATTTCGCGCACGCGGGCGACGCGGAGCTGGCCGTCGCGGGAGAGGTGGGCGACGTTGCGCATTAGGTCGGAGACTAAAAACAACCCCCCGCTCGCCGCGTTGCGGCTCACGGCCCCCTTGTCAGGGGGCCCAGAACCAAACAGGTCGGGCTGCGTGGGGGCTTCGGGGCCGGAGACGAGGGCGTGGAGGTCGGCGAGGGTCAGGCCGCACCAGGGGGCGCGCAGGATGGCGAGGGCGGCGACGCGGTCGCCGAGGTGAGTGAGGGCGCGCGTGAGGGCGTAGAGGTCCTGCACGACTTGCTTTTCGCCGAGGCGCTCGATGTCGACGGCGCGGAAGCGCACGCCGGCGTCCTTGAGGGCGGGGACGATCTCGTCGAGGTGGGCGCGGTTGCGCACCAATATCGATTTCCTGCCGGGAGAAGACTGAATGAGAGAAACGACGCGAAGCGCTTCTTCTTTGCGGTCGTAGAAGGCGTGCCAGGTCACCGCCGGGCCGGGGAGCGCGGGATGGCGGGCGGTGGCGGGGGAATACGGCACGGCGCCGGCGGCTTCGTCCTCCGCGGCGGGAAGCACGCGCGCGAAGGACTCGTTGAACCAGGCGACGAGGTTCTCCTGCGATCGGAAGTTGGTGGTGAGCGTGAGCGGCTCCAGCTCGAGCGAGCCGAGGCCGGCGTGCCGGATGTTCAGGAAGAGGGACACTTCGGCTTCGCGGAAGCGGTAGATGGACTGCATCGGGTCGCCGACGAGGAAGAGCGTGCGGCCGTCGTCCGGTTGCCACCCGGAAGTCAACTTGGTCAGAAGCTCGTATTGCGAGAGCGAGGTGTCCTGGAACTCGTCGACGAGGATGTGGGAGATCTTCCGGTCGATGGAGAGGAGCAGATCGCTCGGCTCGTCGGCGGCGCCGAGGGCGCGCAAGGCGCCGTGGACGAACTCGGTGAAATCCGCCTGGCCCGTCTCGGCGAAGAGCAGCTTCAGCTGGGCGATGGCGGGATTCAGGAGCGCGAGGATCGCTTCGAGCGCTTCCCACTGGCGCTCGTCGTATTTCTCGGGCGGCAGCTTGCAGAGCGCGCCGAGGGCGAGGCGCAGGGGTTCGTTGTCGGACAGGGCCTGCGCCTGAACGTTCCTCTTACGCCACGTCAAATCCTTGGTTAGAAGTTCCTTTGCGAGGTCTTCGCTGGCGCCGGGAAGAAGAGCGCGAGCTTTTGTTAAAAGACGAGAACGTTCGAAAAGAAAAGAGGCTTCGAGCTCGGCGCGGGTCGGGGCGGCGCCGGTCTTGCGGATCCAGCGGTCGCGCGAGCGGAGCATGTCGGCGAGGAGCGTGGTGGCGGCGCCGAGGTCGTTGTCGAGGTGGCGCAGGAGCTTTTCGGTCGAATCGTTCAATACGCGGAACACCCGCGAGGCGGCTTCGCGATACAGGTCCGAGGCGTCCTCGACGATCGCGGGCTGCGCGCCGAAGCGTGCGAGCACGGGCATCTGGCGGGTGAGCGCGGTGCACAGCGAATCGATGGTCTGGATGCGAAGGCGCGAGCTGAGCTCCGCGGCGTTCGGCAGGATCGCGAGGACCCGCGCGCGCATCTCGGCGGCGGCCTTGCGGGTGAAGGTGATGGCGAGGAT
>CAYOVM010000005.1:2389-38246 GCA_964407355.1 uncultured Enterobacteriaceae bacterium
CCCCCTCTCCGGCGGTAACATCTCAACGCTCGGATACAGGAACGGACGACATGGCCATCACCCTCTACGACCTCGCCGGCGCCGAAGACGACCGGCGCTTCTCGCCGTACTGCTGGCGCGCGAAGATGGCGCTCAAGCACAAGGGGCTCGAGTTCGAGACCGTGCCGTGGCGCTTTACCGAGAAGGACGCGATCGCGTTCGCCAACTCGAAGACCGTGCCGGTGATCAAGGACGGCGACACGGCGATCGCCGACTCGTGGAACATCGCGGTCTACCTCGACGAGGCCTATCCGCAGCGGCCGGGGCTGATGGACGGCGTCGAGGCGCGCGCGCTCACCGAGTTCGTGAACACCTGGGCGTTCCGCACCCTGCATACGGCGATCTTCCGCGTGCTGGTCCTCGACATCTACGCGCGCATCCACGAGAAGGACAAGGCCTACTTCCGCGAGTCGCGCGAGAAGCGCCTGGGCATGACGCTCGAGGACTTCGGCGCCGAGCCGAAGCAGCGGCTCGCCGACTTCCGCGGCGTGCTCGAGGTCGTGCGCCCGAGCCTCGTGCAGCACCCGTTCTTCTCCGGCCACGGCCCGGGCTACGCCGACTACATCCTGTTCGGCGTTTTCCAGTGGGCGCGCAGCGTCTCGCCGATCCGCCTGCTCGAGCCCGACGACCCGGTGTACGCGTGGCGCGAGCGCATGCTCGACCTCTTCGACGGCTTCGCGCGGCAGGCGAAGGGCTACCCGGTCTGGGCCTAGGGAGATCATTCGGCGTCTTCGCCTTCCGGATCGTCCTCGGCGAGCACGTTCACCTTCTCGTAGACGCGGCAGAGCGTGTGCAGGTCGCAGAAGCGGCAGGTGACGAGCAGGCCGCGCTTCGGATCGACCGCCGCCTCGCCCGAGGCGAACCCTTTGCCAAGCGCCTCGGCTTCGTCCTTCCACGACTGGAGCAGGGGATGCCACGCCTTCGCTTTCCTCACGCCGCCCAGCGTGTTTTCCTCTTTTGAAAATCCCATGAAGCGCATCTCGCCGGGGCGCACCTTGGCGAAGGCCACGGCGGCGATCTCCTCCTTCGCCGTGACCGCGTAGATCGGGAGCTGCGGGTCGGTCGGACGCGGCGGCTCCCAGTGCTTGGGCGTCGGCGAGCGGCTGGTCTTGTAGTCGATGAGGACGTGCCCTTCCTTCACCCTGTCCATGCGGTCGATGCGCCCCTCGTATTCGATGTTCGAGAACTTGAGGGTTCTTTTCTGTTCGATGGCGACGACCTCGAACGGCGGCCGGGCCTTCTCGATCTCGAGCCATTCGCGCGCGAGGCGTGCCAGGCGGGCGCGCTCGAGGTCGGCGAAGCGGCCTTCCAAACCGAGATCCTTGACGGCCGCCGCTGCCGCGGCGTCGATGGCCGGGGCGATGTCGTTCTGAAGGGATTCGGAATTTTTTAGCGAGCCCCAAAGGCTGGACATGAGTGCGTGAAGCAGCCGTCCGCGGTCCGAGGCATCGAGGCCGTCGGCGGGCGTCTCCATCTCCTGCGCGCCGAGGCGCCAGTGGGCGAAGGCGCGGAAGGGGCAGGCGGCCTGGTCGGCGAGGACGCGGGTGCCGCCTTTTATTTGCAGGGCCGTGACCGTGGGCCCTACGGAATCTTCCACGGTCGTTATTTTCTTGAGGGAAAAAATAAGATCGCGGAAACGCGGAAAGGCAGGAATCGAAACCGGCGCGTCGGGGAAGCCGAGAACGAGCGGGCTTGGCGCGAGCTCCCGGTCCTCGTCTCTGCTGAAGAACGAAAACACCACTTCATCCGCGGCGCGCGCCCAGCCCTCGGTGATGCGCCGGTCGAGGGCGAGCGAGCTCTCCGGGCTCGCCTGCGGGATGCCGGCCGCCTTTTGCAGCGCCACCGGGATGAACGGGTTCGCCTGCGCGCGCAGCGGCCAGGCCTCGTCGGTGAGGCCGCTCACCCACAGATGGTCGAGCTCGATCCCCGCCGACTCGAGCACGCCGAGAACCTGGATCGGCGCTTCGCCGGTCTCCGGCTGAAAAAGGGTGTCGCCGCAAAGCTTTTTCAATTCATTTACTGCTTGTGAAAAACCAATCCGCGAAGACACCCGTTCCAGCCGCGAAAGCTCGCCCAGCACCTCGTGCAGCTTGGCGCGCGCCTGGAACTCCTCCGAGTCGAGGCCGCGCTCGCCGGGAAAGCCCGCGGCGTCGAGCAGCGCCGAGAAGTGCCGCGCCCAGTCGGAGGGAGTTCCGGCGGAGCCGGCTTCTTCCCGGCATTTGAAGATTCGCTCGAGCAGCCCTCGCAGGCGCGGCGCGCCTTCCGCGTTGGCGATCAGCTTCGCGAGGCTCACCGTCGCCTCGAGCTTGCGCCGCAGCCTCACGTCGAGCTTCACGCGGGCCTGCAGCTCGCTCTCCGCGCCCCCTATGAACGGCGAAAGAATGAGGTTGCTTGCTTCTTCGAAAGGAATCTCCTCCCTCGAAAACTCGATGACCGACAAGGCGAGCGCCACGACCGGGTACCGAGCCAACGGCATCCCGAGCGACACGTTGAAAGGCATCGGCGCCTTCGCCGCCCCCGGGAGGTTGTATCCCGGCTGCAGCGTGCGCGAGAAGACGCGCACCACTTCGGCGCGGCGCTGCTCGAGCTCGGGCACCACCACGCCGATGCGCGCGAGCGGATTCGCCTCCAGCCGCGCCCTCGCCCACGCGGCGGCTTTCTCCAGCTCCTCCTTCTTCGACGCGAAGGCGATCCGCGCCGGCGAGCCGTCCCTCGCTTGCGGCTGGCACCCGGCGAGCTCGAACGCGGCGAGGAATTCCTTCGTCTGCGGCGGCAGGATGTCGAAGCCGTAAGCCACCAGCAGCGCCGGTCTTTTTATTTGATTCTGATTTATCAAACCCAGAACCAGATCGGGCAGGCGCGCCGAATCGATCCCGGAATCCGTTTTTCTTCTGTAGATCTCGGACCAGGCGAAGAAGGCTTGCGCATCCTCGTTGCCCGGGCCGATCGGGATGCGCCACTCGTGGGCGAGCTTCCAGGCCTTGCGGCACTGCTCGGCGGTGTCGGCGACGGAGAGCAGACCGGCGTTCGCGACCGCTTCCTGCCACAGCCACCGCTCCTGCGCGGGCGTGAGGAGCATCGGCAGCTCGGTGGAAATGTCGGAGTACAGCGCGTCCTCGTAGAGCCGCTCGACGAACGAGCCGAACGGGAGGATGTCGGCCGCTTCCCAGACGGTCCTGCCATGCTCCGCCTGATACGAATCGAAATCGGCGACCAGGGCCTGCGACAGGCGCCGGTTGGGCGTTACGACGGTGATCCGGGCGGCGTGGCCCAGCGCCAGCTTTTCGAGAAGTTCTTTTTTCTGAAGCAAGCTACCGCGCGATCAGGGACTCGATGCGGGCGACTAGCTGGTCGATCGGCGCGTCCTTGGAGATGGCGGGGCGGCCGCCGAGCTGGCCCTGCTGGATCTGCAGGTCCTGCGGCGAGACGAGCGCCGTGAGGAAGAGCATCGGCATGTCGCGCAGGTCGTCCTCGCCGTAGACCGCGGCCGAGATGTCGCCGCCGTCCATGCCCGGCATGTCGATGTCGCTCAGGATGAGGGCGGGCTTGTGGGCGCGGGCGAGCCCCAGCACCTTCTCGGGCTCGGTGGTGGCGACGACGTCGAAGCGCGCGCCGAGCTTCGCGCGCATGAAGTCGAGCACCGCCTCGTCGTCGTCCACCACCAGGATCTTGTGCTTGGGCATAGGCTGAGTTTTTTGCTCCCGGAGCGGATTTTACTAGGCCGGCGCGGCGCTCTCGACGAAGCGCACCTGCGCCGATTCCAGGTGCCGCCGGACGAACTCGATGCGCTCGGTGAGCTCGTCGCGATCGCCGCCCTCGGCGGTCTGCTCGATCAGGCGGCACTGGGCGGCGGCCCACTTGAAGCCGTAGAGGGAGAAGCCGCCGGCGAGCTTGTGGGCGAGGCGCCGGGCCGCCGCGCGCTGGCCGCGCGCGAGGGAGACGTCGATCTCGTCGAGGGCCTTGCGGCGGGACACGAAGAAGGCGGCGAGCGTCGGGCGCAGGTCGACGTCGACCTCCACCGGGTCGGAGGCGGTGGGCAGCTTGCCGGGCTTCGGCTCGGGCGCGGGGACGGCGTCGCCCGCCAGCAGCTTCCACAGCGTCTCGCGCGGCGCGGGCTTGGTCAGGTAGTGGTCGCAGCCGGCGGCGAGCGCGCGCTTGATCGAGGCGTCGTCGTCGTTCGAGGAGAAGGCGACGAGGGTGGTGGCCTTGCGGCGCTCCTCCTTCTCGAGCTTGCGGATGCGCTCGGCCGCTTCGTAGCCGCTCATCACCGGCATCTCGAGGTCGAGGAACACGAAGTCGAAATGCTGGTGGCGCATCGCCTCGAGCGCGGCGCGCCCGTTCACCGCCATCACGACCTCGAGCGGCGGATTCGGCAGGTAGCGGCGCATCACCAGGCGGTTGAACTCGTCGTCGTCCACGATCAAGACGGCGAGCGGCGGCAGGACCGGCATGCGCGCCGGCGCGCGGTCGCTGGCGGCGGGCGCGCCCGGGGTCGCCGCCGCCGCGTCCGCCGCCGCCTCGGCGAGCTGCACCGTGAGCGTGGTGCCCTCCTCGATCGAGGTGCGCATGCCGATGTCCCCCTGCTGCACCCGCGCCATCAGCCGGGCCGAATAGGTGCCCAGCCCCAGCCCGCCCGCCTTGCCCGCGGTGCTGTACTTCTCGAAGAAGCTCGCGCGCACCTGGTCGGGCACCGCGCCGGCGTTGTGGATGTGCAGCCGCACTTTGCCGTCGCCGGCGTCGAGCTTTACCGTAACGACGCCGTCCTCGGGCGAGGCTTCGATCGCGTTCTTCAGCAGGTTGGCGAGCATCGAGTAGCACAGCAGGTCCTCGCCGCGCGCGACGATCGGACCGCTATGGCCTGCCTCGCGCTGCGCCTTTACCGCGACGTTCTTCGAGGCGGCATGGCTGTCCAGGTCGGCGATCACCTTGCGCACCATGTCGTCCAGGTCGACCGCCTGCGGGCGGAAGGTGTAGGTGCCCTGCTCCATGCGGAACAGGTCCAGCGACAGGTTGACCATGTCGAGCAGGCGATAGCCCGCGCGCTCGACGATGCTCAGGAGCTGCTGCTCCTCGGAGTCGAGCTTGCGGCCCTCGCGCAGCAGGCGCGGCACGGCGATGATGCTGTTCAGCGGCGTCTTCAGGTCGTGGCGCGACATGCGCTCGACCTCGTCGCGCAGGCGCACGCTCTCGCGCAGCGCCTCCTCGTAGGCGCGCCGCTCGGTGATGTCGGTGATGGAGCCGATGAAGCGCGTGGCGTCGCCCCGCGCGTCGCGCACCGACACGCCGACGCCCTCGATCCACACGTAGCGGCCGTCGGCGCGCTGCAGCCGGTACTGGATCGGCTCGTGCAGCTCCTGCGAGCCCTCCGAGCCCCGGGTGCGCAGGCGCTCGTTGAAGCTCGCCTCCACCCGCACGCGGTCCTCGGGGTGGATGAGGTCGAAGTAGTCCGGCCAGGCCGAGGTGTCGGCGTCGCTCGGATGGCCGAGGATCTCCTTGAAGCGCGGCGAGTAGTAGATGGTGTGCGCCGCGCCGTCCCAGTCGATGATGCCGACCTGCGCCCCGCGCACCACCAGCGCGAGCCGGCGCTGCTCGGTGATCAGCGCCTGCTCCATCGCGTAGCGCTCGGTGACGTCGATGCTCGCGATCAGCACGCCCAGCACCTTGCCTTGCGAGTCGGCCATCGCGGTGCGCGTCTGCATGAAGCGCTTGTCGCGGTAGATCATGTCGGTGACGTCGGAGTGGCCGGCGTCGAGCCCCTTCGCCATCGCCGCGCGATCGAGCGCGAGCAGCGCCTCGGCGTCGCGCACGCTCGCCCGCGCGCGCGGCGTGGTGCCCAGGACCTCGTCGCGCTTCAGCGAGTAATAGGTCTCCCAGGTGCGGTTCACCACCAGGTATTTTCCGTCCGGATCGCGCATCGCCAGCGCCACCGGCACCGATTCGAACAGGTCGTTGGTGAACTTCGCCTGGTTCAGGGCGCGCCGCGTCTCCGCGTCGAAGGCGCGCGAGAAGCGCCGCGCGAGCGCGACCGCCGGAAGGAGGACGAAGCTGACGAGCTCGAGCCACACCGGCGCATAGCCCGCGAGGAGCAGCGGATAGCCCAGCCCGATTCCCGCGATCGCGAGCGGAACGTAGGTGCGGCGCTGGCGCATCGCGTGGACCGTGGCGGCGAGGGTCATCGCCGCGACCGCGACCGCGAAGAGGCGCATGAACGCGAGGAGCGCGTCCTCGGAGGAGGAGTCCAGGCGCAGCGCCACGATCGCGGCCGCCGCCCCGATCGTCACCGCCCCGCGCGCGACGTAGCGCTGCCACACGCCCGGATAGAGCTCGGCGGCATAGAGGACGAGGAACGGCCCGGCGAGGAACGCGGCCGGCAGGTCGAGGGCATGGCTCTCGCGGACGACGAAGTGGACGGACAGGCACACGCAGAAGAGGCCGAGCCACAGCGGAATCGGGTCGCGCCGGTGCGCGAAGAACCAGAGCAGCGCGACCAGCGCCATCGCGCCGACGCCGCCGGCGACGATCAGCTTCAGCCCCTCCGCCGTCAACCCGGTCATCCACTCGGTCATCGAGCCCCCCGACCCGTTGTAGCCGCTTTGGCGCTAACGCTCAAGGATCGCCGTCACGCCCTGGCCGCCGGCGGCGCAGATCGAGATCAGCCCGCGTCCCGAGCCGCGCTCGGCGAGCTGCTTGGCGAGCGTCGCCACGACGCGCGCGCCGGTGGCGGCGAAGGGATGGCCGATGGCTACGCTCGATCCCTTCGGATTCAAGCTTTCCCTGTCTATGCTCCCCAGGGCGCCTTTGGCGCCAAGGCGCGTGCGGCAGTATTCCTCGTCCTCCCAGGCCTTGAGCGTGCACAGGACCTGCGCGGCGAACGCCTCGTGGATCTCGTAGATCTCGAAGTCCTGCAGCGTGAGGCCGGCGCGGCGCAGCATGCGCGCCACCGCGTAGTTCGGCGCCATCAGCAGCCCCTCCTTCGGCCCGGCCATGCCCACGAAATCCACCGCGGCGGTTTCGGAGTGGGTCAAATAACAAAGAATCGGAATACCGCGAGCCCTGGCCCACTCTTCCGAACCCAGCAGGACGCAAGCGGCGCCGTCGGTGAGCGGCGAGCTGTTGCCCGCGGTCAGGGTGCCGGCTTTGCTCTTGTCGAAGGCGGTTCTCAACTGCGACAGTTTTTCCAGGGACGTATCGCCCCGCACGTTGTTGTCGCGCGTCAGCCCGCAGTACTCGACCGCCAGGTCGTTGAAGAACCCCGCGCGCCAGGCGGCGTCGGCGTTGAGGTGGCTCCTCAGCGCGAGCTCGTCCTGCTCGCGGCGCGAGATTTTCCACTGCTTCGCCGTCTCCTCGCAGTGCTGGCCCATCGACATGCCCGTTCGCGGCTCGCCCACGCCGGGAGGCATAGGTTTTAGATTTTTCAATCTAAATTTTTTCCACGGTTCAATCCTTTCAAGAAAAGACCGACCCCGGGCGCTTGCAAGAACTATTTTCTGCAATCCTTTCCCGTAAGACAGGGGAATATCGCTCGCGCTGTCGACGCCGCCGCCGATCGCGCAGTCGATCTCGCCGAGCGCGATGCGGTAGCCGAGCTGGATGATCGCGGAAAGCGAAGTGCCGCAGGCCCGCTGCAGGTCGTAGGCGGGGGTCGTCGGGTGAAGGCCGCTGCCGAGGGTCGACTCGCGGGCGAGGTTCCAGTCGCGCGAGTGCTTGATCACGGCGCCGGCGGCGACCTCGCCGACCCGCTCGCCCTTCAAGGCGAATTTCTCCACCAGCGAACGAAGAACCGCCGTCAGCATGTCCTGGTTGCCGAGCTCGGCGTAGGCCGAATTGGCGCGCGCGAAGGGGATGCGCGTGCCGCCGAGGATCGCTACGCGGCGCGGGAGTTGGGGCATGGCGTATTAAACTCGCTTTTAGGAGGGAGGCATGACGGAGGCAGGCATGATAACCACGACTGTAGCGGCCCGGGGCGCGACTGTAACCATTCGGCGGCTGGCGGCGCTCGCGGCGGTGATCGCCGGATTTTTCTGCGCGCCGGCGCGGGCGCAGGAATTTCCGGCGCGCGAGCTGCGCGCGATCTGCAACTACGCGCCCGGCTCGGGCGCCGACATCATGGTGCGCTTCTACAGCGACCAGCTCTCGAAGCTCGCCGGCAGGCCGGTGATCGTCGAGAACAAGCCCGGCGCGAACGGCCAGATCGCCAACGACTTCGTCGCGAAATCGAAAGCCGACGGCTACACGCTGCTCATCACCCCGGTCAGCTCGACGCTCACTTCGGCGCCTTATCTCTTCAAAGGGCTCACCTACGACCCGGCGAAGGACTTCGCCGCGGTGACCACCCTCGCGACGGTCGCCTTCGTCATCTCGGTGGACGCGGCGAAGCCCATCAAGTCGGCTTCGCAGCTCGTTTCCCATCTGAAAACGAAGCCCAACCACGGCTTCTTCGGCGCCACCAGCAACGCCGGGCTGATCGCGGGCGAGCTGTTCAAGCAGGGCGCGGGGCTCAACACGACGTACGTCCCCTACAAGGCGAACCCGAACGCGCTCGCCGATCTGGTGGGCGGCGATCTGGACTTCATCGTCTTCGACTCGACCTGGTCGCTGCAGCAGCAGGCGGGCGGGCGCACCCGCATCGTCGCCGCCACCTCCGCGCGGCGCACCAGCGCCCTCTCCGACGTGCCGACGCTCGCCGAGCTGGGCTTCGGCGACATCGACGTCTCGCCGTGGTGGGGCGTGGTGGTTCCCGCCGGCACGCCGGCGCCCGTCATCGCGCGGCTCGCCGGCTGGTTCAACCGGATCACCGCGAGCGACGAGGCGAAACAGTTCCTCTCGCGCTCCGCCTTCGATCCCTTCCCCGGCTCCCCCGAATCGATGAGCGCGCTGATGAAAACCGACGCCGAGCGCTGGGCGCGCTACGTCAAGGCCGCGAAGATCGAGCCGCAGTAGAAATCAGGGACAGACCACGTTTTCCGAAGCTTCGCGCAGATGAAAACGTGGTCTGTCCCTGATTTCGGTGGGAGGCTACCGATCTACATCCGCTCCGGGAACCGCGGGATGAAGCCGTCGCGGTTGGTGCAGCCGGTTGCGCCGGCCGGTCCAGGTCGGCGTTCGCCGCCGGCGACGTGCTCGCCGGGCATCTACCAGCGCGAGACCTCGGCGGGCCGCGCCGGGTCGCGCAGGTCGTAGATCACCAAACTGTTGCCGACCTAGCCTTCCTTCTCGGTCGAGATGTAGGCGTACTTCAGGCCGCGCCGGGCGTTCCCACGTTTCGCTCGAGTTGCGCTTTCACGGCCGGAATTCTACCTTTCGTCTCCATGGCGACCATCGGCCAACCTCTGCCGCGCAAGGAAGACCAGCGCCTGCTCACCGGCGCGGGGCGCTTCAGCGACGACTTCAGCGCCGAGGGCCAGGCGTATGCGGCGATGGTGCGATCGCCGCATCCGCATGCCGTCATCCGGAAGATCCTGGTCGAAAAATCGCGAGCGGCGCCCGGCGTGCTGGGCGTTTTCACCGGCGCCGACTGCGCCGCGGACCGGCTCGGCGCGGTTCCTCACAACCCGGTGCCCTCGACGCGCTTCGACATGAAGCTCACCGCGCCCGGCGGCGCGCCGGTTTTCATCGGCCCTCACCTCCTGCTGCCGACGGACAAGGTGCGCCACGTCGGCGAGGCGCTCGCCATGGTCGTGGCAAAAACGCAGGCGCAGGCCGCCGACGCGGCCGAGCTCGTCGAGGTCGAGTACGAGGAGCTGCCGTCAGTCGCGCATTCGGTGGACGCGCTCGAGCCCGGGGCGCCCACGGTCTGGGACGAAGTACCCGGCAACCTCGTGATCGACACGCGGTTCGGCGACAGCGAAGCCGCCGCACGCGGCTTCGCCGCGGCGGATCACGTGGTGCGCATGGCGTTCCACGTCGGACGCGTCACCGCCGTCCCGCTCGAGCCGCGCTCGGCGCTCGGTATCTACGACGCCGCGAGCGGCCGCTACACGCTCTACGCGGGAAGCGGCGGCGCGGTGCGCCAGAAGCACGAGCTCGCTTCCGTGCTCGGCATCGAGCCGGAGAAGCTGCGCGTGCTGTCGTACGACGTCGGCGGAAACTTCGGCGCGCGCAACCGCGTGTACGTGGAGTTCGGCCTGGTGCTCTGGGCATCGCGCCGCCTCGGCCGGCCGGTGAAGTTCACCGCCACGCGCTCCGAGGCCTTCATCTCCGACTACCAGGGCCGCGATCTCGCGATGGAGCTCGAGCTCGCGCTCGCGCGCGACGGGCGCTTCCTCGCGCTGCGCGCCTCGAACCTGAGCAACGCCGGCGCGCGCGCCGTGTCGCTCTCGCCGCTCTCGAAAGGCTCGGGGCTCATCACCGGGTCCTACGACATTCCCGCCGCGGAGCTGAGGAGCCGCGCGGTCTTCACCAACACGGTGCCCACCTGCCCCTACCGCAGCTCGGGCCGCCCGGAAGTCACCTTCGCGCTGGAGCGGCTGATCGACAAGGCGGCGGCCGAGCTCGGCTTCGACCGGATCGAGCTGCGGCGCCGCAATCTGGTGAGCCCGCGCGCCATGCCTTACCGCAACGCGGTCGGCATGCTCTACGACAGCGGCGAGTACGAGACCAACATGGATCGCGCGATGAAGCTCGCCGACTGGGAGGGCTTCGAGGCAAGGCGCGCGGCCGCGGCGGCGCGCGGCAAGCGCCTCGGGCTCGGGCTCGCGAACTACGTCGAGTCCTCGATCGGCTCGCCGAAGGAGCGCGCCGAGATCGCGGTGCTGCCCGAGGGCCGGGTGCGGGTGGTGATCGGCACGCAGCCGAGCGGCCAGGGCCACGAGACGAGCTTCGCGCAGGTCGTCGCGGATCTGCTCGGCGTGCCGATGGAGGCCATCGACGTCCTCACCGGCGACACCGACGTGGTGAGCGCAGGCGGCGGCTCGCATTCCGGGCGCTCCATGCGCCACGCCGCGACGGTGTTCTCCATCGCGGCGAAGGAGCTGGTGGAAAAAGCGAGTCGGGTAGCTTCGTTTCTCTTCGAGGCCCCGGCGGTTTTCGAGCGGGGCCGCTTCGTTTCCTCAGGACCGGAAAAGAAATCTTTTTCGTTTCTCGAGCTGGCGCGCGCCGCCGAGGCCGCCCTGCTCCCCGAAGGCCTGCGCGGCGGCCTCGCGGTGATCACCGACAACGAGATGCACGACCCCGTGTTTCCGAACGGCTGCGCGGTCTGCGAATGCGAGGTCGATCCCGAGACGGGCGCCGTGCGCATCGTGCGCTACGCGGCGGTGGACGACGTCGGCCGCTGCATCAATCCGCTCATCGTCCACGGCCAGACGCACGGCGCGATCGCGCAGGGCGCGGGCCAGGCGCTGGGCGAGCTGTGCCACCTCGACCCCGCCAGCGGCCAGCCGCTCGCCGGCTCGCTGATGGACTACGCGATCCCGCGCAGCGACGAGCTGCCGTCGTTCCGCTGCGAGATCGCCGAGGTGCTCTCGCCCACCAACCCCTTCGGCATCAAGGCCGGCGGCGAAGGCGGCACCACGCCCGCCCCGGCCGCCGTCATCGGCGCGATCGTCCACGCGCTGCGCGAGTACGGCGTGCGCGACATCACGATGCCGGCCACACCTCAAAAAGTATGGCGGGCGATCCAGGATTCCAGAAAATGAGATTTTTTCTAGGAACAGTTCTTTTATTCATCGTCGTTTCGTCTTCATTCGCTCAGCCATACCCTAAAAATCCCGTACGGATGATCGTTCCCTTCCCTGCGGGCGGCGGCGTGGACGCGGCGGGCCGGGTGCTGGCGCAGGCCCTCACGGCCACGCTCGGCAAATCGTTCGTCGTCGAAAACCGCGGCGGCGCGAACGGCAACATCGGCACCGAGGCCGCGGCGAAAGCGCCCGCCGACGGCTATACGCTGCTCTTCACCGGCGCCGGCTTCGTCACCAACCCGAGCCTCTACAAGAAGGTCCCTTACGATCCGGTGAAGGACTTCGAGCCGGTGAGCCTGATGGCGGTCGGGCCGAACGTGCTCGTGGTGCATCCCTCGCTCGCGGTGCATTCGGTGCGCGAGCTGATCGCGGCGGCGAAAGCGCGCCCGGGCGAGATCGGCTTCGCCGGCTCGGGCAGCGGCAGCACGCCGCACCTCGCGGGCGAGCTCTTCAACGTGAGCGCCGGCGTGAAGATGATCCACATCCCCTACCGCGGCTCGGGCCCGGCGATGATCGGCCTGCTCGCGGGCGACGCGCCGGTGATGTTCCTCCCGGCGATCAACGCCGGCCCGCAGATCGCCGCCGGCCGCGTGCGCGCTCTCGCCGTCACGAGCCGCGAGCGCCTGCCCGCGATGCCCGAGATACCCACCGTGGCCGAATCCGGCCTGCCCGACTACGAATCGAGCCAGTGGTACGGCGTGCTCGCTCCCGCCGGAACCCCGCCAGACGTCCTGAACCTTCTCAATTCGCACATAGAGAAGATCATGCGCGACCCCGCCATGAGATCGCGCATGAGCGGCGATGGGCTGGTGCCGATAGGCGGCAGCCGCGAGCAGTTTCGCTTCCACATAAAAACCGAGATCGAAAAGTGGGCGAAACTGATCAGCGCATCCGGCGCGACCGTCGATTGACTTCTAATCGGCCTTGATGCCGGTCGCGGCGACGAGCTTCGCCCAGCGGTCGATCTCGGTTCGTACCTGAACCGCGAACTCGTCGGGTGAGTTGCCGATCGGCTCGGCGCCTTCCAGCGCGAGGACGGTTTTCATCTCCGGCGTGCGCGCGGCGCGGGCGGCGGCGGCGCCGAGCTTCTCGACCACGGCGCGCGGGGTCTTCGCCGGCGCGAGCAAGCCGATCCACGACGAGTACTCGTAGTCCTTCACGCCGGATTCCTGCAGCGTCGGCACCTCCGGCAGCGAGCTCACCCGCTTGCCGCTCGTCACGGCGAGCACGCGCAGGCGGCCGTTCTTCACGTGCGGCAGCGCGGTCGAGATCGTCGCGAGCGTCACCTGCACCTCGCCGCCGAGCAGGGCGTTCACGGAGGGCGCGCCGCCCTTGTACGGCACGTGCACGAGGTCGATTCCCGCGAGGTGCTTCAGGAGCTCCATGGAAAGGTGGGTGCCGGTGCCGATGCCGCTCGAGGAGTAGTTCGCTTTTCCGGGATTTTTCTTCAGATACGAGATCAGGTCGGAAAAAGAAGCGACCGGAAGGCTCGGATGGACCACGAGGATGTTGGGGAACGCCGAGACCATCGTGATCGGCGTGAAATCGCGCGCCGCGTCGTAGGGGAGCTGCTTGTACAGGGCCGGGCTGATGGTGAACGACGCGGCGACCGCGAGAAGCGTGTAGCCGTCGGGGGCCGCCTTCGCGACGATGTCGGTGCCGATGACGCTGCCCGCGCCCGCGCGATTGTCCACGACCACCGCCTGGCCAAGCACTTCGCCGAGCTGCTTCGCGAGCGGCCGCGCCACCTGGTCGGTCGAGCCGCCGGGGCTTTGCGGCACCACGAGGCGGATCGGCCTCGCGGGATAGGCCTGCGCGAGGGCGCCGCCGGCGCAGACGAGGAGACAGAGCGCCAGCGCGCCGCGAGCTTTACTCGTGAGAAATTTCATTTTTAGACCCTACCCGTCCTTCGAATCTTCGTCTTCCGGCCTGAATTTCGTTTCCGGCTTCACGCCCTTGCGCCGCCGCCGCTCGCTGATGCGGCCGTTCTCGTCGTAGCGGCCCGCGACCGCGCGCAACGCCGCCTCGTCCCATTGCGGCAGCCAGTCGCCGAGCGAATAGCCGTGCCAGGGCGCCTGCGGGCGCAGCGCGGGAAGGCCGAGCTCCTGCCAGATCTTCTGCGCGCGCTCCATGTATTCGCGCTTCGGCAGCGCGAGCGGCGGCATGGTGCTTTTCATCGTGGCGTCGATGAGCAGCGTCGAATCGCTTTCGTCGCCTTGCTGGCGCTTCGGGCCGTGGCCCTGGGCGCGGTACGGCAGCACCTGGATGTCTTTCTCCGGGTTGGCGCGATACGCGAGCGCCCAGAAGAGCGCGTCGGCGTTGTCGGCGCTGATGTCCTCGTTCACCGCGATGCAGATCTTGCCGGTGTCGCTGCGGAACGCCGAGGCGCCGTAGAGGCCGCGCCAGACCTCGTTGCGCGGCGTGCCCGCCTCGAAGGTGATCACGACCACGCGGCGCAGCGCGGTGAGCGGCTCGTGCAGCGAGACGCCGCGCACGCCGCGGATCCCGAGCGTGTCGCGCAGGTGCGCGAGGAACATCGGCTCGTAGGCGACGCGCTTCATCAGGCTCGACTCGGAGGGCGTCACCTGGCTGATGTAGGAGGGCACGACCGGCTCGCGCCGATGGGTGATCGCCGTGACGCGCATCGGCATGTTGTATTCCTCGAGCGCGACGTGGCCGTGCGACTCGCCGAACGGCGCCTCGGGCTCGCAGTATTCGGTGTCGATCAGGCCTTCGATGACGATCTCGGCCTCGGCGGGCACGAGGAGATCCACGGTCTTCGCCTTCACCACGTTGATCGGGCAGCCGGCGAGGCCGCCCGCGACGGTGAACTCATCGAGGCCGACGGGAAGCTTCTGCGGCCCGACGAAGGCGACGTACGGCGGGCAGCCGAGGACGATCGCGCAGGGCATGGTCTTCCGGCCGAGCTTCTGGTGCTTCACGTAGTGCAGGTAGCCGCCGGCGCCGCCGACGCGCGTGGCCATGCGCACCACCAGCCGATCGGAGGCCTTCAGCGCCGCGCGGTACGTGCCCATGTTCTGCACGCCGGTTTCCGGATCGCGGGTGATGACGTTCGTGGCCGTGAGGGTCGGCGCGGCGTCGAAGCCCGGCGTGGAGATCGGGATCGGCAGGCGATCGAGTCCCTTGCCCTCGCCCTGCAGCGCGGCGCCCTCGTGCACGACCTCGTGGCACAGGGCGCGCTCGACCAGGCGCGGCGCGATGGGGTGGGCGAGCGCGCGATCCCAGCGCGCCTGGATCTCTCCGAGCGGCACGCCCATGCCGGCGGCGTAGATCTCGCGGTTGGCCGCGATCGCGCCGACCACCACCGGCATCGAAAACCTGCGGCCGCGCCCGTCGGTGACGTTGGTGAAGAGGAAGGCCTTGCGCGCCGCCTCGTCGATGCCGCCGACGAACTGCCAGCGCACCAGCGGGTGCAGCTCCGAGTCCTTGTCGATCGGGCGGTCGATCGTGAGCAGCAGCCCGAGCCGGCGCAGCTCGTCGAGGTGCTCGTGCAGGTCCTTGTAGCCGCGGCCGGTGGCGGCGATGTCCCGCTTCATGCCGCGATTTTCATTTTCATCGATGCCTCCTGGACGCCTATCCTATACACTCGTTCGCTCAGCGGGGGACTCTCATGTCGAACGGATTTCGAAACGCCGGCCGCGGCCTGCTGTGGGTGGTCCTCGCGCTCTGCGCGCTCCCTGCGGCGGCGCAAAAACCGCGGCCCCCGGCCTCCCTCGTCTACGTCACCAACAGCGCGGGCGACAGCATCCACGTCATCGACCCGGCGACGCAGAAAGTGGTGCAGGAAATCAAGGGGATCGAGGCGGCGCACGGCATCGATTTCTCGCCCGACGCCACGCGCGTGTACGTGAGCAACGAGGCGGACGAGACGCTCGACGTCATCGAGCGTAAGAGCGGCCGCACCCTGCACAAGGTGCGCCTCAGCGGCCACCCGAACAACATCGCCACCACGAAGGACGGCCGGCGCGTGCTCGTCGGCATCGCCGACGACCCCGGCGCGCTCGACATCATCGACACCGCCTCGGTGGAGCTCGTCAAGAGCATCGCGGTGAAGGGCCGCCTGCACAACGTCTACGTCACGCCGGACAACAAGTTCGCGATCACCGGCTCGATCCGCAACAAGATGCTCACCGTCATCGATCTCGTGCTCGACCAGGTCGCTTGGGAGCTGAAGCTCGACGAGGGCGTGCGCCCGATCGCGATCGAGTCCGGTCCCGACGGCGCCACGCGGCGCCTGCATGTGCAGCTTTCCAAGCTGAACGGCTTCGCGGTGATCGACTTCGCCACGCGCAAGGAGGTGGCGAGGGTCAAGCTGCCGAACAACGGCTTCGGCGCCGCCGAGCGGCGCATGGACGCGCCCGCGCACGGCCTGGGCGTCGCGCCCGACGGCAAGACGCTCTGGGTGACGAGCATCCAGGCGAACGCCGTGTACGCCTATTCGCTGCCCGAGCTGCGGCCGCTCGGGCACGCGCCGCTGCCCGAGCTCAGGCTGCCGGGACGGCCGCCGATCGGCGCCGTGCCGAACTGGGTCACCTTCACGCCGGACGGCCGGCTGCTCTATGTGAGCAACGCCGCGGCGCGATCGGTCTCGGTGATCGACACCGGAAGCCTCAAGCTGATCGCGACGATTCCGGTCGGCGAGGTGCCGAAGCGGATCAGCACGCTGGTGCTGCGCTAGGGCTTGCCGCCCCCGCGGGCCCATTGCGACAGGATCTTCCACTGGGGATCGTCCCGCGAGGCGAACTGCCGGCCGCCTGAATGGTAGGCGCTGCCGCCCGCCTCCGGGGCGAGCGGATGCGTGAGCAGCAGCCCCGCCTGAGGGTCGCCGGGGACCACCAGGCGCGAGGCCATCTCGAAGTTGCGGCGCGACTGCTCCTCGGTCCAGGACTTGCTGCCCGGCGCCAGCGCCTCGAGGCGAAAGGCGTTGTTGCTGCGCCCCGAATGGCATACCACGCAGCGCGTGTGGCCCGGGCGCTTCTCGAGGAACACCGGCTGCACGCGGGTCTTGAAGAACTCGTAGTCGAGCGCCTGGGCCCGGGCCGCGGCCGGCGGCAGCAGCACGAAGACGAGCAGGATCGATAAACGCCGCATGGGCCCCCTTCCCGGCGTAATCTTAATCCTTCATCCTGATGCCCTGCTCGAAGACCACCTGATGGAAGAGACCTTAATCCTGGCGCGCGCCCAGTTCGGGCTCAACATCGGATTCCACATCCTGTTCCCGACCATCACCATCGGCCTCTCGTGGATGCTGGTGGCGTTCCGGCTGCGCTACGAGCGCGCCCGGAGCGAGGACGAGAAGCGCGCCTGGCTCGCCACGTACAAGCTCTGGGTCAAGGTGTTCGCCCTCACCTTCGCGATGGGCGTGGTATCGGGCGTGGTGATGAGCTTCCAGTTCGGCACCAACTGGCCGGGCTACATGAACAAGGTCGGCAATATCGCCGGTCCGCTGCTCGCCTACGAGGTGCTCACCGCCTTCCTGCTCGAGGCCACGTTCCTCGGCGTGATGCTCTTCGGCATGAATCGCGTGCCCGGCTGGATGCACGTGACGAGCACCATCGGGGTGGCGGTGGGCACCACCGTCTCCGCGTTCTGGATCCTCGCGCTCAACTCCTGGATGCAGACGCCGGCGGGCCACGTCATGGACGGCGCCGCGATCATCGCCGGCAGCTGGCCGGGGGTGATCTTCAATCCGTCCTTCCCGTATCGCTTCACGCACATGTCGCTCGCCTCGGGCATCACCGCCGCGTTCCTCGTCGCCGGGCTCTCTGCATGGCGGCTGCTGCGGGCGCCGGAGGACAACGGCGCGCGCGTGACCCTGCGCTTCGGCGTGCATGTCGCCGCGGTGCTCGTGCCGCTGCAGATCCTCGCCGGCGACCTGCACGGCCTGAACACGCTCGAGCACCAGCCGGCGAAGGTCGCGGCGCTCGAGGCGCTGTGGGTCACGGAGCGCGGGGCGCCGCTCACGCTGATCGGCCTGCCGAACGAGGAGGAGAAAAGGACCGATTTCGCGCTGAAGGTGCCGCGCCTGGGCTCCTTGATCCTCGCGCACGACGCGAACGCCGAGATCAAGGGGCTGGACGCTTTCCCGGACCACCCGCCCGTGGCGCCGCTCTTCTTCGCGTTCCGGGTGATGGTCGGGATGGGGATCCTGATGCTGGTTCTGGCTTTTACCGCCACTTATATCCTCAGAAAAAAAGCGCAGCCGCCCCGCTGGCTGTTGTGGGGCCTCGCCGGCTTCACGTTCTCCGGCTGGGTCGCGACGCTCGCCGGCTGGCTGGTGACCGAGATCGGCCGCCAGCCGTGGCTCGTCACGGGAATCCTTCGCACCGCGGACGCCGCGGGCGAAGCCTCCGGGGCGGAGCTCGGTGCGAGCCTGACCGCGTACATCCTTACCTACGCGGCGTTGCTCATTTCGTACATGGTCGTGCTGACCCACCTCGCGGGCAAAGGCGACGGCGGCGGCCTCGTGAAAGGCAAGTTCAAGTGAGCGAGTACTTGCCCCTTGTGTTCACGGCCCTCATGGGGGCGGCGATCCTCGCCTATGTGGTGCTCGACGGCTACGACCTGGGTGTAGGCATGCTGATGCCGGCGGCGAGCGCGGAGGAAAAGCAGGTGATGGTGGCCTCGATCGGCCCGTTCTGGGACGCGAACGAGACCTGGCTCGTGCTCGGCATCGGCCTGCTGCTGGTCGCGTTCCCGGTCGCGCACGGGGTGGTGCTCGGCGCGCTTTACCTGCCGGTCGCGGCGATGCTGGTGGGCCTCATGCTGCGCGGCGTCGGCTTCGAGCTGCGCGTCAAGGCCGAAGGCTGGCACCGCGAGCTCTGGAACTGGCTGTTCTGGGCGGGCTCGTTCCTCGCCTCGTTCGCGCAGGGCCTGATGCTCGGGCGCTACATCACCGGCTTCGCGAGCGGCTTCGGCTACTGGCTCTTCGCCGTCGTCGTCGGCGGCGCGGTCTGCGGCGGCTACGTGCTGCTCGGGGCGACCTGGCTGGTGCTCAAGTCCGAGGGCGAGCTGCGCCGCAAGGCGATCGCCTGGGCGCGCTGGGGGCTGATGTGGGTGGCGCTCGCCGTCGCGCTGGTGTCGCTGGTGACGCCGCTCGCGAGCGAGACGGTGCGCGCGAAGTGGTTCAGCTTTCCCAATTTCATCCTGCTCTCGCCGCTGCCCCTCGGGACTCTTCTCGCGGGGATTTTCGTCTGGCGCACGCTCGGCAAAAGCGACTGGAAGCCCTTCGCCGGGGCGCTCGCCATCTACGTGCTCTCGTTCCTGGGTCTCGCCTACAGCCTTTTCCCGTACGTGGTGATGGACCGGCTGACGATCTGGGAAGCCGCGGCGCACCCGAGCGCGCTGATGTTCGTCCTCGTCGGCACGCTCGTCGTCCTGCCCTTCATCGCCGGCTACACCGTCTACGTGTATCGCGTTTTCGCGGGCAAGGCGAAGGGCGGGGACCTCTACGAGGAGTAAAGTCTCGCCCGCCGGGGATGAAGTTTTCTCCCGTTTTTGCACAGCCTGACACCCTGAAAGCATCCGCGCTGATCTAATCGATGTCTGCGGCGCGGGAAAGCGCTTCGTGTGCGCGTAGTATTGCCGGACACAACGATAATCAGGAGGTCCCCATGCTGTCGACCAGGCTTCTATCCAGGATCGCCGGCGCCGTTTTCCCGGCGCTTCTCGCCGGCGCCGCCTGCGCCGAGCCCGGCATCACCGCGGACAAAGTCATCATCGGCCAGGCCGCCGGCTTCACCGGCTCGGTGGCCGGCACCGTGAAGGAGCTGACCGCCGGGGCCCAGGCTTATTTCGACTACGTCAACAAGAAGGGCGGCATCCACGGCCGCAAGATCGTGCTCGAGTCGATGGACGACAGCTTCGATCCGAAGAAGACCCCGGAGGTCTTCAAGGAGCTGATCACGAAGAAGAACGTCTTCGCCATGTTCCTTTCGCGCGGCACGCCGACGACCGAGGCGAGCTTCGCCGTGCTCGAGGCGGAGAAGGTGCCGCTCGTCGGCCCGTCGACCGGCGCGATGTCGATGTACAACCCGCCGCGCAAGTACGTCTTCCCGGTGCGGGCGAGCTACCACTCCGAGGGCATCAAGATCATCCCGCAGCTCGTCAACATGGGGATCAACCGCATCGCGCTGATGTACGTCGACGACTCCTTCGGCAAGGACGGCCTCGCCGGCCTGCAGCAGGCGATGAAGGACAACAACCTCACGCCGGTGGCGGTCGCCACCCATCCGCGCGGCGGGGTCAAGATCGAGGAGGCGGTCGCGACCATCGCGAAAGCCGATCCGCAGGCGATCGTCATGGTCACGCTGCTCGACGCGGGCGTCGCCTTCGTGAAGGCGATGAAGAAGACCGGCAAGAACCCGGTGTTCATCACGCTCTCGAACAACAGCTCCAATGCCTTCATCAAGAACCTCGGGGACGACGGCTGGGGCGTCGCGGTGAGCCAGGTCTCGCCGTTTCCCTTCTCGCGCACGATGCTCATCACCAAGGAGTTCCAGGAGGTCATCGCCGGCCGGCAGGACGTCGCGCCCTCGTACTCCTCGATGGAAGGGTTCATCGCGGCCAAGGTCCTGGTGGAAGGGCTCCGGCGCGCCGGCCCGAAGCCGACGCGCGAGAAGCTGATCGCCGGCCTCGAGTCGCTGAGCAAGTTCGACATGGGCGGCGTCGACGTCAGCTACGGGCCGGATCTCAGGGCCGGCACGAGCTTCATCGACCTCACCATCATCAGCAAGAACGGCAAGTTCGTCCGTTAGTCGCGGAAGAGGTAAAGTCGCGGCGTAGAGCCGACCGGAGATGCCGATGGACCGACGCCACTTTCTGACCCGCCTGTCCGCCACAGGCGCCGCCGCCGCCCTGGGCGATGCGCTCGCGCAGGCGCCGGCGACCGGCGCCGCGCCCGCCGTCCCGCCCGGGACGATCGACAACGATTTCATCAAGAAAGACAAGTCGCCGGCGATGCAATGGCACTCCGAGCGCCCGCTCACCGGCAGCGTTCCCGCGCACGAGCACGACTTCGAGGTGACGCCCACCGAGCGCATGTTCGTGCGGAACAACCTGCTCGTGCCGCAGATCGACCTGAGAAACCATCGCCTCAAGATCACGGGTCTCGTCGACAAGGAGCTCGAGCTGCCGGTGCTCGAGCTGCCGAAGATGTTCAGGACGGTGACGATCCAGGGAATGCTCGAGTGCGCCGGCTCGGGCCGCTCGTCGTTCCAGCCCGCCCCGAGCGGCACACCGTGGACTCCGACCGGCGGCATGGGATGCCCGCAATGGGGCGGCGTGCGGCTCGCCGACGTGCTGCGGGCGGCCGGCGTGAAGCCGGGCGCGGCGCATGTCGCCGGCCAGGGCGGCGATCCGGGCATGGTGGCTACCGCGGCGCCCGTGATCCGCTCGATCCCGCTGTCGAAAGCGATGGAGGAAAACACCCTCATCGCCTGGGCGATGAACGGCGAGCCGCTGCCCTGGGTGCACGGCCATCCGCTGCGCCTCGTGGTGCCGGGCTGGGTCGGCTCGGCGTCGACCAAATGGCTGCACACGCTCACGGTGCTGGAGACGCCGTTCAAGGGCACGTACATGGACAGCAGCTACGTCGTCCCCAGGTTCCCGGTGGAGCCCGGGCAGAAAATGCCCGCCGGGACGCTCTCCACGCAGGCGTGGCCGGTGAAGTCGATCATCACCTCGCCGGCGCCGAACGCGCGCATCAACACCACGGGCCGCCTGGTCGTCCGCGGCCATGCGTGGGTCGGCGAAGGCGCGGTGGAGCGCGTCGAGATCTCGACCGACGAAGGCAAGAGCTGGCAGCGCGCGACCCTCGCAGGCGCCAAGGACAAATATGCCTGGCGCAACTTCACCTACGAGTTCCAGCCCCGGCAGCCGGGTTATCAGACCTTCATCGCGCGGGCCTGGGACGACCAGGGCGGCGTGCAGCCGGCGGTGTCGACATGGAATCCGCTCGGCTATTTCTGGAATGGCTGGCATCGGGTGGGGGTCGTGGTTGAGGGTTGAGGTTCTGCTTTTCACGGCACTGCTCTCCACGAGCGTTCTTTCCGAAGAAACCCTCATCTCGGGTCCCGGCGCCACGCTGACCGAGAACAAGTGCAAGATCTGCCACGAGCTGCAGCACATCCGCCGCTCGAAGCTCTCGCGCGGCGAATGGGCCGACAACCTGCGCAACATGAAGGAGCGCGGCACGCCGATGGATGACGCCGAGATGGCGGTCATCCTCGACTATCTTTCGACCTACTACGGCCGCGGCGCGGCGCCGGCGGCCGCGCCGGATACCCTCGCCGCGGCGGACGCCGACCCGGTCAGGAAAATCCTCGATGCCAACGCCTGCAGCGGCTGCCACGCGCTCGAGCGGCGCGTGGTCGGCCCCTCGTTCATGGAAGTGTCGCTGAAGTACCGCGACGACCCCGCGGCGAAAGGCCGGCTGAGCTCCAGGATCCGCCAGGGCGGACAGGGCGTGTGGGGCGCGGTGCCGATGCCGCCGAATCCGGCCGTGAGCGAGCCGGATCTCGATGCCGTGGTGAGCTGGATTCTTTCGCGAAAATAAAAAGACCCGGAAATGAAAAAGGGACCCGAAGGTCCCTTTCAGTCGAACGCTTGGCGGGTTCGCCGTCTCAGACGGCGCGCGGAATCGGCACCACGAAGTTCTCGCGCACCACGTCCTTGCCGGCGATCATTTCCTCGACGCCGCGGCGCTCCTCGTCGAACACCACCTCGGCGAGCTTGCGCAACGTGTCGCGCGCCTCGTCCAGCGTGCGGCCGTGCGAGTTCACTCCCGGCAATTCCTCGATGAAGCCGACGTAGCCGTAATTGGCCTTCAGATAAACCGCGGTGAAAGCGATTTTGCCTTGTTCCATTCGCGCCTCCTCGCTCAGAAGGAGACAGATTACGCCGATTGCCTTGCAGTTGTATTACAAATGCGCATCCGAATAGCACTTTAAAACTGCTGTGGTCATTCACACGACAAATTTATTGCGTCGCGAAAATTTGCTGCGGTGCTCGAATAAAAATTGCTGCGGCGCGCTTTTTTGTCTTCGCGTCTTCCTCCGTCGCGTCTTCATTCTTCGAGCAACTGTTTTTTTTCTTTTACTTTCGCCCACGCATCGGCGTCCGCCGGCGCGGGCTTGCGCTCGATGATCGGTGGCCACTTCTTCGCGAGCTCGGCGTTCTTCGCGATGAACTCGCGCTGCGCGTCGGGCACATCGTCCTCGGCGAAGATCGCCTCCACCGGGCATTCGGGAACGCATAGCGTGCAGTCGATGCACTCGTCGGGGTCGATCACCAGCATGTTGGGCCCCTCCCGGAAGCAGTCGACCGGGCACACGTCGACGCAGTCGGTGTATTTGCATTTGATGCACGACTCGGTGACCACGTAAGTCATAAGGTTTTTTTAATCAATAGTTTAGTGAACGGCTTGGGAAGGGGGGAGCGCGCCCCCATAATACCGTCTTCGGCAACACCCCCACGAGGAATCATGAGCAGTCAAGACATCCGCCATGTCACCGACGACACCTTCGAGCCGGAGGTCCTGAAGTCCGACACTCCGGTGCTGGTCGATTACTGGGCCGAGTGGTGCGGCCCGTGCAAGTCGATCGCGCCGATCCTCGACGACATCGCCAAGGAATACGACGGCCGGCTGAAGATCGCCAAGATCAACGTCGACGAGAACCAGCAGGTGCCGGCGAAGTTCGGCATCCGCGGCATCCCGACGCTGATGCTCTTCAAGAACGGCAACGTCGAGGCGACCCGCGTCGGGGCCCTGTCCAAATCGCAGCTCACCGCCTTTCTTGACAGCAATATCTAAAGGCCTTACGCTTTGACCGCTTCCCCGGCTGTCCGGGGGGCGGTGCTTCAAGAACTTTAGTTTTAGTAACACTTAGCAACTTCAGCGCCGCAGTCCCAGGCGCAAATCCCGAGAATGAGCAGGTCGCCCACGGCCCAGCCGGAAGCAGCGCGTACACCCGCAACCACCGAAGCCCCGGCGGCCCCACCGCCTGCGCCCGGCGCGGGCGTCGCCGTCCCGAACCACCTGTCCGAGCTGAAGACCCTGCACGTCACGCAGCTGGTCGAGATGGCGGTCGGCCACGGCATCGAAAACGCGAGCCGCCTGCGCAAGCAGGACCTGATCTTCGCCCTGCTGAAGAGCCAGGCGAAAAAGGGCGTCTCCATCTTCGGCGACGGCACTCTCGAAGTCCTGCCCGACGGCTTCGGCTTCCTGCGCTCGCCCGACACCTCGTACCTCGCGAGCACCGACGACATCTACGTCTCGCCCTCGCAGATCCGCCGCTTCAACCTGCACACCGGCGATTCCATCGAGGGGGAGATCCGCACCCCGAAGGACGGCGAGCGCTACTTCGCCCTCGTCAAGGTCGACAAGGTCAACAGCGACGTCCCCGAAGCGGCCAAGAACAAGATCCTGTTCGAGAACCTGACGCCGCTGCATCCGGACGAGGCGTTCAAGCTCGAGCGCGAGATCAAGGCGGAAGAGAACATCACCGGGCGGGTGATCGATATCATCGCGCCGATCGGAAAAGGCCAGCGCGGGTTGATCGTCAGCCCGCCCAAGGCCGGCAAGACGGTGATGCTGCAGCACATCGCCCACGCCATCGTCTCGAACCATCCGGAAGTCTCCCTGATGGTGCTGCTCATCGACGAGCGCCCGGAGGAAGTGACCGAGATGTCGCGCTCGGTGCGCGGCGAGGTGGTCGCCTCCACGTTCGACGAGCCGGCGAGCCGCCACGTGCAGGTCGCCGAGATGGTGATCGAGAAGGCGAAGCGCCTGGTGGAGCACAAGAAGGATGTGGTGATCCTGCTCGACTCGATCACCCGCCTTGCGCGCGCCTACAACACCGTGGTGCCCGCCTCGGGCAAGGTGCTCACCGGCGGCGTCGACGCGAACGCCCTGCAGAAGCCCAAGCGCTTCTTCGGCGCGGCGCGCAACATCGAAGAAGGCGGCTCGCTGACGATCATAGCGACCGCGCTGATCGACACCGGCAGCCGCATGGACGACGTGATCTACGAGGAGTTCAAGGGCACCGGCAACATGGAGATCCACCTCGATCGCCGGATGCACGAGAAGCGCATCTACCCCGCCATCAACGTGAACCGCTCCGGCACGCGGCGCGAGGAGCTGCTGATCGAGGCGCCGCTCCTGCAGAAGGTCTGGGTGCTGAGGAAGCTGCTCTTCCCGATGGACGAGCTCGAGGCGGCCGAATTCCTGATCGACAAGCTGAAGGCCACCAAGTCCAACTCCGAGTTCTTCGACTCGATGCGCCGGGGCTAGGAAACCGGAGCCCGACGCCGATTTCCTTTTGCAATAAGCTCTTGTTTTACGTATACTTCGCGCCTTTTCCGCCGTCGCCAAAGAGACTTCCATGAAGCAAGGCATCCACCCCCAGTACCAGCCGGTGATCTTCCTCGACACCAGCGCCAACCATTCCTTCCTGACGCGCTCCGCGATCGACACCAAGGGCCGCGAGACCATGAAGTGGGAAGATGGCAAGACCTACCCGGTGGTCAAGGTCGAGGTCTCCTCGGAATCGCACTCGTTCTACACCGGCAAGCAGAAGGTCATGGACACCGCCGGCCGCGTCGAGAAGTTCAAGCGCCGCTACACCAAGAAGCCCGCGAAGTAGCACCCCGGGGCATGGCGCGGTGCCCCTCCTGAAGTTTCCCAGGTTTCAGCTGCCGCCCTCGCCGGCTGCGCTCGGCTGGATCGCGCTCGCGTTCGTGCTGCCCGGCCTCGCCGGGCACGATCCCTGGAAATCGCACGACGCCCTCGGTATCGGCGTGGCCTGGGAGATCGCGCGCTCCGGCGACCCGATCGTGCCGCGGATCGCCGATCTCGCGTGGCTCGGCGATCCGCCGTTCTACCACTGGATCGCCGCCGCCCTGGGCCAGGTGCTGCAGCCGCTCCTCGAGTTCCACAGCGGCGCCCGCCTGGCGAGCGGCCTGTTCATGCTCGCCGCGCTGTGGCTGCTGCACATCGCGGCGCGCGACTGGAGCCTCGGCGAGGAGCGCAGCGCCACCACCAGCGCGGGCGCGCCGCTGCTGCTGCTCGGCTCGGTCGGCCTGATCGTGCACGCGCACGAGGCGCTGCCGGAGCTGCCCACCCTCGCCGCCTTGTGCGGCGCGCTCGCCGTCCTGCCCCACGCCGCCCGGCGGCCCGTGGCCGCCGGAGCGCTCTTCGGCGTCTCGCTCGGCTTCGGTTTCCTGTCCTCGCTCTGGCTCGCGCCGGCGGCGCTGGGTATCGCCGTGCTCGCGGCGCACTTCGTTTGCGACGAGTGGCGCACGCCGCGCGCGCTGCCGTTTCTCCTCACGGCTTTCGTCGTCGCGGCGGCGATTTCCGTGAGCTGGCCGATCGCGCTCTACCTGCGCTCCGGGGAGCTGTTCAACGCCTGGTGGCGGATCTCGCTGCAGCCGCACGGCGGAGCGCTCGCCAACCTGAACTACTTCTTCTCCACGCTGAGCTGGTTCGCCTGGCCGGCGTGGCCGCTCGCGCTCTGGGCGGGATGGGCCCTGCGCGGGCGCCTGCGCGACCCGCGCATCTTCGTCCCGGCGGTGTCCATCTGGCTGATGCTCGCCGGCCTCGCGTTCTGGGGCCCGCCGAACGACGTGAACCTCATCCCGCTGCTCGCGCCGCTCGCGTTCCTCGCCTCGCAGGGCATCCCGACGCTGCGCCGCGGCGCGGCGGCGGCGCTCGACTGGTTCGGCGTCGTCACGTTCGCCTGCTGCGCGATCCTCGTGTGGCTGGGGTATGTCGCCATGCTGACCGGCGTGCCGCCGAGGATCGCCGCCAACCTCGCGCGCGCGGCGCCCGGCTTCGTCGCGCAGTTCCAGATCCTGCCGCTG
This sequence comes from uncultured Enterobacteriaceae bacterium, assembly GCA_964407355.1. Classification (GTDB taxonomy): domain Bacteria; phylum Pseudomonadota; class Gammaproteobacteria; order Burkholderiales; family SG8-39; genus SCGC-AG-212-J23. Next base: position 28,984 of record CAYOVM010000005.1, read on the forward strand.
CTGGTCGCGCTCCTGCTCACGGTCGGCTGGGTCTACGTGGTGTTCTTCACCGCGCCGGCGCCGATCCGGAGCGTGCTGCGCTGGGCGGCCGGGATCGTGCTGCTCTGGGGCACGGTGGCGATGCTGTGGATGCCCTGGGTCGACTACCAGAAGAGCTACCGCTCGGTGGCGCTCAAGCTGCGCGCCGCCATCCCGCCGGGCTCCGGCTGCATCGCCGCGATCTCGCTCGGCGTACCGCAGGCGGCGGCGCTTCACTACCACGCCGGGATCCGCACCCGGCCGTACGATCCGCTGAAGCCGAAGGCGTGTCCGCTCGTCCTCGTGCAGGGAAGCCCGCAGCATGAGGTTTACGCCCCGGCGGAAGGCTGGGTAAAGCTCGCCGAAGCCAGCCGGCCCGGCGACCGCTCCGAGATCCAGCGCCTGTATCGGTTGAAGAAATGACCGCCTGAAAGAATGAGCTCGCCTCTTCCCGCCCTCAGTCCGGCCGACACCAAATCCTGGAGCAACCTCCTGCACCACGCCGAGAGCTGGCGCAAGGTGCATCTCTCGGACCTCTTCGCGAACGACGTCGCGAGAAGCGTGCAGTTCGTCGTCGAAGCCGCCGGAGTGCGCTACGACTACGCGTTCCAGCGCGTCGGCGCGATGACGCTGCGGCTGCTCACCAACCTCGCCGCCGAGCGCGGCCTGCCGGCCTGGCGCGACGCCCTCCTCTCCGGCGAGCCGGTCAACAACACCGAGAATCGCGCGGCCTGGCATACCGCGCTGCGGGCAGGAAGCTCGGCGCCTGCCGAAGTTCAAGAAACGCTGTCTCGAATCAAAAAACTCGCCGGGAAGATAAGAAGCGAAAAAACCTTCAAGCGCATAGTCAACCTGGGAACCGGCGGCTCGGACCTCGGCCCGCGGCTCGTCGCCGACGCCCTGGGCGACCTGGAGCTCGACGTGCGCTTCGCGGCCAACGTCGATCCAAAGGAGCTCGAGCGGGCGCTGCAAGGCGCTGATCCGGCGACGACGCTGTTCGTCGTCGTATCCAAGACCTTCACCACCCAGGAAACGATGTCGAACGCGGCCGCCGCGAAGCGCTGGGGCGGGAGGCACTTCGTCGCGGTCTCTTCCAATACCGAGGAAGCGAAGAAATTCGGGGCGATGGAAGTGCTGCCGATGTGGGACTGGGTCGGCGGGCGCTTCTCGGTGTGGTCCGCGGCCGGCTTCAGCGCGGCCTGCGCGATCGGCTTCGACGCGTTCGAGGAGCTCCTGAAGGGCGCGAACGACATCGACCGGCACTTCGCCGAGGCGCCGCCGGAGAAGAACATCCCGGTGCTGATGGCGCTGCTCGGCGTGTGGAACACGAACTTTCTCGGCGCCGCTACGCACGCGATACTGCCCTACTCGAACGCGCTGCGGCTGCTGCCGGCCTACCTGCAGCAGCTGGAGATGGAGTCCAACGGCAAGCGCGTGGACCGCCAGGGCCGCGAGCTGACGTACGCCACGGCGCCTGTGCTGTGGGGCGCCGAAGGCACCGTGAGCCAGCATTCGTTCCACCAGCTCCTGCACCAGGGCACGCAGACGATCCCGGCGGATTTCATCGACATTTCCGCCGACGCGGTGCTTTCCGCGAACCGGAAGGCGCAGGCGCAGGCGCTGGCGTTCGGAACCTCCGACCCCTCGCTGCCCTCTTACAAGCAGTATCCCGGCAACCGCCCCTCGAGCAGCCTCGAGCTGGAAAAGCTGGACGCGCGCAATCTCGGCCGGCTCATCGCCCTCTACGAGCACAAGGTGTTCGTCCAGGGCGTCGTCTGGAACATCAACAGCTTCGACCAGTGGGGCGTCGAGCTCGGGAAAGAGCTCGCGAAGAAGATTCTCGCCAGGGACAATACGTAGGGAAACCTAGGAGACCGGCCATGGACCAGGAGACGTTCAACATCAGCATCCGCAAGTTCCTCAAGATGGTGGGCGTCGGCTCCCAGCACGAGATCGAGCAGGCGGTGCAGAAGGCGATCGAGGGCGGCAAGCTGAAAGGCGGCGAGACGCTGCCGGCGAAGATGACGCTCGAGATCCCGGCGCTCGGGGTCAAGGTGCCGTTCGATGGCGAGATCAGGCTGAAATGAGCCGATTGAAATGAATGGGGGCTAGAATCCCTCCATGAACAAGGCGCGGGAATTCGACCAGTCGGTCCTCGCCGAATTGCGGGCGCTGCTCGGCGAGCGCGTTTCCACCTCGGCGGCGGTGCGCGAGCACCACGGCAAGGACGAGTCGTACTTCCCGTACGCGCTCCCGGACGCCGTGGTGTTTGCGAGGTCGACTGAAGAAGTCCGCGACGTCGTGAACATCTGCCGCCGGCATCGCGTGCCGATGATCCCCTTCGGCGTCGGCACGTCGCTCGAGGGCCACATCCTCGCGGTCCACGGCGGCGTGACCATCGACCTGTCGCAGATGAACCAGGTGCTCGCGGTGCACGAGGAAGACCTCGACGCCGTGGTGCAGGCCGGCGTCACGCGCAAGCAGCTGAACGAGCACATCAAGCACACCGGGCTCTTCTTCCCGATCGACCCCGGCGCCGACGCGACCATCGGCGGCATGACCGCGACACGCGCCTCCGGCACCAACGCCGTGCGCTACGGCACGATGCGCGAGAACGTGCTGTCGATGAAAGTCGTCCTCGCCGACGGCCGGATCATCCAGACCTCGAGCCGCGCCAAAAAATCCGCGGCCGGCTACGACCTGACCCGGCTTTTCGTCGGCTCCGAGGGCACGCTCGGCATCATCACCGAGGTGACGGTCAAGCTCTACGCGGTGCAGGAAGCGATGTCGGCGGCGGTCTGCGCCTTCGACAGCGTGGACGGCTGCACGAAAACGGTGATCCAGACCATCCAGGCGGGCATCCCGGTCGCGCGCAGCGAGATCCTGTGCGAGAAGACGATGGACGCGATCAACAAGTACAAGAAGACGAGCTATCGCGTCGCGCCGACGCTGTTCTTCGAGTTCCACGGCTCGAAGGCGAGCGTGCGGGAGCAGGCGGAGACGGTGCAGGAGATCGCGAAGGAGAACGGCGGCAGGGATTTCGTCTGGGCCACGCGCCCCGAGGAGCGCACCCAGCTCTGGGAAGCGCGCCACCACGCGTACTTCGCCGGCCTGCAGATCCGGCCCGGCTCGCGCGCGGTGTCCACCGACGTGTGCGTGCCGATCTCGCGCCTCGCCGAGTGCGTGCGCGAGACGATGGAGGACGTGAAGGACTACATCGCGCCGGTGCCGCTGCTCGGCCACGTCGGCGACGGCAACTTCCACCTCATGTTCCTGGTGGACCCGGGCAAGCCCGAGCAGACCGAGCTCGCCAAGACGTTCAACAAACGCCTGGTCGAGCGCGCCCTGCGCATGGAGGGCACCTGCACCGGCGAGCACGGCGTCGGCATGGGCAAGCAGGGCTCGCTGCGCGCGGAGCTGGGCGACGACGTGATGGACGTGATGCGCGACATCAAGCGGCTCTTCGATCCGGAAAACCTCATGAATCCCGGCAAGGTCGTTTCTTTTTCCTGATCGTTCTTTTATTCGGATGACTCCTGAGCAAACCCTGAAAAAGCTCGGCCTCGACCTCGGCACGGTGTCCGCCCCGGTCGCCAACTATGTGAACGCGGTGCGCACCGGCAACCTGCTGTATCTCTCCGGCAAGGGGCCGCGTCCCGACGCGTCGGGCAAGCCCCCGAAGGGAAAAGTGGGCCGCGAATACACCGTCGAGCAGGGCTACCAGCACGCGCGCAGCGTCGGCCTGGATCTGCTCGCGGTCATGCGCCAGGAGCTCGGCAGCCTCGACAAGGTGAAGCGCGTGGTCAAAGTCCTCGGCATGGTGAACGCCGTGCCCGAGTTCGAGGAGCAGCCGAAGGTGATCAACGGCTGCTCGGATCTCTTCGTCGAGGTGCTCGGCGAGCGCGGCAAGCACGCGCGCTCGGCGGTCGGCATGGGCTCCCTGCCCAGGGGCATTCCGGTCGAGATCGAGGTGATCGTCGAAATCGCCGGCGCTTCCGCCAAGGCCGCATCCGCCGGGAAGAAGACTTCGCGCCGCAGTAAGAAAAAACGCTAGGCGGTTGGGCGTTACCGTTGTAAGAATCGGGGCATGACCCCGGTTTCCCGATGCACGACCTGTCCGTAATCGTCACGCTCGCCGGCGCGCTGGCGGTCGCGCTCGTGTTCGGCGCGATCAGCCGGCGCCTCGGGCTCACCACGCTGGTGGGCTACATGGTGGCCGGGGTCGTCGTCGGCCCGTACACCCCGGGATTCGTCGCCGACACGCAGCTCGCGCAGCAGATGGCCGAGATCGGCGTGATCCTGCTGATGTTCGGCGTCGGCATGCACTTCCATCCGCAGGACCTGCTGCGCGTCTGGCGCGTCGCGCTGCCCGGCGCCGTCGCGCAGAGCGCGGTGGCCGGGGTCGCCGGCTGGGCCGTGGCGCGCGCCTTCGGCTGGAACCACGGCGCGGGCCTCGTGTTCGGCATGGCGCTCGCGGTGGCGAGCACGGTGGTGCTGATGCGCATGCTGGTCGAGCGCGAAAAGGTCGGCACGCACGAAGGGCACGTCGCGGTGGGCTGGCTGATCGTCGAGGACCTCTTCACGGTCGCGGCGCTGGTGGTGCTGCCCGCGCTCGCGGCGGGCCCCTCCGATCAGGGGAAAATCGGCTGGGCGCTCGCCGAGGCGATCGGCAAGGCCGGCCTCTTCGCCCTGCTGGTGTGGGGGCTCGGCACGCGCTTCGTCGCGCCGCTCATCGAGCGCGTCGCGCGTCTGCGCTCGAGCGAGCTCTTCACGCTCACGGTGTTCGTGGTCGCGCTGGGCGTCGCGATCCTCGCCGCGGAGGTGTTCCAGGTCTCGGTGGCGCTCGGCGCGTTCTTCGCCGGCCTGGTCGTCGGCCGCTCGCGCATCGGCCCCCAGGCCGCGGCCGACATGGCGCCGTTCCGCGACGTCTTCTCGGCGCTGTTCTTCGTCTCGGTCGGGATGCTGTTCAACCCGGCGCTGCTCGGCTCGCAGCCGCTGCTGGTCGGCGCCGCCCTCGCGATCGTGCTCCTGCTGAAGCCGCTGGTGGCGCTCGGCATCGTCGTGCTTCTGCGCGACAGCCGCCGCACCGCGCTGACGGTGGCGGTGGGCCTCGCGCAGATCGGCGAGTTCTCCTTCATCCTCGCGGCGCTCGGCCAGTCGCTCGGCGTGCTGCCGCGGGAAGGGCTCGACGCGCTGGTCATCGCGGCGATCGCCTCCATCGCGGTGAACCCGGTGCTTTTCCGCCTGCTCGGCAAGCTCGAAAGGCGCATGCAGGTCGCCGAATCGCGGCCACCCGCGCCTCCTCCCGACGCAACCGGCGCAAGAGCGAGCTGCACCGTCGCCATCGCCGGCGCGCGCGAGCCGGGGCGCACGCTCGCGCTACGCTGCGCCGAGAACGGCGTGCGCGTCTGCCTGATCGACACCGCGCTCGCGAGTCTGGACGCGCTCGCCGGCACGCAAGTGGCCACGATATTCGGCGACCCCGGGCGTGCGGAGGTCCTGCGGGCGGCCGGCGTGGAGCAGGCCCGGCTGATCGTGATTCCCAGCGGCACGCTGGCCGACAAGATGCGCGCCTGCGTCGCCGTGCGCGAGGTCAATCCGCGCATCGAGATCGTGGCGGTCGCCGACAACGAGGGCGAGCAGGCGTGGCTCGCGGAGTTCGGCGTCCACTACATCCTGAAAGCGCCCGAGGAATTGAGCGAAGCGCTGCTGCGCACGATCCGCACGGCCCTCTAGATGCGAGACCTTAGATGTTGAAAACCGTCCTGCGGTAGTAGCGCAGCTCTTCCAGCGAGTCGTAGATGTCGGCGAGCGCCTGGTGCTTGCCTTCCTTGACGAACCCCTTGCCGAGCTCGGGCTTCCAGCGCCGCACCAGCTCCTTCAGCGTCGACACGTCGAGGTTGCGGTAGTGGAAGTACCCCTCGAGTTGCGGCATCCAGCGCGCGAGGAAGCGCCGGTCCTGGCAGATCGAGTTGCCGCACATCGGCGAGGCGTTGGGCGGCACGTGCGGGCGCAGGAACTCGATCGCGCTCGCTTCGACCGCGGCCTCGGCGAGGCGCGAGGCGCGCACCTTCTCGATCAGCCCCGACTTGCCGTGGGTGCCGCGGTTCCAGGAATCCATGGCGCCGAGCACCTCGTCGGGCTGGTGCACCACCCAGGACGGGCTTTCGGCGAGCACGTTCAGCTGGCCGTCGGTGACGACCAGCGCGACCTCGATGATCCGGTCGGCGTCGGGCTGCAGGCCGGTCATCTCCATGTCGATCCAGATGAGGTTGTTCGCCGGAATGTTGTCGGGGGCCGCGGCCATGATTTATTCTCTCATGGCGTACCATCTACCGTTTTCCCAGGCCGATCGGAATCCCGTGACCAACGCATTCACATGGCTGTTCGTCGCCGCGCTCGCCGCCGCCACGGCGGCGCGCATCTGGCTCGGCCGGCGGCAGATCCGGCACGTACGCGCGCACCGCGCCGCCGTGCCGGCGACGTTCGCGCAGGCGATTCCGCTCCCCGCTCACCAGAAAGCCGCGGATTACACCGTCGCCAAGTCGCGCCTCGGCATGCTCGACGTGCTGATCGGAGGGGCGCTCGCGCTCGCGCTCACGCTGGGCGGCCTGATCCAGTGGATCTCGGACTTCTGGGGGCGCTGGCTCGAGCCCGGCTCGATCCCGCACGGAGCCGCGCTCCTGCTCACGGTGTTCTTCGTGCAGGGGGCGATCGGCCTGCCGACGACGCTCTACCGCACCTTCGTCGTCGAGGAGCGCTTCGGCTTCAACCGCATGACGCTCAAGCTCTTCCTCGCCGACCTCGTGAAGCAGACGCTGGTCGGCCTGGTGCTGGGCGTGCCGCTGCTCATCGTCGTGCTGTGGCTCATGGGACGCGCCGGCGAGCTGTGGTGGCTCTACGTCTGGGGGGTGTGGGTCGTCTACTCGCTGCTCATGATGATGATCTATCCGGCGTTCATCCTGCCCCTGTTCAACAAGTTCACTCCGGTCGAGGAAGGCGAGCTGCGCTCGCGCATCGCCGCCCTTCTCGAGCGCACCGGATTCAAATCGAGCGGCCTGTACGTGATGGACGGCTCGAAGCGCTCGAGCCACGGCAACGCCTTTTTCACCGGCTTCGGCGCCACCAAGCGGATCGTGCTGTTCGACACCCTCGTCAGCCGGCTGCAGCCCCCCGAAGTGGAGGCGGTGCTCGCACACGAGCTCGGCCACTACAAGCTGCACCACATCGCCAAAGGCATAGCGCTCACCGCCGCGGTCAGCTTCGCGATCCTCTTCGCCCTGGGCCAGCTCATCGACAAGCCGTGGTTCTACCAGGGGCTGGGCGTCACGACCCCGGGCAACGCCGCGGCGCTCGCGCTTTTCTTCCTCGTGCTGCCCGAGTTCCTTTTCTTCCTGCACCCGCTCACCAGCCTTTACTCGCGCAAGCGCGAGTTCGAGGCCGACAAGTACGCGACCAGCCACGCGAGCGCGGGCGAGCTGGTGCGGGCGCTGGTGAAGCTCTACCAGGACAATGCCGCGACCCTCACGCCCGATCCGCTGCACTCGGCGTTCTATGATTCGCACCCTCCCGCCGCCACGCGCATCGACAGATTGAGGACCACGTGAGGAGCGACCTCGCCAGCCGCAAGTGCAAGCCCTGCGAAGGCGGGGTCGCGCCCTACACCGAAGCGCAGACGAAGGAGCTGCTGCGCGAGCTGAAGGGCTGGATCGTCGAGGAGGGCAAGCTCGTCAAGCTGTACCCGTTCACGAACTACTACCAGACCATGGCGTTCGTGAACGCGCTCGCCTGGATCTCGCACCGCGAGGACCACCACCCCGACCTGAAAGTCGGCTACAACCAGTGCCGCGTCGAGTACATGACGCACGCGATCGGCGGCCTCTCGGAGAACGACTTCGTCTGCGCGGCGAAGTGCGACGCGCTTTTCGATCTTTGAAGAGAGTCTTCAGTTCCTATAGCCTGATCGCGGCCCATCACGCCAGGAACGTCCTGGAGGTGGAGGGAATCCGTTCCGTGGTCAGGAACGAAATACTCTCCTCCGCGATGGGTGAAATTCCCCCGGCCGAGTGCCAGGTCGAGGTCTGGGTGCTGCGCGAGGAAGACGCCGGGCGCGCCGAGCTCGCCCTGAAAAGCGCCTTCTCCGCCAAAGGCGGTCCGGCCTGGAATTGCCCTTCCTGCGCGGAAACCATTGAGGGCCAGTTCACCCAGTGCTGGCGCTGCGGCGCTTACCGCGCGGCCTGAAGCTAGAGCAGTCGCGCGATGCTGATGACTACGAGCACGAACACCCAGACGACGAGCGCCCGCCAGACGAGGCCGACCGTGCTGTCGAGGAACGGGCCGTCGGCGGCCTCGCCGAGGCCGATCTCGGGGCGCGCCACGACGCCGTCGGCCTCGTGCACCGGCAGGCCGAGGCGCACGCCCATCGCGCCCGCGCCCGCGGCGAGCACCACGCCGGCGTTCGGGTCGAACCAGCTGCGCGCCTGGGTGCGCCAGCAGTAGACCGCGTCCTCGAAGTCGCCGACCACCGCGAAGGACGCGGCGGTGAGCCGCACCGCCGGCCACTCCAGGAAATAGAAGACGCGCTTCGCGAACTCGCCGAACGGCCCCATGTCCTTCCAGCGCGCCGCCAGGTACGCCGCGAGGCGGTAGAGGATCGCCCCGCTGGGTCCGGGCAGCAGCACGAACCACAGCAGCACGCCGAAGACATGGCGGTGCGAGGCGAGCAGCGCCTCCTCGATCGCCAGGCGGATCACTTCCTCGCGGCTGCGCACCACCCCCGAGACGCCGCGCCAGGCCTCGAGCTCGGCGCGCGCGCGGTCGATGTCGCCCGCCTTGATCGCGAGCTGGATGATGGTGAAGTGGTGGCTGAACTGGCGGAAACCGAGGGTAAGGTAGAGCGCGGCGATGTTGAGAGCAAGGGCGAGGAGCGGGCTCGCCGCATACAGCAGGGCGTGCAGGACGAGCGCGCCGGCGACGACCGGCAGCACCGCGACGCACCATGCCACCGCGCCGTGACGCCGCTCCCCGCCGTTGAACGACTGCTCGAGCCAGGCGGCGATGCCGGCGAGGGCGGCGGCGACGTTCTTGCGCTCCGCGAGCGGCCGCCACTGCTCGAGCAGCAGCGCCACAACGATCGCAACGGCGCTCATAGGCGGGAAAAGGGCGGGCGGAAAAAACGTCGGCGGGAAATGCTCACGGAGCCATTCTATACAATGACTTCGCAATGAAGATCTCGGCGCCCTACG
>CAYOVM010000005.1:38346-48350 GCA_964407355.1 uncultured Enterobacteriaceae bacterium
GCTCACGGAGCCATTCTATACAATGACTTCGCAATGAAGATCTCGGCGCCCTACGGCTACGACCAGATCGTCCCGCTGCAGAAAACGCACCGCGTCCGGATGCCGGCGGGCGCGACGCCGGCGTTCTGCCGCCGCCTCAACGCGCTCGCCGTCTCGCTCGCCGAATTCACCGTCGCGGCGCGCGACTATCCGATCGTGTTCGCCACGCTCGACGGCGCCAGGAGCTTCGCGCCGGTCATCGTGGTGGGGCTCGACCGCGAGAGCAACCTCTTCGTCGACGCCTCCGGCGAATGGGATCGCACGGCGTACTTCCCGGCTTTCGTGCGCCGCTACCCGTTCTGCATCTCGAAGCTCTACGTCGACGGCGAGCCGAAAAGCGAGCGCGTGGTGTGCGTGGCGAGCGCCTCCATCGACGCGCAAGGCGTCGAGCTCTTCGACGCGGCCGGCGCGCCGACCCAACGCTGGCGGGAGGCCGAGCGGCTGCTCGCGGAATTCGAGGCCGACCTGGACCGCACCGCGCAGATGTGCGCCACGCTCGCGCGGATGCAGCTCCTCGAGCCTTTCACCATCCAGGTGCTCGCCGAGGATCGCTCGCAGGTGAAGCTCGACGGCATGCACCGGGTGTCCGAGGCGAGGCTGCGCGACCTGAAAGCGGCGAGCCACAAGATGCTCGTGGGCAAGGGCATCATGGGCCTCGTCTACGCGCATCTGCATTCCCTCGAGAATTTCAGCCGCCTGGCGGCGCGTCGCAAGCAAGCTGGCGATAAAGGTTGACGAGCATGCCGGCGGTCGCGCCCCAGATGACGCGTTCCCCGAAGCGCATTTCGTAGTAGCCCACCGTGCGGCCGTCGATCTCGCGGCTCTGGCGAAGGTGGTTGGCCGGGTCGAGCAGGAAGGCGAGCGGCACCTCGAAGACCGCCTCCACCTCGCGCGGATCCGGGACGAGCTCGAGCGGCGGCGTGAGCAACCCCACGACCGGCGTGACCTGGAAGCCGGTGCGCGTGATGTAGTCCGGCAGCCGCGCCAGGACCTCGATCTTCTCCGGGGCGAGCCCGATCTCCTCCTGCGATTCGCGCAGCGCGGTGAACTCCGGCGTCGGGTCGCCCGGCTCCGCGCGGCCGCCGGGAAAGCTGACCTGGCCGGAATGGGCCTTGAGATGCACGGTGCGCTTGGTGAAGAGCACCGTCAGGCGCTCCGGATGCGCGACGATCGGAACCAGCACCGACGCCGGCGTGACGCCGGAGGGCTCTCCGCCCAGGCGATCGTCCCCGTATACTGCGAAGGCCGGAGGGGTCCGCCGCCTGAGGCGGTCCCTTAATCCGGCAACATCAAGATCCATACGGGAGGATTATCTTGAAACGCATCGCACTGATCGCCGCACTGTCGTTTGCCGCCACCGCCGCCTTCGCCAACAACTGCCCGAACGAGATGAAGGCGATCGACGCCGCGCTCCCCAAAGCCAAGCTCGACGCCAAGCAGGCCGCCGAGGTGAAGCGGCTGCGCGCCGACGGCGAGAAGCTTCACAAGGACGGCAAGCATGCCGACTCCATGGCCGCCCTCGGCAAGGCGAAGGGCATCCTCGGAATCAAATAACGATTCAAATAAAAAGCAAAACAAAACTACGGGATTAAAACCACCGATCCCGTAGTTTTGCGTCCTTCCAGGTCGCGGTGCGCCTGCGCCGCGTCCGCGAGCTTGTACTTCTTCGTGGTCTCGATCTTCACCTTGCCCGACTTCACCACCTCGAAAAGCGCGTTCGAGCGCTCGACGAGGTCGGCGCGGCTCGCGATGTGCGTGGCGAGCGTCGGCCGCGTGACGTAGAGCGAGCCCTTCGTGGACAGGATGCCGAGGTTCACCGGCGGCACCGCGCCCGAGGCGTTGCCGAACGAGACCATCAGGCCGCGCGGCCGCAGGCAGTCGAGCGAGCCGTCCCAGGTCGTCTTGCCGACCGCGTCGTAGACCACCGGCAGCTTCTTGTCGCCGGCGATCGCCTTCACGCGCTCGACGAAGTTTTCCGTGCTGTAGTTGATGACGTGGGTCGCGCCGTGCGACTTGGCGAGCGCCACTTTTTCGTCGGAGCCGGCGGTGCCGATGATGGTGACGCCGAGCGCCTTCAGCCACTGGCAGGCGATCAGGCCGACACCGCCGGCCGCGGCGTGCCAGAGCACGGTCTCGCCTTTCTTCACCGGGTAGGTGGTGAAGATCAGGTAGTGAACGGTGAGGCCTTTCAGCATCATCGAGGCCGCCTGCTCGTCGCTGATGCCCTCGGGGAGCTTCACCATGCGGTCCGCGGGAGCGATGCGCACGTCGCAATAGGAGCCGGGCAGGCCGGTGTACGCGACGCGCTCGCCCTTCTTCAGATCCGTGACGCCGGAGCCGACCGCATCCACCACGCCCGCCGCCTCGTTGCCCGCAACGGCGGGCACTTGCATCGGATACAGGCCGGAGCGCTGGTAGGTGTCGACGAAATTGACGCCGATCGCCGTATGCCGCAGGCGGACCTGGCCGGGACCGGGATCGCCGACCGGCACCTCGTCGACCTGGAGGACTTCGGGACCGCCCTGCTTGTGGAAGCGAACTGCCTTGGCCATGGACTTCTCCTTCGCGGCATTGTCAATTTAGGGGACGGCAATGGTACCAAGGGTATGAAACCTGCTTGGCCGAAAGATGGAGAATTCCATGGCCAAACGCGCGAAACATTCGACCGGTCCGGGCTCGCAAACCAACGCCAGCGACGCGGTCGACGACGTCGAGGTTCGTCCCGACCCGACAGTGGATGAGCTTGTCGATGCCGGCGTCGCGGGCACTTTCCCGGCGAGCGACCCGGTCGCGGCCGCGCAGCCCGGGCCGCGCGCCGAAGAGCATCCCGCCGAGCCGGCGACGCTCGCGCGGCGCGACCCTCACGCCGCCGACTGGATGTTCAGGCGCTAGGCTTTTTCGGGGCGGCGGCGCCCGCGCCCATCGCCTGCAGCGCGGCCTTTTGCATCTCGAGGCCCTGGATCGAGAGCCTGAGCATGTTCAGGTTCATGTTGAGCCAGGTCTCGACCGAGCGCAGGTCGGCGATGCGCTTCTCGATCTCCTGCGGATCGAGCGTAGGCATCGCCATGCCGGGGACGGGCACGCCGAGCGGCCCCCACAGGCGGCGGAACATCTCGAACGGATCGGAAGGAGTCGGGGTATCAGCCATTCGCGTTGCTCTCCGAGTCGTCGAAGAATCCCTTCACCTCCGCCTCCCGCGCCACGGTGTCCTGGTACCCGAGGTCGATCAGGGCGCGGCAGAACGACTCTTCGAACAGCAGGTAGCTCGCAAGGTTCGAGCCCGAGCGGTTGAGCGCGCCGGTGGGCCGGAGGATGAAGCGCACGGTCGCGGGAATCTCGTGGATGAAGCGCGCCGCGACGCGCTCGATGGGCTGCGAGGGCGAGATGAACAGCACTTTGACCGGGCGCAGCTGCACCGTGGTCTCGCTCATCCGGTTGCGCGGAATCAGGCTGACGGTGCGGTTGATGCGCTCGAGCCGCTCGATATCGACCATCAGGCTGTCGAGGAAGATGCTGTTCAGCGCATGGCCCGCGATCTGGGCGAGCGACGGGTAGATGTTCGAGCGCGCACGCGCCTGGTCGGCGCTCTGGCGGCCGGTGCCGACGATCAGCACTCGATCGGCGCCCAGGTGCAGCGCCGGGCTCACCGGCGCGATCTGGCGCATCGAGCCGTCGCCGAAATATTCGCGGTTGAACTTCACCGCCGGGAATATGAAGGGCAGCGCCGACGAGGCGAGCAGCAGCTCGAGGTTGAGCGGCACGGCGGCGCCGATGCGCTGGTTGCGCTCCCAGCCCTCGAGGCCGGTGCCGCCCTGGAAGAACGACACGCTCTGGCCCGACGTATAGCCCGAGGCGGTGACGCACGCGGCATAGAGCGCGCCGGAATCGATATGCGTCTGGATCCTGCTGAAATCGAGGCTCTTTTCCAGCATCTCGCGCAGCGGCGCGTTGTCGAGCAGCGAGATCGGGTTGTGGCGCGAAATCAGCATCATCGCCGAGAGCCAGCGCGCGCCGCTTTTCATGATGCTCCAGGCATCGGTGCGGTAGATGTTCTCGCAGCGCATGCGCTCCCACACCTCGAGCAGGTTCGCCACGCCGCGCGAGAAGTCGTCGGCGTAGACGGCGAGCGTCGCGGCGTTGATCGCCCCGGCGGAGGTGCCGCACAGGATCGGGAACGGGTTCGCGACCGGGTTTCCCAGAATGTCGCGCACCGCCTTCACGACGCCCACCTGGTAGGCGGCGCGCGCGCCGCCGCCGGTCAGGACCAGGCCCGCGCGCGGCTTCATCCGGCTCGCGGGGAAAGGAGCGACGTTGCTGGCCGCGTTTTCCATCAAAAAAGGCTTTGCTCCTGGCCGCGAGGCGCATTGGCATCGGCCACGGCGACGGCCGTCATGTTCACGATGCGCCGCACCGTCGCCGATGGCGTGAGGATGTGCACCGGGCGCGCCGCGCCGAGCAGGATCGGGCCGATCGTCACGCCGCCGCCCGCGGCGGTCTTCAGCAGGTTGAAGGCGATGTTGGCCGCATCCACGGTGGGCATCACGAGGAGGTTCGCCTCGCCGCGCAGCTTCGAGCGCGGAAACTCCTTCAGCCGGATTTCCTCGGAAAGCGCGGCGTCGCCGTGCATCTCGCCCTCGATCTCGAGCTCCGGCGCGCGCTCGTTGATCAGCTCGAGCGCGCGGCGCATCTTCTCCGCCGAAGGCGTGTTCAACGAGCCGAAGCTGGACGCCGACAGGAGCGCCGCCTTGGCGCTCAGGCCGAAGCGCTTCAGCTCTTCGGCGGCGAGCAGCGTCATCTCGGCGATGTTCTCGGCGTCGGGATCGGGCGTGACGTAGGTATCGCAGATGAACACCGTGCGCGCCGGCAGGATCAGCGCGTTCATCGCCGCGTAGTGGCGCACGCCGGGACGCCGGCCGATCACCTGGTCGATGAAGTGCAGGTGCAGCGCGTGCCGGCCGAACGTTCCGCACAGCATCCCGTCGGCTTCGCCCTTGTGGATCATCATGGCGCCGATGAGGCTGTGGCGGCGGCGCATCTCGAGGCGGGCGTACTCGGGCGAGACCCCTTTGCGCTCGGTCAGCTGGTGATACGTGTTCCAGTAATCGCGATAGCGCGGATCGAACTCCGGGTTCACGAGCTCGAACTCCTTGCCCGGGCGCACGCGCAGGCCGAGCCGCTCCAGGCGCTGCTCGATCACCTGCGGCCGGCCGATCAGGATCGGCCTTGCGAGGCCCTCGTCGACCGCGATCTGCACCGCGCGCAGCACGCGCTCGTCCTCCCCCTCGGCGTAGACCACGCGCCGCGGCTGCTTCTTCGCGGCCGAGAACAGCGGCTTCATGATGAGGCCGGAGTGGTACACGAACTGCGAGAGCGACTCGCGGTAGGCATCCATGTCGGCGCGCGGCCGCGTCGCCACGCCCGAGTCCATTGCCGCCTGCGCCACCGCCGGCGCCACGCGCGCGATGAGCCTCGGATCGAACGGCCGCGGGATGATGTAGTCCGGGCCGAAGCTGATCGACTCGATGCCGTACGCGAGCGCGACCTGCTCCGAGGTCTCGGCCTGCGCGAGCTCCGCGATCGCTTTCACCGCCGCGAGCTCCATCTCGGTGTTGATGGTCGTCGCGCCGACGTCCAGCGCGCCGCGGAAGATGAACGGGAAGCACAGCACGTTGTTGACCTGGTTCGGATAGTCGGAGCGCCCGGTGGCGATGACGCAGTCGGGCCGCGCTTTCTTCGCGAGCTCGGGAAGGATCTCGGGCTCCGGATTGGCGAGCGCGAGGATCAGCGGCCGCTCGGCCATCTTGCTCACCATCTCGGGCTTGAGCACGCCGCCGGCGGACAGGCCGAGGAAGATGTCGGCGCCGGCAATCACCTCGCCGAGCGTGCGCGCCCGCGTCTCGATCGCGAAAAGCTCCTTGTCCGGGTCCATCTCCTCGCGCCGGCCCTTGTACACCACGCCCTTGATGTCGGTGACGATGATGTTCCGGCGCGGCATGCCGAGCTTCACGAGCAGCTCGAGGCAGGCGAGCGCCGCGGCGCCGGCGCCCGAGGCGACGAGCCTCGCTTCGCCGATTTTCTTGCCCACCACCTTGAGGCCGTTGTAGACGGCGGCGCCGACGGTGATCGCGGTGCCGTGCTGGTCGTCGTGGAAGACGGGAATCTTCATCCGCGTGCGCAGCGCGCGCTCGATGGTGAAGCACTCCGGGGCCTTGATGTCCTCGAGGTTGATCGCGCCGAAGGTCGGCTCGAGCGCGGCGATGATCTCGATCAGCTTCGCCGG
Source organism: uncultured Enterobacteriaceae bacterium (assembly GCA_964407355.1). GTDB lineage: Bacteria > Pseudomonadota > Gammaproteobacteria > Burkholderiales > SG8-39 > SCGC-AG-212-J23. Next base: position 44,666 of record CAYOVM010000005.1, read on the forward strand.
ATCGCGCTCGTCGAGCTCGATGTCGAAGCAGTCGATGCCGGCGAACTTCTTGAAAAGGACGCTCTTGCCCTCCATCACCGGCTTCGCGGCAAGCGGGCCGATGGCGCCCAGGCCGAGCACCGCCGTGCCGTTCGTCACGACGCCGACGAGGTTCTGGCGCGAGGTGAGCTCGGCCGCCTGGCCCGGATCGCGAACGATCTCGTTGCAGACCTCGGCGACCCCAGGCGTATAGGCGAGCGCGAGATCGCGCTGGTTCGTCAGCTGCTTGGTCGGCAGAATCGAGATCTTGCCCGGCGCGCCCCGCCGGTGATACTCGAGGGCGTTCTTCTTGAGCTGCTCGTCCACCGCGGAATTATAATCCCCGCACTATCGCCACATCGAACAGAACCGCGCTGCGCGCCGCGCAGATCGAGCCTTTCGAAGTCATGGACGTGCTGGCGCGCGCGCATGCGCTGGAGGCCGCCGGGCGGCGCGTGGTGCACCTCGAGATCGGCGAGCCGGACTTCACGGCGCCGGCGCCGGTCGTGGAAGCCGGGATACGCGCCCTTCGTGACGGCTTGACTGCCTATACGGCGACGCTCGGGCTGCCCGCATTGCGCGAAGCGATCGCGGATCACTACCTGAGAAGGTTCTCCGAGAAGGTCGACCCGCAAAGAATTGCGATCACCTCGGGAGCGTCCGGCGGCCTTCTATGTACCGCGGCCCTCTACGTGAACCCCGGCGATGAAATCCTCGTTCCCGATCCCGGCTATCCGGGCTACCGGCACTTTGTGCGCGCCTTTGAAGGCAAGGCGCGCGCGCTGCGAGTGCGCGCCGAGGAAAATTTTCAGCCGACCCTCGAAATGGTGCGTGCCGCGTGGGGCCCGCGCACCAAGGGATTGCTGCTCGGCTCGCCATCGAATCCCACCGGAACCCTGATCGGGAAAGAGGAATTAAGGGCGATCGCGGAGCTCATCGCCGAGCGCAGCGGCGTGCTGATGATCGACGAGATCTATCAGGGGCTGGTGTACGGCGAGGAGCCGCGCTTCTCTCCCTCTACGGCGCTCGGGCTGCCGGGAGAGGTAGTGATCGTCAACAGCTTCTCCAAGTACTTCTGCATGACCGGCTGGCGGCTCGGCTGGGTGGTGCTGCCGGCGGGCGCCGTGCGAGGCTTCGAGAAGCTTGCCCAGCATCTGTTCATCTCCGCGCCCACGGCCGCTCAGCACGCCGCGATCGCGGCTTTTTCGCCGGATAGCCTCTCGATTCTGGAACGCAGGAGAGATGAGTTCGAGAAACGCCGCGACTTCCTGCTCCCGGCGCTCGTGCGAGCGGGACTGAAAGTCCCTGCGGAGCCCCACGGGGCCTTCTACATATACGCTGACTGCGGATCGGACAGCCGGGCGTATTGCCTGAAGCTGCTTCAGGAACAAGGCGTGGCGGCGACGCCCGGCATCGACTTCGGCAGCAACGAAACGAGCCACTTCGTGCGCTTCGCCTACACGCGAAGCATGGATGACCTCGAGGCGGCCGCCGAGGGGATCCTGCGGTTTCGCTCTTAGACGGCCTTTTCCTTCGCCTTCTGCCGGAACGCCTCGAGGCGCGCCTTCTCGGCGAGCACCTTGTTGGCGTAAAGCGGGGTCGGCTCGTCGAAGGCGCCGCCGTACATCTGCAGCGCGGCCTCGGTGTCGCCCAGGCGCCGCTGGTACTCGCGCAGGATCTGGCTGCCGACCATGATGTTGACGTACGGGTCGAGGAGCGAGCGCTCGCCGCCGTAGTCCGCCAGCTTCGCGAGGTGGTACTTCGGAATGATCTGCATCAGGCCCCTGGCGCCGAGGTCGCTCTCCGCCACCGGGTTGTAGCGCGACTCGATCGCCACCACCGCCAGGATGAGAAGCGGATCGAGGGAGTACTCGCTCCCGGCCCGGTAGGCGGTCGCGACGAAGCCGGCGACGGCCTGGTCCGAAACCCGGTAGCGCCGGGCGATATATTCGGTGATTGCCCGCTGCTCGCGGGCGCCGTCGATCGCGCCGGCCTGGATCAGTCCGGCGGTGGTTGTCGTGGAGAGCGCCTCCTCCGTGATGAGGAAGGCGGAAAGCGGCGGAAGGTGCTTCAGGAGCGCTTCACGCGGCGTCGGGATGAACGCCAGGCCGCAGAGCGCGGCGAGGCCGACCAGCGCCAGGATGCTCTTGAGCGTCGAATAAGCACGGGCAGCCGTCAGGGACATCGTGTTCATGTTCAACCTCCGTGTTTCTTCGGCCGATCCCTTGCTGCTTTGGACTGGGCGGCGGCCGGGAAGAATTCTCGTGAGCTGAGTAGAACGCTCTAGAGTCTAGCTGGATGATGCGATGCGGCAGGGCGTCATAATATGTAAATTTTCCCTGTATTGTCAACGAGTTCCGTCTCTTCCAGTCGATTCGACGTTGCTATTCGAAATCGTTGTTTCGAAGGCTTTTTCGAGTTCGGGCGAGACCCCCGATAGAATGGGGTGGTACATGTGAAGCCTCGCGGACCGGCCTATCTTTCTCCCCAGCTAGGTCGATCGACCAAGCCGGTCCGCTGAGCTTCGAGGGCTGGCGAGGGCTTTCGCCCCCGCCTCGCTCCCTCGGTTCCCGGTTACGGCCGGGACCCGGTGGGGAACGGCCATGCGGCCGCTGGATTCAGCGCGGTTCTCGCGCCGGGTGTCGCAGCGGTGGACGGCGGCGCAACTGGAGCGCTCTCCGTCGTTTCCGCAGGGCTGGCCGTAGGTCTGGCGGCTTTCTTCGCCTTTTTCTTTTTTCCCGCTTTTTTCTTCTTCTTAGCGGATTTCTTTGTGCCTGCCGCCTTTTTTTTACCAGCTTTTTTTACTGACTTCTTCTTCTTTTTTGACGCTTTCTTCTTCTTCTTTTTCTTTCCGCCTTTTTTCGCTTTTTTCTTCGCCATCTTCAATCTCCTTCAAGGTTGTTGAACAAAAGAAGCCCGGCGCAGCTGGCCCGGACTATCCAACTGCCGGCGTCGGTTTCCCTTCGCCGGCCTGCTGAATTGGGTGGTGCTTGACGTCATGATAGAGAATATCCGCGTCAAGTCGAATGCCGCCTTCCCAGGTGACCGTCGCGCTCTCGGGGTCGACGCTCACTTTCTCGAACTCGCGCACGTCGCGCCACAGCTGGAACGCCCCGATCTCGAGCAGGTTGCCGAGGAACACGCTGCCCTCCAGCCCGTCCTCGAAGCGCAGCCACAGCCTGTAATCGTCCTCGGCCTTGCACGCGGTGATTCTCATCTCGTTCCATTCCTCTTTCACGTTGGTCCCTGGGGTTTCGCCTTTAATCCCAGCTGAGCGCGCCGCCGGTCTGGTACTCGATGACCCGGGTCTCGAAGAAGTTTCTTTCCTTCTTCAGGTCGATCATCTCGCTCATCCACGGGAACGGGTTGGCCGCTCCCGGGTACAGGACATCCAGGCCGATCTGCTGGCTGCGGCGGTTCGCGATGAAGCGCAGGTATTCCTTGAACATCGGCGCGTTCAGGCCGAGCACGCCGCGCGGCATGGTGTCCTCGGCGTAGCGGTATTCGAGCTCGACCGCGCGCCGAAAGAGCCCGTGCATCTCCTCGCGGAACTGCGCGGTCCAGAGGTGCGGATTCTCCATCTTGATGGTGTTGACGAGGTCGATGCCGAAATTGCAGTGCATGGACTCGTCGCGCAGGATGTACATGTACTGCTCGGCGGCGCCGG
>CAYOVM010000006.1:0-3606 GCA_964407355.1 uncultured Enterobacteriaceae bacterium
CCCGAGACCGGGACCAACAACGCGGCGGGGCAGGCCGGTGCCTGTCCGGGGGTGGGTTCGACTCCCACACCCGCCGCACCCCTAACCGGCGACACGCCGAGGACGGATGCGCCAGCGTGCGACTTCAAGCATCGCCTTCTGTGCCCGCGTGACGCATGGCAGACCGCCCGCATCGAGCAGCTTGAGCGCCATTGCGCCGCCTGGAAGCTGCTGGCGAAGCAGAACGAGGAGACCGCAGCCGATGCCCTGCGGCAGCGGGACGAGGCGCGGCTCGCCATCGAGGGGATGCGGGGGCCGCTCGCCAATGCCGTCGCCCTATCTGCCAGCGGACACCCCTGCGATTTCCGTGGGTACACCACCACGAACACCAGCGCCGCAGAGCCAGTATCCACCAGCGGACTCATGGACGAAGCTGGCAAGTTCTTCGATTGGGGCAATGCCGCCAGCGTTGCGCTGAGGAACCTGCTGGAGGCGTATGAGCGTCGGATCAGGTCGCTTTGCACCACGCCCGAGGAACTTGCCGCGAAGCCGTGGGAGTGCGCCGAGTATCTGGAGGCGCGGCGCGCGCTGGTGGACAAGCCTAACTGGTTCGTCAACGTATCCGCAACACAGCAGAACAACACGGCTTCCACGACTGCGCCGAAAGGTTGACGTGCCCCGCGATTCGCGGTAAACTATTTCCACACTCGGAAAGGACGCAATGAAAAGACCCCTCGTGTACCTCGCCGGCGGAATCGCCGGCCTCTCCGGCGCCGACGCCACCGACTGGCGTATCAACGCCGGCAACTTGTTGTGGCTGCGCGAGATCGAGGTTTTAAACCCGATGCGCGCCAAGGTGGCCCTCGGGGAGCAGTCGCGTATCGCCACCGACTTCCGCGAGTACGCCGACCGAGGCGTGTTCTTCACCAGCCGGGGCATTATGACGCGCGACTTCAACGACGTGAAGCGCTGCGATGCGCTGCTCGTCAACCTGCTCGGCTTGGAGAAGCCCTCGCTCGGCACGATCATGGAACTGGCCTGGGCGTACGCGCTGCAGAAGCCGGCCGTCGTGGCGATCGAGGCGAACGGGAACCCGCACGACGGGCACCCGATGATCCACGAGGCGACCCCGTTCCGCGTGACCACGCTGGACGAGGCGATCGACGCCGTCGCCGTGATCCTCAACCGCTAGGAGATTCCATGAGCCGCCACACCGACCGTATCCGCCGCGCCATCGGCGAAATCGACGCCGCCCTGAAGGACGACGCTGTTAGCGCCGCATCGTCAGCCCACGCGATCATGCACCGCTTCGACACCGCGAACATGGTGGAACGAGTCGACGCCTTCGTGCTCGGCCAGTCCAAGTTCGATCTGCGCCGGCACATCAAATGTGCGATGGGGCAGAAACTCGGCCATTTCATCGCCGAGAAGATCGACTTCACGTCGAAGACGGCGCCGGACACCGATATGACGCGGTACTTGCGCCCGCACGGTACGGTCGAGTTCCGCGCCGAGGTGTACGTGCTGACGCCCGAGCAGTTCAAGGCCGCGCTGGACGAAGCGTACCGAGCCGGGCGCTGATGAACCCCGCGCTCTGGCCGTACATCTTCTACCTTGCCGGGTCGGTGATGTTCGTCATCGGCACGGTAATCGCGATGGTGCGCCTCTGAAGCACGAGGTCAGCACCGCGCTCCTGGCCGCCGGCTTCGTGTTCGGCGCCGGGTTCTACGCCGGGACGTACTTCGGCGTGCGCACCGCGCCGTCGTACCAGGACGCCCGGCTGGTGGAGGCGCGGCTGCGCGAGGTGTTCTGCGAGCAAGTGATCCGCAACAAGCTGATGACAACCTGCGAGGTGACGAAGTGAACGAAGCGAAACCCGGCGTCTTCATCGACAGCCTGTCCTCCGCCGAGCGCAAGCAGGCCGCCGTGTCGCGCGGCCTCTTCGCCTACTTCCCTGACGCGCTGGCGCTGATCGCGCGCCACAGCGTCCGCTCGAACGAGAAGCACAACCCCGGCCAGCCGGTACACTGGGCGCGCGAGAAGTCGACCGACCACGAGGACTGCATCGCGCGGCACAGCCTGTCGATCGCCATCGACCCGAACAGCCTGGACGACGGCCAGCCGCACATCGTGTGCCGCGCGTGGCGCGCACTCGCCGCCCTGCAGTTGTGGGCGGAGGCGCAGCACGCGCCGGCGGAACAAGTGCCGTCGGCAGAGCACGAGCACGCGCGGCAGTTCGTCCACAGCACGAAGGAAACCGAAGCGCTGCGCAAATTCGGCGATGGCTACACCATGAGCACGCCGTGCACACAGTGCGGCCATTCTTTCGGCGAGCACTGCGGGGCGCGCTGCCCGTGACCGACAACTACCGCAAGGAACTGGTGCAGGTGGCGGCCGTCTGTCTCGCCGCCGCCCAAGTAGCCGAGTGCGACACCACCAGCCTAGGCACGGACAACGAAGGAGTCAGAGGACGCTTCAGCCTCGAGAAGCTGCTGGACGAGGTGCGTGCCGAGCGCCGCGCCCAGGAACTGAAGTGGGGTACGCGCCACAACGAGGACGCCACGATGGAGTTCTGGCTGGACGTGATGATGGAAGAGGTGGGCGAGGTGGCGCAGGAGGTGCAGACCCTGAAGGGGTCGAGCACGATGGCGGACGCGATGGTCAAACTGGGCGAGCGCGCCCGCGCGAAACTGGAGGTACGCTGATGCCCTACAAGAACCACGAAGATCAACTCGCCGCCGACCGCCGGTACAAAGAGCGGCGCAAGGCCGCCTGGCGCGACGGCATCGTCAAGGGCACCGGCCCCTCGCCCATCGCCAACCAGTACGCGCGCCGCATCGGCAACGTGATCGACCTCGAGATCCCGGTGCCCGCGCACGGCCTCAAGATCGCCGTGCTGCCCGACGCCCAGGTCATGCCCGGCGTGCCGATGGAGCACCTCGGCTGGTACGGCCAGTACCTGGCAGAGAAGAAGCCCGACGTGATCGTCTGCATCGGCGACTTCGGCGACTTCCCGAGCCTGTCGGTATTCGGCCGGGGCGAGCGCGACTTCGCCGAGCATCGCTACTCCAAGGACATCGCGGCGTTCCATGAGGGCATGCAGCAGTTCCTCGGCCCGATCGAGGCGGAGATGGCGCGCGATAAGACCTGGCGCCCGTACCGGGAGTTCTTCGAGGGGAACCACGAGTCGCACCTGGACCGCATCACGCAGCAGCACCCGTTCCTCGAGGGCACCATCGACAAGAGCGACCTGTGCCTGCCCGAGTACGGCTGGCGCGTGCACCCGTTCCTGCAGCCGGCGGCGATCGGTGGGGTGGCGTTCTGCCACTACTTCCCCTCCGGCGTGATGGGCAGGCCGATCACGTCGGCGCCGCAGATCCTGGCGAAGCTGCACATGAGCGCCTTCGCCGGCCACCTCCAAGGGCGCGAGATCGCTTTCGGCCGCCGGGCCGACGGCAACAGCATGACGGCGATCATCTCGGGGTCGTTCTACCAGCACACCTACAAGTACCTGTCGCCGTTCACCAACGCCCACTGGCGCGGCGCGTGGATGCTGCACGAGGTGAAGGACGGGCGCTTCGACGAGATGGCGCTGTCGATAGACTTCCTGAAGCGGAGGTACGGCAA
>CAYOVM010000006.1:3706-12629 GCA_964407355.1 uncultured Enterobacteriaceae bacterium
GTGAACGTCAACGAAGTCGACCGCGAGACGCTGGCCGCCATCTTCGCGAGCCGCGTGAGCCTGGCGAAGCGCACCGAGGACGAGGCCGCCGCCGACGCCCGCGTCGAGCACCAGAAGACGGTGAAGTGGATCGCCTCGCCCGCCAAGGGAGAGAAGTCCTTCCTCTGGTTCTGCGACGAGTTCGACCTGGACCCCGGCGCCGTGCGCAAGGCCGTGGCGGAGAGGCGCAAATGAAGAAGATCAGCCAGAAGGCAGCGCGCGCCGCCATCAAGCGCGTCGCCGAACTCGAGCGCCAGCGTCAGGTGGAGCGCGCCGCATGGGGCCGTAGCTACCCTGGCGGCACGAACCTCTGCCACTTCAACCTCGGCAACGATCGTGCGAGCGGGCTGCTCGACGGCGCGCACCGACTGAAGCATCCGCTCGTGGCGGTGGTCGACGGCAACAAGCTGCAGATCTTCGCTCTTCCGGCGTAGTGCCCGACCTCCGCCCCTACCAGGAAGTATCCCGCGACTTCCTCGCCGCGCGCCGGCACGCGCTGCTGGCGGACGGGATGCGGGTGGGCAAGACGCCGGCCGCCATCCGCGCAGCCTGCAAGGCCGGCGCCCGCACCCTGCTCGTGACGACGCCCGCCATCGCCGTGCCGCAGTGGATGGGCGAGGTCGAGCGCTGGTGGGAGGGGCCGCTGCCCCGGTTCCAGGTCTGGTCGTACGACCACGCCCGCGCGCAGTGGGAGGCCGGGCGCCGGGGCACGGTCGACGTCTTCATCCCCGACGAGTGCCACTTTGCAGGCAACCCGACCGCCGCCCGCACCGGCATGGTGTACGGGAAGACGGGCTTCGCCTACCAGGCCGGCGCGACGTGGGCGCTGTCAGGCACCCCGGCGCCGAAGTCCGCCGCCAGCCTCTGGCCGATGCTGAAGGCGTTCGGCGTCGTCGGCATGGCGTACGAGGACTTCCTGCGCCGGTACTGCATTCTGAAGCCCGACTCGTGGATCGCCACCGGCACGAAGGTCGAGATGATCCCCGAACTGCGCGCCCTCCTGGCGAAGTGCATGCTGCGCCGTACGCTACGGGACGTGGCACCGGACATGCCGGAGATCGGGTTCAACTTCCTGCGCGTGCAGCCGACCACGGCGGCGGACCTGAAGATCCCGGCCGGGCTGGCGGAGGATCAGGTGCTGGCGTGGCTCGAAGAGAACCACACCCGCAGTCGCGAGGACCGCATCGACGTGGCGATGGCGAAGGCCGGGCCGCTCGCCGAAGAGATCATCTTCGCCATCAACAACGGGCTGCTCAAGCAGACGGTGGTGTTCGGCTGGCACAAGGAGCCGATGTACCACCTGCAGCAGCTACTGCACCGCGCAGGGCTGCGGGTCGAGATCATCAACGGCGACACGCTGCAGCACCAGCGCGAAGCCATCATGGCCGGGTTCCGCTTGAGCGCGATCGACGTGGTGCTTTTGAACATCGCCACCGGCGGCACAGCGATCGACCTGTCCGCCGCCGACCACGGCTACATGCTCGAGATGGACTGGGTGCCGGGCAACAACGTGCAGGCCGTGCACCGGCTCGTGAGCATGGCGAAAGACACGAAGGTCACGATCGACGTCGTCACCTGGGCCGGATCGTGCGACGACTGGATTCAACAAGTAATCTTGACAAGAGTGCAACAACTCGCTAAACTGTACTGACTACCTCGGAGAAAACGATGACCGTGAAGATCACCCTCGAATACCCCAACGTCGACGCAGCCATCGTGGCGCTCGGCAAACTGACCAGCGCGGCCGGCACGACGATCGTCGAAGGCAAGCCGCGCAAGGGGCGCAGCGACAAGGGCCAGCCGCGCAAAGGCGCGGAGGCCAAACCGGAAGCAGGAGCGGCGGGGGGTTCCCCGTCCTCGGAGAGCCGTGATCCGGCTGCCAGTACCGCCGCGCCCGCGTCGACGGTGCCTGCGGCGACCGCCCCGACTGGCGCACCGACCGGGGCCGCCACTCCTGCGAGTTCCATTGCGTCCGAGGCCGACGCGCAGAAGGCGCTCGAGAAGCTGTTCGAGTCCTTCCCCGACTCGGCGACCGGCATCGCGGAGGCGAAGAAGATCCTCTCGACGTTCGGCGTGTCGCGCGTGCGCGACCTGAAGGAAGAGCAGCGCGCCGAGTTCATCAAAAAGGCGACGGCCGCGCTGCCGAAGGCGGCCTGATGGGGCCGGGGTTCTACAGCCTGGGGATGCTGCTGCTCGCCAGCGTCAACCCGCACGACATCACGGAGCAGGGCGTGCGCGTTCTGCTCCTTCGCGAACTGATCGCCCACGAGGAAAATCAATGAGCGGAGTCCACGCACGTCTCTCGGCCAGCAGCGCCCACCGCTGGCTGCGCTGCCCGCCCTCGGTCAACTACAAGGACGACAAGGGGTCGGTCTTCGCCGCCGCCGGCACGTACGCGCACGACATCGCGGCGAAGTGCCTGGGCGACAGCAGCATCCAGCCGTCGGACTTCTTCCTGAAGAAGTCGAAGGTCGACGGCTTCGAGGTCGAGTGCGACCTGGAGATGATCGACGCGGTCAACCTCTACCTGGACGAGATCGCCGCCGACCTGAAGGCGGGCGACATCTGCTGGACGGAGATGCCGCTGCTGCAGGCGCTCTCGAAGATCGACCCGGATCTCGGCGGCACCGCCGACTACGTGCGCTACCGCCCAAGCACGCAGCACCTGCTGGTGAAGGACTTCAAGTTCGGCAGCGGCGTCTACGTGGAGGTGGAGGACAACGCGCAGTTGAAGCTGTACGCGCTCGGCGCCATGCTCGAGTGCGGCAAGGCGGTGAAGGACGTGACGGTCCGCATCTGCCAGCCGCGCTTCGAGGGGGCGAAGCCCACGCGCGACTTCGACTTCAAGGCGCACGAGATCCTGGACTTCATCGCCGACGTGCAGGAGGCGGCGGTCAAGTCGCGCGACCCGGCGACGCCGTTCGCGGCCGGCGAGCACTGCAAGTTCTGCCCGCACGCGAAGGACTGCCCGGAACTGGAGCGGCACCAGCACGCGATCACGCTGGCGGACTTCGGCACCATCGACGTCCAGGTGCCGGTCAAGGGCGGGACGGCGCTCGCGCTGGCCGACAAGCCCGGCGCGGTGGTCGACTACGCCAAGCTGGCCGCCGCCCTCGCCAGCATCCCGATGGTGAAGGAGCGCATCAAGGCGATCGAGCAGTACGCCTACGAGCAGGCGTCCAAGGGCGCCGAGATCCCCGGCTTCAAGCTGGTGGACAAGCGCGCGAACCGGAAGTGGAAGTCCGAAGAGGCCGTCGTGAAGTGGGCGCTCGGCAAGGCGATCGACCCGTACGCGCCTCCCGAGGTGATCTCCCCGGCGCAGATGGAGAAGTTGCTGGCGAAGGACGCGCCCAAGGGCAAGAAGAAGGAAGCGGGCGCCGAACTGGAGCCGTTCGTCGAGAAGGTGTCGAGCGGCACAGCCCTTGTGCCTATCACGGACGAGCGGCCCCCGGCCAAGTTGGTGACGGCCAACGACTTCGAGAAGATAGAATCGCGGTAGCCGCCGAGGATCGCGGATAAGACCAGAAGTTCCCCCTCGGCAATTTCAGGAGAGTCCAGATGGCGAAGGTGCATATCAAGGATGTGCGGTGTTCGTTCGCGAACATCTTCGAAGCGAAGCAGGTGCAGGGCCAGGGCGACGCGAAGTTCTCGTGCGCGTTCATCATCCCGAAGGATCACCCGGCGGTCGGGGAGATCGCGGCGGCGATGCGCGCGGCGGCGAAGGAAAAGTGGGGCGCGGACGCCGAGAAGGTCTACGGTGCGCTGAAGGCGGGCGACAAGCTGTGCCTGCATGACGGCGACTCGAAGCCGGACAACGACGGCTACGCGGGCAACCTCTTCATCAACGCCAGCAACAAGACGCGCCCGCTGGTGGTCGGCCCGCAGCGCGAGCCGCTGGTCGCCGCCGACGGCAAGCCGTACTCCGGCTGCTACGTGAATGCGATCGTCGAGATCTGGCCGCAGGACAACCAGTTCGGCAAGCGCATCAACGCGTCGCTGCTCGGCGTGCAGTTCCTGCGCGACGGCGAGCGCCTGGCCGGCGGTGGCGTGGCGGCGGCCGACGACTTCGAGGCCATCCCGCAGGCCGCTGCCGACAAGGCGGCGGCCACCGGCGCGGGCGCCGCGTCGCTGTTCTAGAAGTGGAGGTCTGGAAACCCGTCCTGGGCCATCCGGCCTACGAGGTAAGTAGCCTCGGCAGGGTGCGCTCGTCGCTTCGCGGCGGGCGCATCCTGCGTCCTGGTAAGGCCAGCAACGGCTACCCGACCGTGGCACTCGGGCGCGGCAACACGCGCACCGTTCATTCGCTGGTCGCGGCGGCGTTCTTGGGGCCGTGCCCGCCGGGCATGGAAGTGCGGCATAAAGACGGAGATCGCATGAATCCGCGCGAGAGCAACTTGCAGTACGGCACTCGTCGCGACAACATACTCGACGCAGTAGCGCACGGAACGTGGATGTCGCCCGCGCGCACGGCGCACTGCAAGACTCTTCGCAACTACAGGCGCGATGCTTAACTCGCCGGTTCTACACTGCGATTTCGAAACGCGCGGCGTCCTTGACCTGAAGGAAGTCGGGCTGCACCGCTACGCGCGCCACCCGGACACCGACGTCTGGTGCATGGCGTGGGCGATCGGTGACGCGGAGCCGCAGATTTGGACGCCGGGCATGCCGTTACCGAACGAAGTCGCCGACCACATCATGGCGGGCTTGCCGGTCGTCGCTCACAACGCGCCCTTCGAACTGGAGATCTGGAACCAGATCATGGTGCCGCGCTACGGCTGGCCCGTCCTGCGCCCCGAGCAGACCTACTGCACGATGGCGAAGGCGTACGCGATGGGGCTGCCCGGCGCGCTCGAGGACGCGGCGCTCGCCCTGGGCCTGCACGTCCTGAAGGACGCCGAGGGCCGCAGTCTCATGCTGCGGATGGCGCGGCCGCGCGCCATCGTGAACGGCCGCCCCGTGTGGTGGACCGACCCCGACAAGATCGAGCGCCTGCACGCCTACTGCAAGCAGGACGTGTGGGTCGAGCGCGAACTGGACAAGCGGCTGATGCCTTTGTCGGACCGCGAGCGCGCCGTGTGGCTGCTCGACTACAAGATCAACCAGCGCGGCGTGCAGATCGACGTCGACTCCGCGAAGGCCGCCATCGCCCTCGCCGAGACGATGAAGGTGTCCTACGACGAGCAGATGGCGCTCGCCACCGGGGGCCGCGCCACGACGTGCACGGCGCTCGCGCCTATCAAGGAGTGGCTGGCGGAGAACGGCTGCCCGCAAGCGCGGGACAGCCTGGACAAGCAGGCGATCGTCGACTTGCTCGCCCGCACCGACATCCCGCCACAGGCGCGCCACGTCCTGACGCTGCGCCAAGAGGCCGGACGCGCGAGCAACGCCAAGTTCAAGGTGATGGCCGCGCGCGCCGGCGACGACGGCCGGCTGCGGCAGATGTACCAGTACCACGGCGCGGCCACCGGGCGATGGGCGGGGCGCGGCGTGCAGCCCGCCAACCTCCCGCGCGACATCCCCGAGCCGGAGACGGTCGAGAAGATCCTGCGCCTCGTGCGCGAGGGGCGGCACGACGCAATCGACGCGATCTACGGGCCGCCACTCGCCGTGGTGTCCAAGTGCCTGCGGTCGTTCTTCGTCGCGCCGCCGGGCAAGCTGCTCGTGCACGGCGACTGGTCGAACGTCGAAGGCCGTGGCCAGGCGTGGTTCGCGGGCGAGCAATGGAAGCTGGACGCCTTCGTGAAGGCGGACAACAAGACGGGGCCGGGCCTGTACGAACTCGCCTACAGCCGTATGTTCAACGTGCCCGTCGAGTCGGTGAAGAACCCGTCCGAAGAGCGCCAGATCGGCAAGGTGTCGGAATTGGCGTTCGGCTACCAGGGCGGCGTCGGGTCGTTCCACACGATGGCGAAGGCGTACCCGGAGATCAGCGGCAAGATCGGCGACCGGCAGGCCAACGAGTTCAAGGAAGCGTGGCGCGCGGCGCATCCCCGCATCAAGAATACGTGGCGCCAGATCGAGAACGCGGCGATCAACGCCGTGCGCAATCCGGGCGAAGCCTACGAGTGCGGCTACCCTGGCCGGGTGGCGAAGTACAAGGTCGTCGGCTCGTTCCTCTGGTGCCTGCTGCCCTCTGGCCGCCCCATCTGCTACCCGTACCCCAAGCTGCTCGAGGGCGAGTACGGGCCGCAGTTGACGTATATGACGCAGCCGGGGCAGGACGACAAGCGCAAGGGCAAGATCATCGCCGACCCCAAGAACAGCAGCAACTGGGTGCGCATCGGCACGTACGGTGGCAGCCTCTTCAACAACATCGTGCAGGGGTTCTGCCGGGACTTCCTCGCCGAAGGCATGCTACACTTGGACTCCAAGGGGGCAGCGATCGTCCTGCACACGTACGATGACCTGAACCTCGAGGTCGACGCCGCGAAGGCGCCCGGCGCCCGCGACTACCTCGAGAAGCTGATGCGCACCCCGCCCGCCTGGGCCGCCGGGTTCCCGCTGTACTCGAAGCCCGCCATCATGGAGCGCTATGGCAAGTAAAGGCCGCTTGCTAATCGGCGATGATCGACTGCGCGCTATCGAACAGATTCGCGCAGGCCACTACTCGCACTGCGTGCCGAGCGGCAAAAGCTACTACGTCGGCTACGAAGACGCGCTGGTGGTGTGGTCGATTCCTGCGAACAAAAACATTGCAAAGTTCGTGCTCAAAGACGGCGGCATCGTGTGGGAACTGAGTCGACTGTGGGCACCGGACGGCCATCGAGCGAATCTGCTGACCGAAGCGATAAGCGCGGCGGTAGGCATTCTGCGACAGCACGAGAAGCCGGATGCATTAGTAAGCTACGCCGACCCGAACGTCGGCCACGAAGGCGGCGTGTATCGCGCGGCATCGTGGATCTTCCACGGTCGCAGCGAAGAGTCGCGTGTTTACATTGACGCAGCAGGGCAGTCAGTGTCGCGGCGTGCGTTTCATTCCGGCAGCAAAGGAATGACAAAAGCCGAGATCGAAGCAAAAGGTTACACGCAGCACAAGCTGCCGGGTAAGCTGCGCTTCGTGCGCCCGCTCACGACGAAAGCGAAGAGGGCACTGAATGGCAAGTAAACTCGAGCACGCGCTCGCCCTCGCGGCCAAGGGCTTCAAGGTCTTCCCGATCGCAGCAGGTGCGAAGCATCCCCCGCTGCTCAACGGCTGGCCGCTCAAGGCCACCAGCGACGCGGCGCTCGTCGAGATGTACTGGCTGCCGCTGCCCGAGGCCAACATCGGCATCCACTGCGAGGGGCTGGCGGTCATCGACGTGGACGTGAACAAGGGCGGCAACGACAGCCTCGAAGTCCTGCGCATGACGCAGGATCTGCCCGACACCCTGACGACGCTCACGCCCACCGGCGGGCGGCACCTCTTCTACCGGCTGCCGGAGGGCCACGCGGGCGTCCCGAACAGCGTGGGTGCCTTGGGCAAGGGGCTGGACGTGCGCAGCACAGGCGGCTACGTGGTGGCGCCGGGCAGCGCCGTGCCCGCCGGCGAGTACGCCTTCGAGCACCCCGGCACCGCCATCGCCTGGGCGCCGGAGTGGCTGGTGGCGCGCCTGGGCACCCCGAGGGTGCAGGCCGCGCCCTCCGCCCCGCTGGCCGACGCCCCGGACCCCGTCGTAGAGCGGGCGCGGGAGTGGCTGCGGACCGCCGAGCGCAGTGTGAAGGGCGCCGGCGGCGACCAGACGGCCTTCCGGGTGGCGGCGGCCCTGCGGGATCTCGGCGTGTCCTACGCCCAGGCGTGCGACCTGATGCGCGGCCCGGACTGGGACCACGGCTGCGGCTGGCGCGAGGGCAAGCTGGAGGACAAGCCAATCCGCAGCGCCTACCGCTACGCCAGCGGGGAGCCGGGCGGCAAGGCGGCCAGCCCCGAGGACTTCCCGTTAATACCGGCTGACAAAACGAACAAGACGTTAGTTAGCGGCGCGGCGCTGCTCTCGCTTTCGGAGTTCGCGAACCTCGAACAGACGGCCGCCGGCTACGTCATCAAGGGGATGCTGCTGCGCGCCAGCTACGCCGAGACGTTCGGCGCGCCCGGCGAAGGCAAGACTTTCGTGGCGCTCGACCAGGCGTACCACGTCGCCGCCGGGCTGGACTGGATGGGCCGCAAGGTGCACGCCGGGCCGGTGCTCTACCTCGCCTACGAGGGCCGGGGCGGCATGGTGAAGCGGGCGAAGGCGCTGCGCCAGAAGTACGGGACGAAGGACGTGCCGCTCTACATCGTGGGCGCCGCCTTCAACCTGCGCGAGAAGGCCGGGCGCGTGGATCTCGGCGGCGTGATCGCGCAGCTTCCGGCCAAGCCAGTGCTGATCGTGATCGACACCTTCGCGCGCGCCCTCATGGGTGGCGACGAGAACAGCGCCCAGGACGTGGGCGCCTTCAACGCCGCCGTCGCCGCCCTGATCGAGTCCACGGGCGCGTGCGTGATGATCGTGCACCACTCGGGTAAGGACAAGTCGAAGGGCGCGCGGGGGTCTTCCGCCCTGCTCGGTGCCATCGACACGGAGATCGAGGTCGACGGCGGCAACGTGATGGCGCGCAAGCAACGCGACATCGAGATCGCCGAGCCGATCGGGTTCAAGCTGGTGCCGCTTGTCGTGGGCATCGACGAGGACTGCGACGAGGTGACAAGCTGCGTGGTCGAGGCGGCGCAGTCGGGCGGCACGCCGGGCCTGGACCGGATCTCGGGGAACGCGAAGCGCGGGTTCGACGTGCTCTGCGAGCGCTGGCCGGACAACAAGCCCGTGGCGGCCTTCGAGTGGCGGGACGCCTGCTCCGAGTTCCTGGGCGGCAAGAACGTGGCGCAGCGGTTCTACGACATCCAGAAGACGCTGCTGCGCAAGGGCTACAT